>CAUZJT010000028.1:0-21987 GCA_963580215.1 Gammaproteobacteria bacterium
GGAGTGCTTTCCAACTTATGGACAGCCCCAACCCAAGGCGCGCCGGAATCAATCTCAGGATCAACTTCAAACTTTGGTGGACAGGGATGGGACGGCTTAACTAGCCTGTTCCCGAAATCATCTTTATTGGTAGTCCAAGGCGGGAAAGGCTCAAACCGGGTTCTTTCAGGGATGGTTTTCTCTGGTAGCGGCTCGCCTGTACCAACAACGTAGTAAGGGCTATCTCCTGCCTCATCCAACCGCTCTAAGTTGTATATCCCGGCATAAACGAAAGCGGATAACAGATACCTACCCAACTCAAATTTCTGGTCATGGGTTACGTCAACCATCTTCAAAAGCATGGTTGTTTTTTCTGCCATCTGGAACAGCGTTGACGTTGCTTTCCTCCCGCCGTAATCACGGGCAGTCAGGTGGCTAGCGAGGAATTCTTTGTCAAAGCCCTCAAGCAATATTACCCCGGGCCAAGGTCTCCCGGTTTTGCCATCCGGTTTCTTCTGACGAATGCTAGTGAAGTTTTCTAGGATGTAAGAGAGTCGAGCAGTCTTACTCTTGAGTTCCAAGAGTGCCGTTAAATGAACACCATGGTCAGCCATTTCAGAGTGGGAAACGGCTATTGAATTGGGGAATCGGCTTTCAATTGGGGAAGCCCTTTTTCAAAACACTCGTAAGTGCTTGAAATATGGTGGGCCGTGCAGGGTTCGAACCTGCGACCACCTGATTAAAAGTCAGATGCTCTACCAACTGAGCTAACGGCCCGGAGGGACGCGCATTATACCCGCGGCGTCAGGCGTAGGTCTGCAAGCGACTGTCGTAGTGAGGGCCAGAATCCTTCATCCAGCATGTAGTACTGCATTTTCATTGTGAGTGAGCAGCCGAGAATAATCGCTAGCAGCACAACCAGGGAACCCAGGGCCAGCGTCGAGATACCCGAGACTCCCTGACCAATAGTACAGCCAAGCGATAGCACGCCACCAAAGCCCATCAGTACTCCGGCCAGCAAATGGTTGCGCATATCGGCACGGGTCATAAAGGTCTCTATCCGAAAGTTCCCGGTCGCTACTGCATAGACAAAAGAGCCGACCATCATGCCCAGCACCACGGCAATCCCGAAATTAATCTCAGAGCCGGTCCAGGTCATTAAATAGTTGAGCGTATTACCGGTGGGGGCGACAAAGGTAATCGCCTCGATCATTACCGGCTCGAAGTCATCGTTGCCAATCACACCTGTTACATACCAGGCTCCAACTACCAGCAGGCCGATCACCGTGCCGGCAAGCAGATTGTCGTAACTGGCGCGAAAATCGCGGTCTTTTAACGCATACCACACGGCGCCCAGGCCAAGCACCAGCGCAACAATTCTGGAAACTGCTCCCGCAGACGTATCGGTGAAGTGTGCGAGTAAGGTGCCGATGCCCTGGTCGGCAATATCGCGTGCACCAAGGTCAATCGCAAGCGCATCGAATACTTCGATCCGGATGATGGCGAGCAAGCCACGAAGCGTGGCATAAGCAGTAATCGCCATGACGATTAGCACCAGTAGGGATTTGAGATTTCCCCCGCCGACCCGCACCAGGGTACGCTGGCCGCAGCCAGCGCCGAGCGTCATTCCTATGCCAAAAAGAACACCGCCAATCAAAAACCCCACAAGGCCAAAGTTTGTACTAAGGTAAATCGATCCACCCAGATCGAGCCAACCGAGATGGTGCATGCCCTGCGCACCTAAAATGGCAATACCGATCGACAACATCCAGGCACGAAAACGCACTCTGGAACCCATATTGATCCAGTCACTGATCGATCCCATGATGCAAAAATGGGTCTTACTGGCAATCGCGCCAAAAAGCGCTGCCCCCAAAAAACCCAGGATCGAAACCTTGTGAACAACAGACCACTCTTCCATGGTGGCAATACTCCCTAGACCCGCGATGTCTTAAAAAATGCTTGCGAAAACGCCCTAACAATATACCGAAAATCCCCAGGCAAGATCAGCTAAGTATCAAAAAATAACTGATGCCCGAATAAAGAGCGCCACCTGAGCCGTCAGCGCCCTTGCCACTGCGGTTTTCGCTTTTCGGCAAAAGCGCGCGCGCCTTCAAGCTGATCTTCACTGGAATACAGTTTATCCACTGTAGGGAACTTTCTACTCGTAATACCGTCAAGCGCATCTTGAAAACGCATATTTTCTGCAGCCCGACTCACCTCCTTGATAGCCGCATATACCAGCGGCGGACCCTCGGCCAGTGTGACTGCAAGTTCATGGGCTCGCTCCAACAGACTGCCAGAGGGTAATACTTCGTTCACAAGACCCCAGCGATGCGCCTCGACGGCGTCCATCCATCGGCCGGTAAATAACAACTCCATAGCAATGTGCCAAGGAATGCGCTTGGGCAATTTCAATGTCGCGGCATCGGCAATAGTACCTGAATTAATCTCGGGCAAAGCAAAAGTGGCGTGCTCGGCGGCAAGGATCAGATCAGCCGACAAGGCCCACTCAAGGCCGCCACCGCAACAGATGCCGTTGACCGCGGCGATCACCGGCTTGTTAAGATCGGGCAACTCCTGCAGGCCGCCAAAGCCGCCAACCCCATAGTCGCTATCCACAGCTTCGCCGTCTGCGGCGGCTTTTAGATCCCATCCAGGGCAGAAGAATTTCTCACCGGCACCGGTGATAATGGCGATGCGCAGATCAGGGTCGTCTCGAAATCCGGCAAATACATCACCCAGTGCTCGACTGGTTGCCACATCGATCGCATTCGCCTTGGGACGGTCGAGCGTCACCTGCAGCACAGAGCCGCGCTTCTCGGTATGCACACTGTCAACGCTCATGAATTGTCACTCCTGAAAATTTTCGGGCCATTGAATAGCCTCCATTCGGATTCTCTGGCGTAGCACGTAAGCACCTTCGCGTGCACACGCCTCAAACGCATCCCTGACAGCATCCTGGCGAATATCCTCTATGCGATAACGGTTGTACGCCAGCGACATCATATCGTCAACGAAAGCATCAAACTGCGGATAACGGTCTTCACTAAAATAGTAGGCGCGCCGGCGACTACAACCCTTCGCCACGACCAGGCGGTTCACTACGCCTGCTGCCATGGCCTGAACCTCGGTCTCATCATGAAACGCGCAAGATACCGCCTGCCAACTGCCTACCGGTTCGGGTTCGATCACATACAGTGTGCCCGCTACCCGCAGTACCCGCAACGCCTCACCTAGCGCGCGGCCCATTAGCGCCTGAGGTACATGATGAAGTGACCAGTGCAGCAGAACGTGATCAAAGGTGTCACTGGTCATCGGCAGTGCATGAGCGCTGCCGCGCACCCGTGACGCGGGGGCACCGCTACCCACATACGGGTCAATGCCTGTGACATGAAAACCCTGCTGTGCTAAGCCGTCACTCAACACTCCTTTACCACAGCCTATATCCAGCAAGGCGCCCAAGCACGGCTCCAAAAACTCCCGTAGCGCATCAAGCGGCTCAGCGACAACAGCTTGGCCAGGATCGGTTCGCAGAAAAGACATAGGACTAAGCATCCTCGGTACAGCACAGCAAAGCATCAACTGCCACAACACCCTTGCCCATGGGTCGCACCAACAACGGGTTAAGCTCAAGCTCAACCAGGGAATCTTTGCGCGCCAAAGCAAACTCACCGACCTGCTGCAGTGCTTGCAACAGCGCGGCTGTATCGGCGATAGGGGCGCCTCGGAAACCCACAAGCAATGGGTAGGCCTTAAGTGATGCCAGCGCTCGCTCCAACATAGCGCAATCAGCTGGCAATAAAACCACTGTGCGATCTGGTGCAAGCTCGGCCTGGATGCCGCCACTGCCCAACAGCATCCACGGCCCGATAGCCGGGTCCTGACTAACTCCAACGATCATCTCACAGACCGCATCGGTCACCATCTCTTCAACCAGCAATTGTGGGTAACGGGCAAAAAGATCTTGGCCATGCCCGCTCAAAGCATCCTGATCGTGGATATTCAGGGTCACCGCGTTGTGCTCACTCTTGTGGGCAATATCAGCATCACAGGCTTTTAGAACCAGCGGAAAATCCAGAGACTGCGCTGCGGCCATCAGCGCCTTGAGGCTTCGGACTCGCTGACCCCGCGGCACCGTTAATCCGGCTTGCGCCAGCTCGACCTTGGCTTGCCACTCATCAACTCTCTTCAGCGCATGGTTGGTGGCCCACGATGGTCCAGGCAGAGCAGTGTCGGGCAGTTGACGCTGCCAGGCCGCGCCTATCGTGGCGGCCGCTTGTGCAGCGTCCAGCGCCTGGCGCAACCCGCACAAGGGCACGATCCCATCTGCTATCAGTTGCTGTGCCACCGATTCAGGCATGCTTTCCGGCAAACTCGCTACCACTGCGGTGGGCATGCCCGTGTCATGGGCGGCTCGACCAATGGCTCTCACCGCAGGACCCCAGGTCTCAAGATCGCATCGATCTGCCCGGGGGAAATCAAGCACCAGTAATGACAGATCAAAGCCACAACCCAGCATCGCGGAATAGGTGGCGTAGAGTTCTTCCTCGTGATTCCAGTCGAAAGTATGATAATCCAGCGGATTCGATACGCTGACCAGTTCATGCACGGTATCTGCTACAGCCTGATGTTGAGTCGTATTCAGTTCGGGGAATACGAGATCACGACTGATAACGGCGTCAGCCAACAACGAGGCCTCTCCCCCAGAACAACTCATGGAACACAGGCGGTTGCCGGCCAACGGCCCATGCACATGCAGCAACTTAAGGACTTCAACCAGTGTATCAAGGTCGTGCACCCGGGCAATACCCAGGCGGGCGAACAGCGCATCGGCTGCCTCGTCCGATCCCGCCAGAGATGCCGTATGTGATTGCGTGATCCGCGCACCCTGGTTGCTGGCACCGGATTTCAACGCGACCACCGGTATCCGTTGTTCTGTCGCGCGGCGCATAGCCCGCTCAAACGCCAGGACATCCACAAAGCCTTCAATGTAAAGGCCCACCGCAGTCACGCGGGGGTCATCGAGTGCCGCTTCTAAGGCATCGGCAAGCCCGGTCTTGGCCTGATTGCCCAACGCCAAGAGGTAGGCGATCGGCAACCCGCGCGACTGCATAGTCAAATTTAATCCAATATTGCTGCTCTGACTAAACACCGCCACGCCACGCTCTACCCGCTCGCCACCGTGCTGATCTGGCCACATCAGTACACCATCCAGATAGTTGATCAGGCCATAACAGTTGGGGCCGAATATGGGCATGGACCCTGCCGCGGCAAGCAGCGCATGGTTGAGCGCTTCGCCGTCGGCAACTTCATTGAAACCAGAGGCATAGCAGACCGCACCGCCGGCGCCAACGCGATTCAGACTGTCAACGATATCAACAGTAGCGTGGCGGTTGACGCCAATAAAGCTGGCGTCCGGAATCCCGGGCAATGCGCTAACATCGCGATAGCAGCGATACCCCTCGACGGTCTCCTGAGACGGATGCACCGGCCAGATGTCGCCGGCAAACCCCATACGCTTGCACTGGCGCACAACCTCGCGGGCTTCGCGACCACCAAACACAGCCATGCTAGATGGTCGGAACAGGCGTTCTAGGGTCAAGGAGTTAGCGCATCAGGTCCAGCGTGGGCGCAGCATATCCCGGGAGATGATGTGTCGCTGTATCTCACTGGTGCCCTCCCATATTCGCTCAACCCGGGCATCGCGCCAGATGCGTTCCAGCGGTAAATCGGACATTAATCCCATGCCACCGTGAATTTGAATAGCCTCATCAGCGACAAACGCGAGCATCTCCGTGGTATATAACTTAGCCATCGCGTAGTCAGTATCGGTAGCAACACCCTGATCAGCCTTCCACGCCGTTTGCAAAGTGAGTAACTCCGAGGCCTCTAGGCGCATTTTCATCTCAGCGAGTTTGAACCCAACCCCCTGGAACCGGCCAATGTACTGGCCGAACTGCTGGCGTTCGGCCGCCCAGTCGATAGCATGCTCCAGCGCGCGGTAGGCCCGACCCAGACACATCGCCGCCACCTGTAACCGCGTGGTTCCGAGCCAATCGTTGGCCACGTTAAAACCCTGATGTTCTGCGCCCAACATTTGATCAGCAGAGATTCGGCAATTTTCAAACTCGAGAATACAGTTATGGTACCCCCGATGAGAAACACTGTGATAACCCTGTCGCACTGTGAACCCGGGGGTACCTTTGTCTACCAGAAAAGCACTGATTAATTTTCGCGGACCACGGCTGGATTCTTCTTCACCGGTTGCAGCAAAGAGGATGACAAAGTCTGCCAGGTCGGCATGACTGATAAAATGCTTGGTGCCATCGATGATATAACTGTTCCCGTCACGCCTCGCACGACATTGCATTGAGCGAAGATCAGACCCCGCGCCGGGCTCGGTCATCGCCAGACAGTCCGTCTTCTCGCCGCGAATGCACGGCAGCAGGTAACGCTCACGTTGCTCACCGACGCAAGCCTGCAGGATATTGCTGGGCCGTCCGACCAGATACTGCAGGGCAAAATTGGCCCGCCCCAATTCACGTTCTACCAACGACAGGGAAACGCTGTCCAGTCCACCACCTCCGAGATCCTCAGGCATATTGGCGGCATAAAATCCCTGGGCAATGGCGCGCTCTCTAATCTGGCGCGCAAGCTCCGGGCGAACTTCATCGCTCGCTTCTACTTCATTCTCATAGGGATACAGTTCCTTTTCAGTAAAAGCACGGGCACTGTCGATCAGCATCCGCTGTTCCTCGCTCAGTGAAAATTCCATCAGTGCTCTCCTTGGTGCTATGGCCGACGCAGCACTCAGTCGCTATCGCTGTCAGCGGACTCACGGATACGCTTCTGGTGTTCGTTAAGCACGGCACCGGCACCCAGATTGCGTTGCTGTAGCGACTCCAGAATCCCAATCAACGCATCGTCACGCACCCGCTCTAATTCGTCAATAGACGCATCACCGGCCAGGCGCTCACAGCCCGAGTGCATCTTGTCGGCAAGTTCGTCAGTGATCTTTGGCGGCTCCAAATGGGTCCAGGGGAAAAGAGAAGGGTCAAAGTGTTTGAGAAACTGGCCCATACCGCCGGGTTGAGCCGCCACATGAAAAATCTGACAGGCCCCCCATAGTGCCCAGCGCAGGCCAGGGCCATAACAAATGGCCGCATCGAGCTCTTCCGGCGTCGCGACACCATCGTTAACCAGGTGCAAGATTTCCCGCCATAATGCTTCTTGGAGTCGATCAGACAAAAACCCCGGCACCTCGGAGCGTACTTTAAGTGGATACATACCGAGATCCCGGTACACCGCTACTGCACGTTCGATGTTGTCGGCGTCAGTCTGCTCACCACCTAGCACTTCAACCAACGGCAATAAATAAACCGGGTTAAAAGGATGCCCAACCATCACCCGGCCCGGATGAGTACACTGCGACTGAAACTCACTTGGTAGCAGGCCCGAAGTACTCGAGGCAATCAGTACATCCGCCGGGGCCGTGGCATCGATCTGGGCATGTAGGGTGGTTTTAAGTTCTATCCGTTCTGGGGCGCTTTCCTGAATGAACTGCGCTCCAAGAGCTACCTCTTCCAGGGAATCGCAGAATCTTAGCCGATCTACCGATGCACCAGGGAAAAGGCCGGTACGCTCCAATACCGGCCAGACCTGGGCCAGGTTATCGCGTAAGCGGTCTTGTGCATCCGCACCTGGGTCGAAAGCCAATACGGTTAAACCCCGGGCCAGTGCACGAGCGGCCCAGCCTGCACCGATAATCCCCGTACCGATGACACCAAAATTTTTGATGGTCTGCATCCTATTCAATCTCCAAAGGCCGTTGCATTAATCGACTGTGAACAAGGTCGGCTACGACATTGCCCATCGGCTGGATGGTTTACTGCTTTAGTGCATTACCGTGAGCGTAATTTCACCGGATATCCGCTGGGCCGTACAGTCTGTGTGCGACCTTTGGCTACCACACAACGTACGTAAGCGCTCACCCGATGGAAAAAATCGGGATAACCCCAGGAGAATCTAGAGGCCGGGACCCGGCCAGAGATCAAGTAAAGGCGGGATGGAGAAATGCCGGCGCTGCATCTGTCTCAGCGCTGTCATAGGAGACAGTCTCCCAGGACGCACGCTGCTGCACCAATGTGCGCAAAAGGCGGTTATTGAGGCCATGTCCCGACTTGTGAGCAGAGAAAGCACCGATCAGCGGACACCCCAAAAGGTAGAGGTCACCGATCGCATCAAGAATTTTGTGCTTAACAAATTCGTTGCCATAGCGCAGGCCATCGTCATTGATCACCCGGTAATCGTCCATGACGATTGCGTTATCCAAACTGCCACCACGGGCAAGGCCCGCTTCCTGCAAGGCCTCAACGTCTTGTAGAAAACCGAATGTACGCGCCCGACTGACCTCTTTGGCAAAAGAAACCTCGGACAAATCAACCGTCGCTTGCTGGCCAGAGGATCGCATAGTTGGGTGATTGAAATCGATACTGAAACTGACCTTGAACCCTTCAAAGGGTTCAAAGCGCGCCCACTTGTCCCCTTCCCTGATTTCTACCGGATCCTTGATCCGGATAAAACGCTTGGCCGCTGTCTGTGTCTCGATACCAGCGGATTGGATCAGAAAAACAAAAACGGCAGCGCTACCGTCCATGATAGGTACTTCATCAGAATCAAGCTCGACAATGGCGTTGTCGATGTGTAAGCCGGCGAAAGCGGACATCAGGTGCTCTACGGTAGAGACTCGCACGCCGTTGTGCTCAAGGGTGGTCGAAAGCCGGGTGTCACTGACCCGTTCCAGGCTCGCCGTTATCTCTGCAACCGGGTCAAGGTCAACGCGCCGAAAGACGATACCTGTTCCCGCTGGTGCTGGACGCAGGGTCAGGTAGACTTTCTTTCCAGTATGCAGACCTACGCCTGTCGCACCGATCACGTTCTTGAGAGTTCGCTGTCGGATCATCCTTCCCTTCTTTGCTGGTTTTCTGATTACGCCAAGGATGGTAGCGTCCCACGCACCCAGAAAAATCAATTCTACACAAGAAATTCATCAAATCGTACTTGTTTTGAAATATTTTTACCCCTTTTTTTGCATAATTCTCCTCATTAATGACAATTTACAATTTAACCTTTTGTTTTTTATGAATTAATCCGCCTGTCGACGCAGAAAAGCTGGAACATCAAGGTAATCCATGTCGACTGCTGCGTTACCGTTGGTGTGCAGGTCCCCGGCAGTCCGGGGACGCCTGCGGATAACCGTAGGCTGGTCGTAATCAACCTCGGTGTCTACGGCGTCTTCGACCTCTCCATCCTTAACCAGGGTGATCTGGGGAGTGTTTGAGCGGTTGCGAATTCCTGTCGCTACCATCGTTACCCGTAGTTCGCCTTCCATTTCCGGGTCTAGCACAGTTCCGATCACCACCGTGGCATCGTCCGAGGCGTATTCGTTAACAATCTCGCCCACCTGGGCAAACTCTGCCAACTCCATATCTGGACCTGCGGATACATTGACTAACAGGCCCTTAGCGCCATGAATATCCACCTCTTCCAGCAGCGGGCTGCATACCGCGCCGCGCGCTGCCTCGATTGATCGATCCGGGCCTGTCGCCGTTGCCGAGCCCATCATAGCCATTCCCATTTCAGACATCACCGTGCGGACATCAGCAAAGTCCACGTTGATTAACCCAGGACGGGTGATCAGTTCTGAGATTCCCTGCACCGCGTTGAGCAGGACCTCGTTAGCCTTGCTGAAGGCCTCCAACAACGTTATCTTGCCTCCCATCACTTCCAGGATCCGCTCGTTCGGAATTACAATCAGAGAGTCAACCAGTTCACCCAATTCTTTGATTCCCTGATCGGCGGCCGCAATGCGCTTTTTCCCTTCGAAGTTAAACGGGCGTGTCACAACCGCCACGGTCAGGATTCCTTTCTCGCGGGCCAAGTGGGCCACTACTGGTGCCGCGCCGGTTCCGGTTCCCCCGCCCATTCCCGCAGTAAGAAAGATCATATCGGTACCATCCAGTGCAGCCGCGATTTTGTCGCGATCCTCAGTCGCCGCCTGGCGGCCAACATCTGGGTTCGCCCCAGCACCGAGGCCCTTGGTGAGCCCTTCACCCAGTTGCATCACCTTGGACACACCAGAGCGATGCAGCGCCTGTGAATCAGTATTCGCATTGATGAACTCAACGCCCTCTAGATTGGCAGACAGCATATGATCAACCGCGTTGCCGCCGCCGCCGCCAATGCCCAATACCTTAATTACCGCTTGCTGGCCCGAGATTTCCATCAGTTCAAACATATCATCTCTCCTGATACTTAGGTTGAAAATAAAATTTTTTGTCATCTGGACAAACTGAAAATTGCTTACCCGAAACTGAATCCTTTTTTGCTGTGTACTCCACTTTTAATCCTTTTTGAAATGACTTGAAAACCATTGCTTAATCCGGTTGGCCAGCTCACCGGGTGCCGGGGTTAAGATGCGACCCGTACGGAATTCCCGCTCCTCTTTGTGGCGGTAACCAAACAACACCAGCCCGACAGCAGTGGAATAAGAAGGATTACGTACTACTTCACTCAAGCTGCCGACGTACTGGGGCACTCCGAGGCGGACCGGCATATGAAAGATCTCCTCAGCCAACTCGGCCATACCCGCCATCCGTGCAGTACCACCTGTCAGCACGATGCCTGTTCCAAGTAATTCCTCATAACCGCTGCGTCGCAATTCAGCCTGTACCAACAAGAACAACTCCTCAACACGCGGCTCTATCACGTCGGCCAATGTGGTGCGTGCCAGTTTCCGAGGCGCACGCTCACCCACACTAGGGGTATCGATCATTTCACCTTCGGGGGCCAATTGCACCAAGGCGCTGCCGAACTTCTTTTTCAATTCTTCTGCAGCCTGAGTCGGTGTACGCAACGCTACAGCGATATCGTTGGTGATTTGGTCACCGGCAATCGGTAGAACTGCGGTGTGGCGAATAGCGCCGTCGGTGAATACGGCGATATCAGTAGTGCCACCGCCAATATCGACCATACACACGCCGAGTTCTTTTTCATCCTCCTCGAGCACCGCATAACTCGAAGCAATCTGTTCCAGTACTACGTCCTCTACCTGCAAGCCACAACGGGTGATGCACTTGACGATGTTTTGCGCGGCGCTGACCGCACCGGTAATGATGTGTACCTTGGCCTCAAGTCGTACACCGCTCATACCAATCGGTTCGCGAATGCCCTCCTGGCCGTCAATAATGAAATCCTGTGGCAGGATATGCAGAACGCGCTGGTCATTGGGTATCGCCTGCGCCTGCGCTGCGTCCAGTACCCGCTCTATGTCGCCGCGGCTGACCTCCTCGCGATCCCTGATAGCAACCACACCATGGGAATTCATGCTATTGATATGCCCGCCGGCAATACCGGCGTAGACAGAACTAATCCGACACTCGGCAGTTAACTCGGCTTCTTCGACGGCTTGCTGGATGGACTGCACGGTTGATTCAATATTGGCAACCACGCCCTTGCGCAGTCCGCGTGAGGGTTGCTGCCCGACGCCCAGTATCTCGATTTCATCGTTTTCGCTGACTTCAGCTACTACCGCAAGTACTTTCGAGGTACCGATATCGAGCCCGACAATCAGTTCGCTAACCGGTTTTCTGTTCATTGTGATCGGATTATTCTCCACCCTCGGTTAGGCCCGCCAACTGGACCTGGTTAACAGCAGAGTCGTCACGCCAACGCACCGCGAAACCATTGACATAACGCATATCTACCTTGGCGATCATGTCGCCGCGGGTGCGCAGCGCCATGGCGTAACTAGAGGCGAACCGGATCACTTTCTCCTTGACTGGACCGCGTCCTGCCAGCAGTACGAATCGGTTAACCGGTGTATCGCCGCCAATCTGCAACTCCAATTCCCAGCGGCCCGCTGGGCTAACAGACAGCGCCAGTGGCTCAAGTTCGACGTCGTGTAATGCGGGTAAGATCTGCTTAAAAACATCGATAAGCATCTGACGGTCGGCTGGATGGGCACGCAACACCGGTACTGTCGGTAACTGGTTTGATGGGGCCAGGTTTATGAACTCGCGATCCTGTGCTGTTCCTGACTTGCCCAAAGGCGCGAATTGCGCCATAGCACCGGTCTCTGTCACTGAGACTGTAAGTGTCTTAGGCCAAACGCGGCGGATCACTGCCTGGTAGACCCCAGGCAGATTCTCTAGCGCCTGCTCGATGCTTCCCAGATCCGCAGTCAGATAGTTGCCATTGATATTTCGCCAGGTTGAGCGCTCGACCAACCCCCGATCAACTCGTTGTAGCACTGTTTCTACCTGCACCTGCTCAATGGTGAAATAACCCGAGCGCAGAATCTGATCGACACATAACGCAGCCACTAGAGCTACGACCAGAATCGAGGCGAATAACACAGTGCGGTGGCGGAGGCGGTGCTCTAGGGGCGCCTGCGCGGGGGACTGATCCGGCGTCTGCAAAGGCCGAAGTTCCGGGAAACCGATTTCGATGACACTCATCGATCCATCCCCGAAAAACGTACTTCTGGATCAAGCATCACCCCTAGACGATCCATAACCCGCTCACGAATCATTTTAATCAGGGTCTCGATATCCCGCGCGCTCGCAGTCCCTTCGTTAATGATGAAGTTCGCGTGCTGTGAAGACACCACGGCACCACCCTGACGCAGGCCCTTGAGACCCACCGCTTCAATCAATCGTGCGGCATGGTCATCTGGAGGATTACGAAAGACTGAGCCCGCACTCGCGCGCTGCACTGGTTGGCGACTTCCCCGCTCGGTGAGCAAAGAGCGAATTCTCGCCTGTCCGATATCCGGATCACCGCATGACAGAGTGAAACGTGCGCTGATGAACCAATGGTCATCCGGTATAGTCACTTCGCGGTAGGCCACGGCAAACGATTCCACCGAGGGATGAGTGAATTCCCCACGGCGGTTCACTAATTCAACCTGTGTAACCCATTGCCAGGTTTCACCGCCAAAGGCACCCGCATTCATTGCCAGAGCACCGCCAACGGTTCCCGGTATGCCCGCCATGAACTCAACTCCACAAAGCCCATGGCGATTAGTAAAACGGGCCAAACGAGCACAGGGTACGCCGGCCTGGACAAGGACTTCACGCTCGCCATAATGCTCAATCTTGGAAAGTCCCCGATGAGTAGCGATCACAGCACCGTCAAAACCTCCGTCGCGGACTAGTAGGTTACTGCCCAGGCCGACCCATAATATTGGCGTATCAGTTTCTAAACTCTGAAGAAACCTTGCCAGATCTTCCCGGTCTGCAGGTATAAAAAAGTAGCGTGCGGGCCCACCAACCCGCCAGCTGGTGTGCCTGGACATGGGCTCATTAGCATGCACGACGCCGCGAACCGTTTCGAATCCAGGCACGCTTTGACGAGTCATGGTGCTAATCACCCGTGGGTGCCTTCTTTGAGTTGAGCTGACCCGAGCAGTTCGCGCGCAGCGCGGCCTATATCGCCTGCACCCAGGGTCAACACGATGTCGTCGTTACGCAACAACGGCAGCAAAGCATCTGGCAAATGATCGAGGCGATCAACAAACACTGGGTCGATTCCACCGCGGGCGCGCACCGACCGACACAGCGCGCGCCCATCAGCGCCCGCCAGTGGTTTTTCGCCCGCAGCGTAGACTTCAGTGATGACCAGACATTGCACGGTACACAGCAGTGCGCTGAAATCATCGAGTAGATTCTGTGTCCGGGAAAAACGATGCGGTTGAAACACTACGACAATACGCTTATCTGGCCAGCACCCATGGGCCGCCTCTAATGTTGCTTCGATCTCGCGGGGATGGTGCGCATAGTCATCCACCAGCAGTGCCGAACCTGCCTCTAGAGAAAGTTCGCCCAGTATTTCAAAGCGTCGGTCTATGCCGGAAAAAGTAGAAAGGCCTTCACATATTGCCTGTGAGTCGATACCTACCTTGTCAGCAACCGCAATGGCAGCCAGGGCGTTCTGCACGTTATGCACCCCGGGCAACGAGAGATCGACTGCAATACTCTTTTCCTCAGCAATTCCCACATCAAAGTGCATCCTCGCCCCTTCCTGGCGGATATTGATGGCACGATAGTCAGCACCCTTGTCGATCCCGTAACTCACCACCGGCCGTCTCACCCGGGGGCGAAGTGCCCGGATGACCGGATCATCGGCACACAGTACCGCAAGCCCATAGAATGGCAGGTTGTGAGCAAAGCGCAGAAAAGTCTCAATTAGCTGATCAAAATCACCGTTGTAAGCGTCCAAATGATCGGCATCAATATTGGTAATCACGGCGATGTGGGGCTGCAGGTGTAAAAAGGATGCATCGCTCTCGTCTGCCTCAGCGACCAGCCATTGGCCATTACCCAACCGTGCATTTCCAGCGACGCTCTTAACTAATCCACCGACAAGAAATGTCGGATCCAGGCCAGCGGTCGCAAATATGGCAGCCACAAGGCTAGTCGTTGTCGTTTTGCCATGGGTGCCACCCACTGCTATACCATTTCGAAAACGCATGAGCTCGCCCAGCATCTGTGCCCGCGGCACGACTGGAATACCCAACTCACCGGCGATGACGATCTCTGGGTTATCGGTGGCGATCGCGTTGGAAGCGACCACCACATCGGTGCCCCGAACATGGCCTGCATCGTGACCCAGCCAGATCTGAGCACCCTTGTCGGCCAGTGCTCGGGTATTGGCCGACGCTACCTGGTCTGAGCCTGTGACGGTGTAGCCCTGATCCAGCAGTACCGACGCAATGCCGCTCATACCGGCTCCACCAATTCCGACGAAATGAATTTTTCGCACAAACTCACGCACGAGCATTCTCCAGGCATTGTTCAACCACTTTTGCGGTTGCATCAGGCTGCGCAAGACGCCGGGCGTTGTTTGCCATCTGCAGTAGTTGCGACCGGTCCCGCATAAGTCGGTCAATCTGGGCGGCCATATGAGTTTCATTCATGTTTGCTGCCTCAACCACTACAGCGGCGCCACATCTGACGAGCAACGCAGCATTGGCACGTTGGTGATCGCCGGCCGCATATGGATAAGGCAGCAGGATGGCGGGCAGACCGGCAACACACAACTCGCTAACCGTCATCGCGCCTGCGCGGGCAATGACCAGATCGGTATTGGCATAGGCTGCGTCTATATCTTCAATAAATTCGACCACAGTGGCCTTAATCCCATGCTCGCAATAAGCCTTGTACACCTCATCAGCCTGGCCGACGCCACACTGGTGTACGATCTCAGGCAATGGTTCATGTGTCGCCTGACTTAGCGCCCCCGGCAAGACCTCATTGAGTGCGTGCGCACCCTGGCTGCCTCCCAACACCAGCAGGTGTAAACGAGCGCCTTGCCCCAGGCCTCGCTCAGCTGGTGGTGCCAGCGCACTGATCTTCGGCCGCACTGGGTTGCCAGTCCAGAGTGCATCACGACCCAAATACGCGGTACCTTCAAAACCGCTCAGCACCTGCCGTGCAAGCGGCGCCAACAGCCGATTGGTGAATCCGCAAACGGCGTTGGCTTCGTGAATGATCAGTGGCCGACGGGTCAGCCAGGCTGCAACACCACCTGGACCGGCAGCGAAACCGCCCATGCCCAGTACCAGATCCGGTACACGCCGGCGGATCACTACCAGCGCCTGAAACAAAGCTCGTATGAGCATCCCAGGCATAACCAATTTGCGACGCAGTGACGTGCCAATAAAACCTTTGATATCAAGCCATTCAATGTCGATTCCCGCAGCCGGCACGACCCGAGCCTCAAGCCCGGAGCGGGTACCCAGCCATACCACTCGTACGCCTCGTTCGCGCAACGCACCGGCCACGGCCAATGCCGGGTATACATGCCCACCGGTGCCGCCTGCCATGATCAGTACGGTAGTCAACGCGCCGCCCCCACACGACTGGGCGGCAGGCTACGGTCCACGGACAGCAGTAGTCCAACTGCCAGGCAACTCATCAGCATACTGCTGCCGCCATAACTCATCAGCGGTAACGTGAGACCTTTGGTCGGCACCAAACCCAGATTGACAGCAAAGTGGAACATCATCTGAAGCGCCAGGAGCAACCCTATGCCTTGGGCCACACGAGCACCAAATAATTCTCCAGCACGGGCCGCGCGATTCGCCAGTCGAAAAACTCGCCATAGAAACAACGAGTACAGACTGAGGAGCATCGCAACACCAACAAGACCCAACTCTTCACCCACCACAGCAAGCAAAAAATCATTGCTCGCATGGGGCAGATAGAAAAGTTTTTGCACACTCGCTCCAAGACCTACGCCCAACCACTCGCCACTGCCAAGCGCGATCAGCGCCTGCACGAGTTGAAAACCGGAACCATAGGGATCAGCCCATGGGTCCAAAAAGCTCATCACCCGCTCAAGGCGGTAGGGTTCAATCTTGATGAGCACAGCTACGGTACAAACCGCTACCGCAATAGCGCCACCGATGTAGCGCAAAGGAGTGCCTGCCAAAAACATCATGCCAAGGGCAACCATCATGATCACCGCCGTGCAACCAAGGTCGGGTTCTAACAACAACAGCACACCCAGCACTCCGACAACAAGAGCAGGTTCGACAATACTGACCCGAAAGGATGTCACCGCCGAGGCATTGCGGACAAAATGATCCGCCAGATACAGCACGCTCAGTACCTTCACCAGTTCCGAGGGCTGAAAACGCAGGGGGCCCAACGGGAACCAACGGGTACTGCCGTTGACCTCATGCCCCAGGCCCGGCAACAACAGCAGTACCAATAACGCCGTACCGAGGGCCAGTAATATCCGGCTGGACTTGCGCCACCAATCGAGTGGTGCGCTGGCCGCAGTAAACCCAAGGCACAACCCCAGGGCAATACTAAAAAGGTGTTTTAGCAAGACGGCCAAGCCGCCGGAAATACCGCCGCGAGTTCCAATCGCGGCAGAGAACACCATGATGGCGCTAAAGGCAAGCAGGGCCACCACTGGCAGAACAAGCAAGGGATCGAAAGGGCTGCTGGCGCGCAGCCCTTGCCATGGGGTGACTGTCGGGATAGTCACGAAATCATCTCCCGAGTCAGACGGCAAAAGATCTCACCGCGGTGTTCAAAATTATCAAACATGTCAAAACTGGCGCAACCTGGAGACAATAGAACGACATCACCGGGTTGAGCCCAGCGCGATGCAAGGGTTATCGCATGGGCGAGATCATCGGCCAGAGTGACCGGCACCCGATCACCAATCGCGCCAGCCAGCAATAGTCGGTCTTCGCCAATCAGTAGAACCTGACGGGCGTATAACTGTACGGCTTCGGCCAGCGCGGTGAACTCGGCATCCTTGGACTGTCCACCAGCGATTAACACCACCGGACGCCCCATCCCAGCCAGTGCCGCAACGGTAGCACCCGGGTTGGTACTCTTGGAATCATTGACCCAGGCAATCCCGTTGCGCTCCAGCACCTGCTCGCAGCGGTGCGGTAGATCCCTGAAATCAGACAACACCTTCACACCGGACTTATCCAGCGGGTAACCCGCCAACTCAACCACGGCGATGGCCGCAAGCGTATTTGCCAGATTGTGGCGACCCGTTAGCGATAGTGTCTCAACCGGCACCAGTCGTTCGCTGCCGCGGACAATCCACTCACTCCCACTATCACAGACGATTCCGTAATCAGAGTTGCTCTGTGGCGGATTTAGGCCAAAGGTCACTGTGGCAAAGTCGCCTCGGACCTGCGCCTTGGCTAGCGCTGGATCATCCCTGCCCAGAACGAGACTGCGGGCGCCTGGAACGATCCGTAACTTGGCATCGATATAGGACTCCATTGTCCCGTATCGATCCAGGTGATCAGGCGAGATATTAAGAATGGCAGCGACGGCACTCAGGAGTGAGCTTGTAGTGTCAAGTTGAAAGCTCGACAACTCCAACACATATAGATCGGGCTCGGGGCCTGCTAATAGTTCCAGGGCGGGACAACCGATGTTGCCACCAACTTTGACATCAAGGCCGCGGGCCTTTAGCAACTCTCCTACCAGCGTGGTTACCGTGGTCTTGCCATTGGAGCCGGTAATACTGATTACCGGCGCCGTGCACGCACGGGCAAAGAGTTCGATATCGCCCACAATTTCCAGCCCACGCTGGGCTGCTGCTTGCAACACCGGTTGGGACAACGCAATACCAGGACTAACAACAGCCAGATCCTCTTCTTCCAGGGAGGGTAGATTGAACCCCCCGCAAGACACCGGCACATCAGGCCATTCACGACCGAGTGCCGCACGATACGGTGGCTGTTCGCGGCTATCCTGAACAGAAACCGCTACACCGAGCTGGGCCAGATAACAGGCACTCGAATAACCCGACGCACCCAGTCCAAATACTGTGGCCCGTCGCCAGGGAGGTGCATTTGGTTTGATCGCCAAGGCTGTCTCCACGAATGGTTTACCTGATCTTCAGCGTTGCAAGCCCAATCAATACCAGGATCAAGCTGATAATCCAAAAGCGCACGGTCACCTGAGGCTCTTTCCAACCTTTTTGTTCAAAGTGATGATGTAATGGCGCCATGCGAAAAATCCGTCGACCCAACAACCGGAAGGACGCTACCTGCAGCATGACCGATACTGTTTCTATGACAAAAAGACCACCCATGATGGCAAGCACAATCTCCTGGCGTACCACCACAGCGACCGTACCAAGCGCAGCACCCAGAGCCAGTGCACCAATGTCCCCCATGAATACCTGCGCTGGATACGTGTTGAACCAGAGAAACCCTAAACCCGCGCCAACCAATGCGGCACAGAAAACCAGAATTTCACCGACTCCGGGTATGAACGGAATCCCAAGATAGCCCGAAAAAAGAGCGTGTCCAGTGAGATAAGCAAACACGCCCAGCCCACCCGCTACCAAGACGCTTGGCAATATTGCCAAGCCATCCAGGCCATCGGTCAGATTCACAGCATTGCTGCTTCCAGTGATTACAAACCAGGCCAGCACTACGAAACCAAATCCCAGATCCAGTGCCACATCCTTAAATAACGGTACGATCAGCGTTGTCTCAGCGGGTGACTCAGCCGTCAGATAAAGTGCCAGCGCAGCAATAAAAGCCGCTAGGCTCTGCCAGAAAAACTTCTGGCGTGAACCGATACCCCGTGAATTCTTGTGCGCGAGCTTCTCGTAATCATCTACCCAGCCAATGATGCCGAAGGCGATGCAGGTCAGCAGGGTGATCCAGACAAAACGATTACCAAGATCGGCCCACAACAAAGTAGAAAGAGTCACCGCAGCAAGAATCAGTACGCCACCCATGGTCGGGGTGCCAGCTTTGTCCAAGTGGGTCTGCGGACCATCGTCTCGGATCGGTTGGCCCGCGCCGATTCGCTCCAGGCGTCGGATCAATGCCGGGCCCGCAATAAAACTGAAGATGAGCGCGGTCAACACGCCACAAATTGCCCGGAACGTCAGATAGCGGAATACATTGAAGAAACTGTAATCCAGCGCTAACTGCTCAAAAAGACTTTTCAGCACGCAATGGCTCCATCATGGGTCACACAGATAAGCGCATCCGCGACCACTTCCATCCGTGCGCTGCGTGACCCTTTCACCAAGACCGTCAGACCTGGGCTGAGCAACTGGCAAGCGCGATCGATCAGCGCTTGGGATGAATCGAAATGACAGGCATTCTTGCCGAATGCCTCGGCTGTCAGACCTGCCAACGTGCCGCAGGTCAGAAGATGGTCAATCCCGGCATCACGCGCCTGGCGGCCGGCCGCGGCATGGAAATCCTCGGCCCGCGGCCCCAGTTCTGCCATATCCCCCAAGACCAGTGCAGTCCGGCCAGGGCGATTTGCCAACGCGCGGATGGCTGCTTTGAGCGATGCGGGATTAGCGTTGTAGGTATCATCAATCAGGCATGCGCCGCAAGCGCCCGCGCGCACTTGCAGTCTCCCCGGCTGAGCCTTGACCGATTCCAGGCCAACGCGAATTTCTGATTGGCCAGCGCCGCAGGCCCAGGCAGTACTGGCCGCGGCTAGCGCGTTCAATGCATTATGTCTGCCCAGCAGGTTAAGCCGTGCCTCGAAAGATTCGTCTGGCAGATGTATTTCGATAAGTTGGGTGTCACCTTCTCCAGTCACCTCAGCTGAAATCCGGGCCCGGTTGTCGACACCAAAGGTAATAGTCTGAAAGGCTTGGCTTCGGGCCGCCCAGTAAGCCGCAAAACGATCATCGGCGTTGATAATGGCGGCGGCACCATGGGCCATGCCGTGAAAGATCTCAGCCTTGGCTCGAGCCACACCCGCCAGATCACCGAGCCCTTCCAGGTGTGCCGATGCAGCATTGGTAATCAACGATACGGTTGGTCGTGCGATTCGCGAGAGATAATCAATTTCCCCTGGGTGATTCATACCAATTTCAATAACCGCGAACCGGTGCTCAGGCTGCAGACCCAACAGAGTCAACGGTAGGCCGATGTGGTTATTGAAACTACCTGGGCTGGCATGCACTGGGCCCAATTGTCCAAGAATCGAGGAGATCATCTCTTTAACTGTGGTCTTGCCGTTACTCCCGGTCACACCGATCACAGGAATATCGAATCGATTGCGCCAAAATCCAGCGAGTTGACCTAGCGCTACGGTCGTATTTTTTACAACCAGGCCCGGCAGCCCTCGAAGCGCGGGACGGGTAGAGATAATGGCTGCCGCACCAGCATCGCACGCTTGCTCGACAAAGTCATGGCCCTTGAAATTATCCCCATCGAGTGCGACAAAAAGGGCCCCCGGCTGAAGCGTTCGGCTGTCGGTTGATACCGAGCTAAAGTCAGCGTCCTCGCCTGTCAGTTGCCCGTCGATTACAGTGGCGATCTCTTTTAGGCTCAACATGGCATATCTCCCAGTATGTGCTCAACAACACTTTGATCCTTGAAGGGAATGGTCTGGCCGGCCGCGATCTGGCTAGTCTCGTGACCCTTGCCGGCTATCAATATCAGGTCCCCTGGAACCGCGTGCCCAATGGCATACGCAATCGCCAGATGCCGCTCGGGAATGGTCGCTTGGGCAGGCACGCTCATGCCTTGACCAATGTCACAAAGAATCTGCATCGGGTCTTCGTTCCGCGGGTTGTCATTGGTCAGCACCACTCGATCAGCCAGGCATGATGCACGCTCGCCCATTAATGCCCGTTTGCCGCGATCACGTTCACCGCCGCATCCGAAGACGCACCACAACCGCCCGTCCGTATATGGACGCAGTGCTGTCAGGGCCTGGGACAAGGCTTCGGGCGAATGCGCATAATCCACGACTACCGTCGGCCTAGAGCCGCCTGAGCCGGGGCAGAATTCCAGGCGGCCCGGTATCGGCACTAGGTCTGTCATCACCTGACTGATATCTTCGGGCGAATAACCTAGTGCCAGCAGCGTGGTTGCCACTGCCATCAGATTGGCGGCATTGAAACGCCCACGTAAAATCGATTCAAAAGCAATCTCCCCACTGGGGCTTGCGAGGTGCAGCGTGATCCCACTTCGATGAACATCTATAGCGCGGGGATATACATCGGCCTTGGCATCTTCTCCAAATGTCCAAAGTTGCGCCGAAAGCCCAGAAGCTGCAAAGCGTTCACCAAAGGGGTCTGCCACGTTGATAATCACACTTTCCAGTTCACAGCGCTGAAACAGTAATAATTTGGTCTGGGCATAACGATCCATGCTCGCGTGATAATCAAGATGGTCGCGACTGAGGTTCGTAAAAAGTGCTGCATTGAACTCGACGCCTTCAACACGACCTTGTTCCAGCGCATGAGACGAAACCTCCAGGCAAACGCTTTTAGCCTCCTGGGTCGCCAGTTCGGCCAGTTGTGCCTGCAAAGTGATGGGGTCGGGGGTAGTCAGGTCGGTACTTTGCAAAGCACCGGGAAAACCCCAACCGGGCGTGCCGATAAAACCACTGCGCCGACCCAGCGCACTGAGTGCCTGTGTCAACAGGAATGCACAGGTCGTTTTACCATTCGTGCCTGTCACACCAA
>CAUZJT010000029.1:0-21963 GCA_963580215.1 Gammaproteobacteria bacterium
GTCGATATGGGTAAGTCTGACTTTATCGGCAAACGGAGTCTTGAGCGCGATCTCAAGTTTGGCGGACAACACCAACAAGTGGTTGGCCTACTGCCAGAAGATAACAAGGCGCTAGTGGCCGACGGATCGGCTTTATTGCCCGAGAACAACCAGGGAGATCGATCAGGTTTTCAGGGGCATGTCACCGCAGCATGCTTCAGTCCTACCTTAGGCCGTGCAATCGCGTTGGCGCTGCTAAAGGATGGTCGGGAGCGATACGGAGAGCGAGTGCTCATCTCAGGTCTGCAAAATCGTTACATGGCAACTGTAACCGAACCCGTGTTTTATGACCCTAAAGGAAAAAGGATGCGTGGATGAGTTACCAGGCAGAATTTTTCATTATCGATGACGTCGGCCTGATCAATCTACGTGGTACAGGCGAAGTCATCGCTAGGTTTGAAGCAGTGCTAGGCCTTGCGATGCCTACCAGACCGAATCAAGCCGCGTTGGGTAAAGATATTGCTGTCCTGAGCTTGGCCTCGGATCAGTGGTGGGTACGCACGCACAGTTGTGACGAGCAGCGGGTATTCGGGCTGTTATGCAGCGCAGTAGAAAATCTGCATGCTGCAGTAACAATCGTCAGTGATCATTTTACGGGATTTTCTATAATCGGTGAAGATGCTCGTCAGATTCTTCGTCAAGGTATCAGTCTAAATATGGGTCGTTTGGAGACAGGTCAATGCACACGTTGCGGGTTCGCGCGGTGTGGCGCAACGGTTCACGTTATTGAGCAGTACCAACATTACGACCTTTTTGTCGAGTCGAGTTACGCTGACTACGCGCAACTGTGGCTTCAGACCGCAAGCGGTAGAAACAGGCTGTCGGATTAAATCTACCTAAGACCTAACTATACAGATAATCGAGTCAATTCATCGCCATGCCAAATTACTATGACACAAAGGCCCAACTAAACGAGTACCTAGTATTCCACTATGGGGAGGATGAAGATATTCTGAACTGGGAGTTTGGTCCGAAACAAGCACTCGGGTTTCACCAAAGATTAGTGAACTGCATCGATAAACAAAAAATAGGTTCCAACAGTAGAGGACTCGATCTGGGATGCGCTGTAGGTCGGGTTACATTTGAGCTAGCACAATATTGTGAATCAGTGATCGGTATCGACTACTCGGAGCAGTTTATTGCGCAGGCGCAGTCGATCAAGTTAACGGGCAAAGTAAAGTTGAAGTTAACGCGGGAGGGTATGTTGGGAGATTTGGTGGAGAGACAACTCCCTCGCCAGATTGATCGTGAACGCGTTTCTTTCCATCAGGCCGATGCCGAAGAGTTGCCCGAATCTATTGGTAAATTCGATGTCGTTATACTCGCGAACCTATTGGATCGGCTGCCACACCCCCAGAAAGCTCTGGCTCGTCTCTCAGCGATAACCAATCCGGGCGCTCAGGTCGTCATATGTTCACCCTTTACCTGGTGGGATGATTTTACGAGCTCAGGCGAACGACTGGGTGGATTCATCCGCAACGATCAGGAAGTCACATCCATGGATACTATCGAGACACTGTTGAGAGACGACTTTCAAATCATCGATATGCAGGATCAGCCATTCCTGATTCGCGAGCATGAGCGAAAATATCACTTCAGCGTCGCCCATGTAGGTATCTGGTTGCGGCGTTAAGGGTCTGCGGTAGTTCCTATTGATTCGGTATTTCCAGTAACTGCTACAACATGGCATAGCTAACCAACAGGGATCGGAACTTCGCCCTCTATGGTTGCTCTTCGCATAACGCGCCGATGAGCCGTAACTTCGCCAAAGTAATCAGCTACAGCGTGATGCAAAGAAACTCTGTTATCCCAGAGTGCAAGAGAGCCTTGCTGCCAATGCAGTCGGCACCCAAACCGCGACTGGGTGGCATGTGAGTAAAGGTAATCCATCAACGGCGCACTCTCTTGTTTTGTCATCCCCTCAAACCGTGTGCTAAACGCAGGGCTTAGGTACAACGACTTACGACGAGTCTCCGGGTGCACTCGAACCAAAGGATGAACAGCACATCCTTCTTCGTTGTTTTTCTCATGCATACCTCCATAAGTTGCTGACCATTGAGTTGTATCTCCGGATTCGTTGACGACTTTCAACGAATCTATAACTTCTTTAAGCCCATCCGAAAGAGACTCATAAGCCAGGTACATATTACAAAACTCGGTATCAGCGCCATATGGCGGCACTTCTTTAGCATATAGAGCTGATCCCATGGGCGGCTTCTTGAGAAACATCAGATCTGAGTGATAGAAATTATCCCAGCTGTAGTCCTCACCTGGCTCCCTGACGATCTCAAATATATCCGGGTCTTCTTGAACACCTTCGACATAAGGATGAGGAATAAGGTTTCCAAAATGTTCGGCGAATTTACGATGAGCATTTAGTGTAAGGTTCTGATCTCGAAAAATCAGAACAAGATATTCATTTAATGCAGATCTAATTTCTGCTACTACCGAGGGCCCAAGGTCTTCAGACAAGTCAATACCGGTAACAACAGCTCCAAGGGCTCCACTGATTGGCGAATGGTTAAAGTGCACATATTGCTTTTTTAGATCCATTTCCTATCCTCCAGGGACACTAAGCAGATCGCATGCTAGTGGATGACAAGGAAACAAGTATAACTTTTTTTATAAATTCGTATGATACTATGGCGGCCAATATTACTAGTTTTTTACGAACCACCTATCGGAATCAACAGAATTTAGATCGAATGAACACACCACTTCAACCAAAACCGCTTAGCGCGTTTCTTCACTCAAATGAAATAGCCAGGCTCCGTGATCCAGATCTTAATGCTGCGCGGGGGCTCCCGGCATCAATCTATACAGACTACGATTTTTTTGCTCTAGAGCAGAAGCATCTTTTTCCGAATGTCTGGGTCGGCATCGGTTTTGATACTGATGTGCCACTTGCTGGTGATGCAGTCCCACTTGAGGTAGGGGGCTCGCCTTTAATCTTATGTAGAGATCACGAAGATCGTATTCAAGTTCTCCATAACGTGTGTAGGCATCGCGCAACTCTTGTACTTGAGTCCGGAAAATCTGGTCTAAAAAATTTTCAGTGTCCTTATCATGGCTGGGTGTATGACTTAGATGGCCGCTTGCTTGCCACACCGTTCTGGGACGGCACTTCTAGCGCGAAACGATGTCCCGTTGCCGCCGACTCAGCAAGTCTTGTGCCAGTCCGCAGTGGAGTGTGGAATCATATTGTCTTCGTGAATCTTGGCGGCATGGCATCGAGCCTTGAGACATACTTAGCGGATATGCAAAATGAATTGGGCCATTTTGATCTGGAGTCAATGGAACTCGCTCACACAGAGTCCTGGGAATTCGACGCTAACTGGAAATTAGTAATGGAAAACTGGGAGGTGTATCACCATGTGTGGGTCCATCAAGGAGTCTTCGATCAGATGTCAGAAGAAGTAGACATGCAGACGGGCAGTCCATGCACGGACATGGTTGCCAGTAATAATTGTCTGATGCTCCGGCCTAATGAATTCCGCAAGACTTCTGCACGACCGTCTTCTGGCCTGCTTCCGGCAATGCCTCACAAAAAGGACGCGAAAGACATTAATAAACGTTCGAGTATTGCAAACGCAATATTGCCAAATGTTACTGCTAGCATGGGAGTAGTGGAATTTGCACCGGTGGTGTATACCCCTATTGCGCCAGATAAGACTCTTGCCAAGATGGCATGGTTTGTCCCTCAGGGGATTCTGGGCTTCGAGAAATATCAGCCTGAGGTCAATAAAATTCTCGAGCGCTGGCTTGGACCTGATCGGTCCATTACAGGCCGTCGCGGGATTCGCGCTCAGGATCATCACTGCATGGAACTCCAGCAAAAAGCGCGAAACTCGCCAGTTGCTGACGATGTGCGATTCTCTCGCACCTGGGAATCAAACGTTCGGTATTTTCAAGATTGGTTAGTCAAGCGACTAGAAATCGCCAAAGCGTAGCCCTTACTTTACTGATAGCCCAAGATCAACTTTATCTTAGAGAATGTCGAAGGGACAAATGCGTCAACAATCAAAACGGATCAACGTGCCATCGATTAGACGGCGGAAGACTTCAGGAATATCAGATATCTTCCAGTTAATCATATTGGCTGGTGGGGTAATCTGGCTCCTCCTCCGAGGTGCAGCCGAGATGCACTACGTTTGGCAGTGGCATAGAATTCCTCAATATCTTTATCGAATTGTAGATGGAGAACTTATTTTTGGACCTCTGATTGATGGGTTAATGGTGACTCTTGAGATTGGCGCATATAGTATTGTCTTGGGCCTGTTTATTGGACTGATCACGGCATTCCTGCGTTTATCTGATTCATACTCAGGACGACTGTTGGCTACTATTTATCTCGAAATAGTTCGAAACACTCCGCTTCTTATTCAACTGTTTATTTTTTACTTCGTTTTGGGGCCAATATTCGAAATAGATCGGTTCTGGGTTGCAGTGTTATGTATCTCATTTTTCGAAGGATCATTTGCATCGGAAATTATTCGTGGCGGAATCCTTTCAGTACCAAAGGGGCAAAAGGAAGCAAGCTCTAGCCTAGGGCTAACACAGGCAACTAGCTATCGCTATATTATATTACCGCAGGCGCTGCCTATCATTCTGCCCCCGTTGGCCGGGATTATCGTAAATTTAATCAAACATTCGGCCATCGTAAGTGTAATAGCAGTATTCGATCTGACAACGTCTGGCCTGGATATTATTTCTGAAACATTTATGGCGTTTGAGGTCTGGCTCACAGTGGCAGCAATCTATCTTTTGATTACTGTATCTCTTTCGATAATGATTAGTCGGTTTGAACTTTACATGAAGCGGTCTACTTCGACGAGCTGAATGAAGCGATAACTTTCTAACTTCGATTTGCTCAAGGAATTGGTCCTCGAGCATTTTTCAACCTAGGAGGAAGTATGCAAATCACAAAAAAACCGTTTATTGGTGCTATGGCCGCACTAGCTATCCTGTTGGCTCCTGTTTCTACTTTTGCAGGTGAAATGCAACAACAATTAACGTCTGAAAGTGTCATTCAGACCATTATGAAACGCGGTAAAATAAAGGTCGGAATGGCAACATTCGTCCCTTGGGCAATGCGGGACAAAAAGGGTGAATTAATTGGTTTTGAGATCGATGTTGCTAAAAAAGTGGCTGCGGATCTTGGCGTTGAGATCGAATTTGTCCCTACTGCATGGTCAGGGATAATTCCCGCACTCATTGCTGGCAATTTTGATGCGATTATTGGTGGAATGAGTGTTACTCCTAAGCGTAACCTAACGATCAACTTCACAGCGCCCTATGCGAACTCCGGCTTGGGTATTGTGGCTAACAAAAAGTTAGCGGGTGACTTGACTTGGCCGGATGGTTACAACAGCTCGAAAGTAACCTTTACCTGTCGCCGTGGAGCAACATCATGCACCGACACCCAAAATCTTTTCCCCAAAGCTAAACTACGACAATTCGATGACAGTTCGCTGGTCCTTCAAGAAGTGGTGAATGGTAATGCCCACGCAGTACTAACGAGCTTCCCTAAGCCAACTCTGTGGCAGTCTCAAAATGCCGATGTTCTGTTCAACCCGACACTCGACAAACTAACAGAGGGTAATGAGGCTTTTGGCTTACGAAAGGGTGACCCTGATGCGCTGAACGTTTTCTCAAATTGGATCATGGTTAACACCAGTAATGGCTGGCTGCAGAAACGTTGGGCCTATTGGTTTACGACCATGGATTGGGCAGATCAGGTCAATCTGAAGAAATAAATTCAGAGTTTGAAAACCGATGGCAAGCCCATTTGCTTGGGCTTGCCATCGGTCTCGAACGCCATACCCAAATCTTGATATAAAACATAATTATCTTTGATCTCTTTTGATGCGCGTTAACTCAAAAAGTCGATTAACTCGCATCACTGATGCAGTTGTAATAGGGAGTGCGATCTTTCTTGTAGCGTTTGTGGTCTACAAAGTCGACACTGTCATGATTTACGATTGGCACTGGGGATTTTTGTGGGAATATATTCTACGTTGGGACGAAGAACAGCAGGCATACGCTCCTAATCTTTTACTCAAAGGATTAGCCACTACGTTTCGATTGGTTATTTGGTCAATGCTCCTAGCGAGCATGATCGGTGTTTGTATGGGGATCATGCGTACGAGCTCTCGGCTACTATTTAGAACTGTAAGTAGGTTGTATGTTGAATTCATTCGTAATATGCCGCCAGTAGTCTTCATTTTTGTGTTTTTCTTTTTCATAAGTTCGCAATTTGTCCCACTTCTTGGAATTGACGAAATTTCAGTCCGTGCATCGCCACAAACTATTGCCGTCCTTGAGATACTTATTGGACCACCAGAACTATTTGCGAACGTTATATCCGGGGTAATCTGCCTGGGCCTTTTCGAAGGTGCTTACATCACAGAGATAATCCGAGCAGGAATTCAGTCTATAGACAAAGGGCAAACAGAGGCTGGCCAGTCAATCGGGCTGACACGATTCCAGACGTTGCGATGGGTAGTTTTTCCTCAGGCAGTCCAACGAGTGATTCCCCCACTCGCAGGACAGTCCATTACTCTTATAAAGGACACCTCCATAGTATCATTGATCTCAATTCAGGAGCTCACCTTTTTAGCCCAAGAAGTCGCCTATTCGACACAATATGTATTTGAGATCTGGTTGTTTGTTGCGGGAGTCTATTTCTGTATCTGTTATTCCCTCGCGCTCTTCTTCGGCAGACTAGAGCGGCGTGCGCAACGTATTTTCTAAAACTAAATAGACAGGCCAAACAATCATAGCGCGACACTAATTTCTATCATTCCGACCTTAGCAGGAGTGCTCTTTGAAAAAATGATCTCTTTAGAGAAAGCGTCTAAATACTTTGGCAGCGCCTGTGTGTTGAGCGTTGCGTCTGTCGCCCTTGGGATCCGGAAATTCGACTATGATCCGCTGCATTAATCGGCTTAAGAGGCATGATGAAGGCAAAATCTGGGTTAACGGTACTGAACTCACTGAAGACGGGATGACCATGATTATGGTCACTCACGAAATGGGTTTTGCGAAGCAAACTGCCAGCAAAGTAATCTTTATGGATCAAGGTGAACTCGTCGAAGTGGTCCAAGGCCGGACAGTTTTTTTACAACCTATTTACGATCGGACAAAGCCTGTCTTGGCACAAATAGTGAGACATTAATTTCATCTACTTAAATTGGCTTTAAAAAAATGAGATGCACAATAGACATTAATCAAAATGGCAAAAGAGAGGGTTTCATTCAGCTAAATCACTCTAATGATCGGCATGCATATGGGGTAATTCCCATCCCCATAGCAGTAATTGCCAATGGTCCTGGCCCTACCGTGCTACTTACAGCAGGAAACCATGGAGATGAGTACGAAGGAGTTATTATCTTAAAACGTCTCTATGAGGCAATTACCAGTGAACAGATCAATGGGCGGCTTATTATCCTGCCGGCCTTGAATTTTCCGGCTGTCCGAGAGTTCAAGAGAGTCTCTCCGCTTGATAACAACAATATGAATCGTATCTTTGGTTCAACTGACTCCCCAGGACCTACCAGAGAGATTGCTCGATTCGTTGAAAATGAGCTTATTTCACAAGCTCGCTATGCTATCGATCTTCACTCGGGTGGAACAATGTGTGAATTCCACCCGTGTAGCTACATATATAGTGGTGGTGATCAACAGTTTGTACAAGAGAAAATATCAGCAGCACACTGTTTCGGAGCAAAATATACAGTTGTGGTAGTGGGTACTTCGGGCTCTTTATCCGCTGCGTGCGAACGTCAAGGGGTAGTGATGTTATCTGCTGAACTCGGTGGTGGGGCAATTCGCAAAAAGAACATTGAGCTAGGCTATCACGGTACCCTCAATGCGCTTGCCGGATGGAGTGTATTAGATAGTGAGCCTACAAAAACATCGACTGAATTCTTGCTAAGTGGTGCTTCTTCATCTTTTGTTATGAGCCCCATCGCAGGCGCTTTCGAACCATTAATAGAGATTGGCCAAACAGTAATCGCAGGTGCAAGGGTTGGACGGGTTTACCCTTTGGAAACGTTTTCTGAGCCCATAATCCAGATTCAATGCGAGAAGAAGGGCATTGTGATCGGACAGCGTAATCAGTCCTTGGTGCAAAGAGGCGATTTTCTTCTGCATACCGGGGAACCAGTATCTGAAGCTGGCATACTTGAACAAAGTATCTTGTAGAGTTCATCTAAACATTTTTCTGTTGATAACAAGGTGTATAGCAGGGCGAGCAATCCACAAAGCTCACGCCAGATCACCCGCTACATGATCCGCAATCCGTTTTTACTTAAAGAAGATGGAGTGCAAGGCGAAGTAGGACATGGTTGCATATTGCACCCGGTTCCATGTCACCTTGAAACGTAAACTCCAGATCATGCCAGGGCTGTGGGGCTAAAATTTCTTTTGCAACCTACCCCCTGATCAAGGCGAACATCTGGCACGCTACTACAGCTACTACAGCTACTACAGCAACCGCAGCCGGGAGAATCGCAAAGGGTCTGAGTGAAGCTACATCGCAGATGAGGTTGAAACTGATACAACCGGGCAGCTCGCCTGTGATTCAGGCGCTCCAGATCCCGAGCTGTTCAAAGCTGTTCGCAGTGCCTTATTCCGAACTCACCTACAATACCGAGTACCCGCCGCGCTAAATAGCGGGTGCTGGGAACCAGGGACTCTTTGGGGGTTTTATCTGTCAAAAAAGCACTTCGAGACCCTTCTTTTCTTGAATTTTGGGCTCTGGAGGCTAATTCTTTAAATTGATCGGATCTGCGACCGAAACTAGAGTGCGTCACAGAGGAAAGCGCCCGTTTCATTGCCGGTCTATTTTCCTAACGTCTTGTTCTTGACGCGTGTCGCCTATCGATAATACTGCAGGAGGCGTTGTGCGTTGTCGCCCAGGTGTTCGCCTGTAACGTGACTAGGAGGTTAGGCTGGCCTGCAAAGCCACTGGTGACGATATCATCACAGCGGCTGACTGTTAAGAAATTGAGGACATTTTGTGTGACTGATCTGCCCCTGTTGAAACGCTACCGGTTTTGGGCCGGCAGTATCGTTGCGCTGGCGTCCGCGATCACGTTCGCATTGAACGTGGTTTTTTCAAGGGTTGCCTATGATTTCGGAGCGAATCTACATGCGCTGAATCTTGTCCGCACGGTGACATTTTTGTGCTGTCTTGCGGCGGTTGTGTTTATGACCGGCTCGCGTGTGAAAATGCCTACGACGGAAATGCTGCGTTGCCTTTTTCTCGGCTTGCTGCTTTGTGCGGAGATGTATCTGTTGCTGGCGTCGATCCTGTTTATTCCAGTTGCGCTGGCGATACTCGTTTTTTACGCCTACCCGCTGATGATTGCTTTATGGGCATGTGGCGCCCAGAAAAGTCGGTTCTCGGTCATGATGTTTGTGGCCATGGCGCTGGCTTTCTGCGGACTGATCATCGCGTTGACTGGTGATGATTTACTCTCCGCTGGCTGGCAGGGCCAGGTGGGAATCGGACTTGCCGCGTTTGCCGCGGTGTGTCTGGCCGCGCTGCTTGTATTAAGTGAGAAAGTCCTGGAGAAGCAGAACACTAATGTGATGATGTTCTACATGCTGTTGAGCGCCACGGGTATTGTTCTCGTCATCTCTGTGGCCGTATTAGAACTTCACTGGCCGGAGTCATCGAAAGGCTGGCTCGCCCTGACCGGAAGCGCAGGATTTTATGTTGCCGCGACTTTTCTGCTGTTCCGAGCAGTGGATCTGGTCGGGTCGCTGCAGACGGCCATCATCGACAACACCTCCCCGATCTGGGCGATGATTCTGGGAGTCATCGTGCTGGGGCAGTGGCTCAATGTTCGCCAGGTGACGGGAGCGGTGATTACGGTGGTTGCCGTTATGCTTTTGCAATGGTTGCGGCGTCCAAAGCCCGTTTGAGCAGGGGAGGTTAGTGCACGTTCTTTCACATTGATCAGCTTCGTGAGCCCAGCCTGGGCCAGTAGGACGGGCGTGTCGCCTTGTTCTTGCCGGTTTTAGCCTGGCCTTGCCAAGCTGTCATCAGTGCGCGATAGTGGTAGTTTGGCATCTCAGTTACTGCTACCCATGACAACATGGCGTAACACCAGAACATCTTTTTCAGATAAGTGTCTGAGTGGTTCGCCTGACCTGTGACGGGAGATATAGGCGAGCAGGAACGGGTTGGGAATCTGATCCCAGACCGCGTGCCTCAGAGTGTAAGTTCAAAGCGCCGACGGTCAGCCTTCTTGGCGTACTAGTAATGGTTGGCGGCAAAAGTCCTGGCGATGGCGGAGTGCTTGAGCATTGCCACGCTGCTTTTTAACGTTGGAAAATTGTTGAGCTGAAATTTCCCCTGGCTGTGCAAAGACCATAAGCACTGGAACGTAAATTTCCGGGTCCCAACCGGCCAGCATGTGCAGGTAGATGTTGGCGGTACTGAGTTAGCTACCGAGGGAAAAGCTCCACTGATCTGGCCAAGAGATCGGTCGATAAATGCCACGTTAATGACCGTTTTGCTGCGCAGCAACGAGGTCCACGAGCCTAGCGCTCCCGTTAATGATCGGCCAGACAGGCAGCATTGGATACCCGCAAGCAAATGGGCCTTACAGGTGGCGCTCTAACCGGTACGGAGCGTATGAATTTATGCCGAGTCCTGGCCCAATAATGGGTGCAGAACTCGCCAGATGTTATCCAGGATCAATGGTTGGGCGAGTGCAGATGGGTGGAAGCCATCATTTAGCATCAGCTCGGGTTGGTCGTAGACGCCCTCTAGGATAAACGGTAAAAAGTGCAGGTCGTAGCGCCCGACTAGATCGGTGTAAACCTCCTGGAACTGACGAGTGTAAAGAGCTCCATAGTTCGGGGGAAGCAGCACGCCAGCCACAACCACTCGGGCACCAGTCGCGAGGGTTCTGCGGATGATGTAATCGAGGTTATCGCGGATCGTGGCGATGGGTGATCCCCGCAGGCCATCATTGGCGCCAAGTTCGATGATTAAGATGCCTGGTTGCCAGGTAGCGAGCAGGTCTTCCAGTCGATTCCGGCCGCCAGCGGCGGTCTCTCCGCTGATACTGGCATTATTCACTTGTTGTGGATAGCCCATTTGCGATAATCGGACCTTCAAAAGTTCAGGCCAGCTATCTGCCAGCGCGATTCCGTAACCGGCACTGAGGCTGTCACCGAGAATTAGAATGTTCCCTGCGACGACTTTCGTCGGCAGCACTATCACAAACAACACTAGGATCAGTCGGATCATGGAGCCAATTGTTACAGCCAACAACCTGTCCCGGCAAGTGAAAACAGCCGATGGAGAACTGACCATACTCGATGATATTGAGTTGAGCGTCATGCCGGGTGACGCAGTGGCGATCACGGGGCCGTCCGGTTCCGGTAAATCCACCCTGCTGGGGCTGCTCGCCGGTCTTGAGGATCCGAGCCGTGGCTCTATCCGGCTGTTGGGTCAGGAGCTCAGCGAATTGAACCAGGATGAAAAGGCGGCACTTCGGGCGGGCAATGTGGGTTTCGTCTTCCAGGCTTTTTACCTGCTGAACGGGCTGACCGCGATAGAGAACGTTGAGATCGCCTTGGAGCTCGCAGGTCGCGATCATCAGCGGGAAGCCGCAGGTGAGCTACTGGAGCGAGTCGGGTTGGCTGAGCGGATGAACCATTATCCGCCACAACTTTCCGGAGGAGAGCAGCAGCGTGTCGCGCTGGCGAGGGCTTTTGCCGTAAACCCGAGGGTATTGTTTGCTGATGAACCCACCGGCAATCTCGATACCGCAAGCAGCGAACTCGTCGCGGACCTCTTCTTTGATCTTCGCCTTCAGTATGGAAGCGCCTTGCTGCTGGTAACCCACGACAGCACGCTTGCTGCGCGCTGCGACCGCACTTTGACTTTAGGTGTCGGGGGGCGACTGCAGTCGTGACTGGTATTCTCATGACCTTGCGCGGTATACGTCGTGACTGGCGTACAGGCGGTCTGCCGGTCATTGCGCTCGCACTCAGCGTTGCGGTCTGCGCAGTCACGTCGGTGGGAGTCTTCAACGAGCGTGTTCAACAAGCCATGCAAAGCCGGGCGGCCCAGACCCTTGGCGCCGATCTCGTTATACAGTCCCACAATGCAATCCCGCCTGAGGTGGCACAAAAAGCTCTGTCTTTAGAGCTTGAAGTCAGTCAGCAGGTCGAGTTTCCCAGCATGATCCTGACACAGGCCGGAACGACGCGGTTGGTGTCTGTTAAAGCGGTGGATCAGCGCTATCCCCTGCGTGGATCGGCTCGAACTGCAAAGCGGCCCTATGGTGATGGGGAGGTGGCAGGTGCGATCCCGGGTCGGGGAGAGATCTGGGCGCATTCCCGACTGTTTAGTGAAGTCGAAATAGATGTTGGTGCGACTGTTCAACTCGGCGAACAGACCTTCCGGACCACGCGGGCACTGATTCTGGAGCCTGATGGTTTTAGCTCCTTCTTTCACATGGCGGCCCCCCGAGTCATGATGCGATTATCGGATTTACCGACGACGGGACTGATCACGCCGTCAAGTCGCGCACACTACCGGATCCAGGTGGCCGGCACACGGCAGGGGCTGACATCCTTCTCACAGTGGCTGGACACGTATGAACGCGCCGGGTTAGAGCGCCGTACGGTCAAGGATGCACAGCCGAGCATCCGCCGCGCGCTCGATCGGGCCTCGAGTTATCTCGGACTGGCCAGCCTGTCGGTGGTGATCGTAGCTGGGGCCGGTATATTTATCGCGGCCTTCTTTTATGCCCGGGGACAGTCGACAACGGTGGCTATCATGCGTTGCCTCGGCGCAAGCCAACGCCGGATCCTACAGACGTTTATTCTGAGACTGGTTGTGGTGGCACTGGTATCGTCGTTTGTCGGCGGGTTGTTAGGCTATGGCGGTCAGACGTTTTTGTCCTTGCTTGCTGAAGAAAAACTCGGCTCGACACTTCCTCCACCAGCAATCTGGCCGATGCTATCCGGGATCGCTGTTGGATTGGTTGCAGCAGTCGGCTTTGGTCTTGCACCGTTGCTCAAGTTGCCGAAGCTGTCGGTACTGGGCATTCTACGCGGTGAAAAAGGTGTGGCACCACCATCCATGTGGGTAACCCTAGGCCTGGTGCTGCTGACCAGCGGCGGGTTGATCTTCTGGCAGGCCCAGGAGGCGATGTTGACACTGTGGGTTATGGGGCTGACGCTGTGTCTGGTGGTGAGCCTCGCTGCAGGAGGATGGGTGATGCTGTGGCTGGTTGGGCGGATCAGGGTTTCACGCCCGAGCCATCGCTACGTGATCTCGAGTCTGGGCCGTCGCCTCGGTATGGGCAGCATGCAGGTGCTTGCCTTTGGGTTGGGCATCGCCGCACTACTGATGGTGACAGTTATGCGGGCCGATCTATTGGACGGTTGGATGGATACCATACCCAGTGGTACACCCAACAGATTTCTGATCAATGTTCAGCCGGACCAGCACAAAGCACTGCAGGAATTCTTTGTCGCAGAACAACTTGCTAGCCCTGATCTGTTTCCGATGACCCGCGGGCGCTGGGTCCGGCATAACGGCGTGCTGGTCGACCCACAGGCCTATCCCACTCTTCAGGCACAGCGGTTTGCTGCCCGGGAGTTCAATCTGACCTCCTCAATAGATCTGCCCGATAGTAATCGCGTCGTAAGCGGGTCGTGGTGGAGGACCGGGCAACTCGGCGACAGGCTGTTGTCGCTTGAGGCAGAATTTGCAGAGTCACTCGGTATAAGCATTGGCGACCAGATGACTTTTCGAATCTCGGGAGTCGATCTAACCGGCCGAGTGAGCAGTTTGAGGGCGGTCGCCTGGGACAGTTTTCAGGTGAACTTTTTTGTCATCGCAACACCCGGCCTGCTCGATGGCCAGCCGAAAACATTGATCACCAGCTTTTTCCTGTCTCCTGAGAAATCTGATACAACAGCCAGGCTGGTCAGGCAGTTTCCCTCAGTCACGCTGTTCGACGTGGATAGCCTGATAGATCAGGTCCGGGAAATCATCCAGCAGGCGAGCGTCGCTGTACAGTATGTATTTCTCTTCACCCTGTTCGCTGGGATCGCTGTCCTGATTGCGGCGGTTCAGGGCAGTGCCACCGAACGGAGCAGGGATGCAGCGGTGCTGAGAGCACTCGGCTCAAGCACTCGGCGCCTGTGGCTAGCGCAATTCTGTGAATTTGCTCTGCTCGGTGGGATAGCCGGACTGCTGGCCGCCGCGTGTGCGGTGATTACATCCTCAATCCTGGCAAGGGAAGTATTCGGGTTTGTACTTTCGCCGGGTTGGTCGGTATGGGTGCTCGGGTGTGCAGGCGGAGCCTTGGGCATTGGCCTGGCCGGAACCGTAGCGCTTCGCCGCGTACTCCAGAGAGCACCGCTAAAGAGCCTCGTTCAGAATTGAGGTCTGGCAGATTTCGACGCTGCAACTGCTGATTTGGAGAACGATGGTTACGACTTCAATTGCAAGCCGGTAACTTATGACATTGCCGTGGTACATGCCATTGGGTTTGGCACGGATGGTGAACCGTTTAGGGGTGCAGATATCGTTTACGGGGGTTGGTATGGTGCGCCTCATGTGAAGCTGAACCTGCACTGTCAGTTGCGTGCTGCGGATCGCCGCAGAAGATTACGCTGGATCTTTCCGCTCACTGTTTTGGGTAGTTCCAGGACAAACTCGATAGTGCGCGGGTATTTATATGGCGCGGTGGTCTGTTTGACGTGCGCCTGCAGTTCAGCGATCAGTTCGGCGCCCGCTTGTTGAGATTCGGGATCTGTTAGCACAACAAAAGCTTTGACGATTTCGCCTCGTTCGGCATCCGCCAGGCCCACGACAGCGCTTTCATGTACCGCCGGGTGTGTGATCAGGGCGTTTTCCACTTCCTGGGGTCCAATCCGATAGCCCGCGGAACTGATGATGTCATCGGTTCTGCCGATATAGAAAAAGTAGCCACCTGCATCCTGATATACGTTGTCACCTGTTTTAAACCAATCCGATCCATCGGCTTTGATCATTGCATCACGAGTGCGTTGCGGATCGTTCCAGTAGCCCAGCATCATCTGTGGGTTGGGCAGGCGGATAAGGAGTTCACCTTCGTCACCGCGTCCGCCCAGCGTACCGTCGGCGAGGAAAACGCCCGTTTCGATGCCGGGTAAAGGGCGACCCATCGAGCCGGGTTTTACCGGCATCCACGGATAATTGAGCACTGTCATCAGGATCTCTGTCTGGCCGTAGCCATCAAGCAGCGGTACCCCGGTCAGAGACTTCCAGGCCTCGACGATTTCGGGATTAACCGATTCACCGGCAGATACTGTCAGCCTTAGCTGTGAGAAATCTATCCCGCTGATATCTTCACGAATCAGTCGCCTGAGCTCAGTCGCTGCTGCACAGAACACCGTGACAGCATAGCGCTCAATCAACTCGAAACGCCTGTAAGGCTCAAACGGACCGTCATAGAACAGTACAGCACTGCCCTGGCTCCAGGGGCCGAATAAAATACTGGTGCCTGCCTTTGACCAACCGGTATCCGCGGTACACCACATGACATCGGCAGGTCCCAGCGAAAGCCAATGAATAGCCGAGAAGCGCCAGGCGTACAAACTTCGCGATGAATGGCACACGCCTTTCGGATCGCCAGTCGAGCCAGACGTGTAGTACATCACTGCCGGCGCTTCCAGCCCCAAGTCGCAGCACTCGAATGCCGTATCCTCGCCCCGGGTCAATTCATAGTCCGACCACCCCGCCACCGGTTCACCAACGGCCAGCGCCGCTTTAACTGTTGGCAGGTACGGTTCGAATTTGCCGGACTCGGCAGTGGTGGTGATGACCGCTACAGCACCTGAATGATCCATTCGATAGGCGATATCTTTTTCCGTCAGCATCGTAATGCATGGAATAGGAACCGCACCCAGTTTGAGGCATGCGGTCAAACAGATCTGCCACTCGGGGATCCGGGGCAGCATGACGATGACGCGCTGACCCACACAGATCCCCTGTGCCGATAGCCAGTTGGCAACCTAGGCGGACCGGCACGAAATGTCGTGGAAGGTGAGCACGCGTTCGGTGTTTTCAGAGTTGCACCAGATCAGCGCGATTTTTTGTTTATCTCGAGCAAATTGGTCGACAACGTCGCGGCCGAAATTGAATGTCTCTGGCAGGGATGGGTGATGGGATCGGTAGATAGATTCATAACGGTCCATAGCGTCCAACCCTTTATTCAGAATCTGTACCGGTATTTGAATCAACGCCGCAGCAGTGCGACCGCTAAAGCGTATTTGCCGGCGAACCTGTTAGGGTAAGTGTGCCGGGTTCTGACGTTCTTTGCACGTCCCCCTGATTCGAGCTACAGCGTGACGTAATAAAGCGCCATCACCGGGTCAAGAGATTACTCCGTCAACCGTGATCGCCCGGTGCGCTGACAAATATCCGAATTTGCCATGAACAGCTTCTGTAAAGCCCAGAGAAACTAGAGCTAGTACAAATGCCGAGCGGACCCTTCGTGACCACGGTCGTGGGTAGCCTGCCCAAACCGCCGTGGCTGCAGGAGAAACTCCCGCTGAATGCCGCCGGCAAACAGTTTCATGGCAAGGGTGCGGCGTGGCTTTTCGATGCTGAGTTGCTGCAGCGGGCGCAGGATGATGCCGTCCGTGTTGCGATCCATGACCAGACCCAAGCCGGCATCGATGTGATCAGTGACGGTGAGCAACGTCGTACCTCTTACATGGCCCATGTTGTGGCCCGGCTTGGGGGGTTCGACTACGGTATGCCGGCAAAAAAATGGGTTCAAAACAACCGACAACTGGCCGAGGTCGGTCGGTGTACGGGGGAGGTGCTGCGCAAGGCGCCGATTTTGGTAGATGATCTACAGTTTGCACTTGAGCGCAGTAGCCAGCCGGTCAAAGTGACTCTGCCTGGCCCGATGACCGTTGTCGACTCGACTCTGGATGAGTTCGATGGGGATGAGCGTTTGCTGGCTCTGGCGGTGGCCGATGCTCTGAACGAGGAGGCCCGTGCTCTCGATGTACTAGGCCCGGCTGTCATTCAGTTTGACGAGCCAGTTTTCAGCCGCTATCCGGACAAAGTCGCAGAGTGGGGTATCGAGGTGCTTGACCGGTGTGTTGAAGGGCTCAATGCTAAAACCTGTGTACACGTTTGCTACAGCTACCCCATGCCCAGGGTGCCGCGGCCGATTATCGACGCTTATCCCAGCATACTCAGCGAACTGGAACGCTCGAAGGTCGACCAGTTGGCCTTGGAGTTCGCAGCCTCCGGACTCGATCCTGGTCTGCTCACGTTATGTCCATCCAAAACAGTTCTTTTTGGCTGCATCGGCAACGGTACGCTGGGATTTGAACGTATCGAAACTGCAGAGCAGGTTGCGGACTGTCTGCTGGCGGCCGCAGAGTACATGGTGCCCGATCAGATCCAGGTCGCACCGGACTGCGGTCTTGTGCTGCTCGACCCGGCGGTCGCACGGCACAAGCTCAAAGTGATGGTCGAGGGCGCGCGGCTCGCACGTGGCCGGCTGTAAGGCCCGTTGCTGGTCGGCTTGTTTTTGCTGGACTTACCCGGGGTGAAACAGTTTGAGCATCTCCACAAAGCCGTGGTCACGTAGTCGCAGATCGAGCCCGCTCCGGGCGGCCAAGATAGATTTGACCCCCAAAGAGTCGTGGCTATCGCTCGTATACGAACTACTTTTGAGGCGTGGTGCATGCGACTACTCACATACAAGAACCATCCGATCAGTATGAGTCCACTACCGCTTGAGACTCTGAAGCGAAAGGAGACCGTCGATATCTTCGCCATTTGGGCGCGCCCTTCATCGTCTCACTGAAGAAGTGAGGATGGAGCTTCGAAGTACCAACTGACAAGTTGATCGCCGCAGCCTTGCAGCAGCAGAATCTTCCCGTCGTTACAAAATGCAGCGACGGACTGTGCGCCTTCTCGTACACGAGTGCTGAGGTCGAGCGAAGAGCCGTTGGACTCGATCTCTAAGTCGACATACTTGGTGAATGTTTATGCTACGCTCCAAATAACTAAGCTAAAGAGTAACCGCAAGCACGGGTAAAATATTTTCGACTGACACACGCTTGTTATATGCGTTAACGCGTTCTTTGGGGTATGTGAGAGAATGGTTCTGAATAAACTACTTGAAGCCTAGAATTACCTCCACATAGAAAAAATGAATCTGACGCGTAAACAAAGAGGCACGGCACTGGGCATGCTGATTGGTTTTGCGTCAGCACTTGCGGTGATTATCCTGGGCGTTCGTTTTAATCCGTTTGAATTTGATACGTCGGTAGAGATTATTGAAAGACTCAGGGTTGCGACTGCGTCAATGGTCTTGGTGTGTGTGTTCCTGGTGTTCTCGATAGGACGACTTGCGCGACATCGCTTTTTTACGCCTGATGATATTGATGGGGCAGGCCTCACTGAAGGCACAGTCAAGGCGAAATTATTACAGGCGCTGCTACAAAATACCCTTGAGCAGACCATGCTCGCTATCGTCGTCTACTATAGTTGGGCGCTGCTTATGCCGGGGGCATGGCTTTCAGTCATCCCGCTCGCTGCGCTCAGTTTTGCCATTGGCCGGATTCTGTTTTTCTCTGGCTATACCCGCGGGGCGTCATCACGTGCTACCGGTTTTGCCCTGACGTTCTATCCGTCGGCACTGATGCTCCTATGCGTCATATATCGAGTTGCAACAACACTCTAAAGTGTTCAGGCTAGCCTGGGCCGGCTTTAACTCGAACCTTGCTCTACAGGCACAGGACCTACCGAAAATTTGCCTACGAGTAGCTGGCGATGGGTGAGCCAAAATAACCATCAGGGATCGTGATACCGAGCCCGGCGCCAGGTGGGATCGCGATAGTGCCATTGACAATACGCGGACCATAGTCCTCGTCGTAGTGGCCTATCTGATAAGGGTCTGATATCCAGGCGCCACGACTTAGGTTCGGGTTGAAAGTGGCGCCCACGTGAACACAAGCTGCCGCAATAATATCGCCACCCCACGAATCGTCACAGCTGGTTGGCGTGCTGGACGCCTCGCATAAATCGCGAATGGCACGCATTGCACTGATGCCGCCGACCCGCGTAAGCTTAATGCCGAATCCATCAGCAACTCCGGTTCCGATCGCTCTGGAGATTGTAGCCAAATCAGTTGCGGATTCATCTAGCAGCAAAGGATGCCTCAAATGCGCACGGGCAAAGACACATTCAGCATAGGTGGCGCATGGCTGCTCAATAGCGAGCGTGAGCTCTTTACATGCTTGTGAGACCTGAATTGCCTCGCTAACAGTCCAACCCCGGTTGCAGTCAACAAATAGATCGACACTGGGGCGGATCACTTTGGCTACTGCATGAATTGTTGTAATGTCTTCATCGATATGACGTCCGCCCGCCTTCAACTGGAGCTTTGGTTGGCCCTGATCCTGTAAAACCTGAGCAAATGTTGCCGAGGCCTCGGGTGTGCCAATTGGAACAACATGGTAAGTCAGGACCGGATCCATGCGCGCCCCACCGAGCAAATCGCATACCCGCTCTCCGTAGGCCTTGCCAGTCAGGTCCCAACAGGCAATATCTACGACAGACTTGGCACCGTGTCCACCATCCATTGTCGAACTCATCGCATCGTGAACAAGGCCAAATCGACGCGGATCAAGACCTACCAGGGCAGGCCCTAACAGAGCGAGGTCCGCACGAATGCTTCCAGCATGCTCGGCTTGGGGTAACGGCCCTGTCGGGCAGATCTCGCCCCAGCCAACGTGTTTGGCGTTGGTGACAAGCTCGACAATAGTAGTGTCGGGCTCACCCACTGCGGCGCTAGACATATTGTAGTCCGAGGCCATCGGAAGTCGTTTTGCATAAACGTTGACTTGGGCAATCTTCATAATTACTTTCCTAAGGACACGCGCCATCCACAGTGACACCCATCTCGATTGGATCTTACCTGGAAGCGCCTATCTCCAACAGGGCTTATCTGAGATCGCTATTTAACCCCAGATTCAAGAAAAAATACCAACAGTAGAATTATCGTGCCGCAACCGATCCCGAAAAGAAAGGCGCCGAATTTTGAGTCACTGACTTCTGACAACTCGTAATGAAAAACATTCAACAATAGAGCGCCGGCCAAAAAAGACGAGAGAAAGGCTGCCGCCACTACACTGTGTTCTCCAATAATGACACCAAGACCCCAACCCAGCACCAGTGCGCTGCCCAAGGCATAACGACCCCAACGGTTAAATAAAGTCGCCTCATGGGCTTCGTGTTCTGCATCGATGATCATCATGTGCAGACCGACTGCCAATGTAAATATAGCCGCAGTCAACACATCCAGCGCAATACGTTCAGGCATCGTAAAAGTAATAACGACGTTGTAGATACCAAATGATCCAATCGACACCAGAAAAGACCGGTGAATCTTTTTTGGATTTTTCCTGCGCTCTTGTCGACACCAACGTTTTAGACCAAAAAAGATCGTAAAGCCCAGCAATGCCAGAAGAAAAACGCCTGTGTCTACAAAGTGCGATTCCGAGAAATTCGAATGCAAGGCTGCCCCGATTGACTCTTTGCTCTCGATCAGACTGGGAAGCATGTGAAGAAAAACAAACGCGACAGCAAATCCACCACTGAAGGAGGCAAAACCTGCGCGCGCCAGAAGGGGCACACGTCGAAACCACGGTGCTGCCAGATGCAATAGAACCAGCATAATTGTGAATACAATAGAGTAGATCAAAATACCATTGCCCAGGCTTTCGTGAACGATTTCACTGTTCATCTCAAATCATTCTTCTCGACTAGCATGGCGCAAACTGTGGCATCTGTCCCTAAGCATGATCACTATCGACCAGCATACTCACAGAAGATCTGATTGTCATCTAAGTTCCTGGTAACAAAAACACTACAGCACTCCAACACAGTCGCTATTGCCTTGTGAACTATATATCTCATATTCCAGGCATTCATATACCAATCTTGATTGAGTGCGGCGGCTTCAGTTAATAACGTTGGCGCCGGAGGCGCAGTGTTTGCCACCGCATTCTTGATTAAATCGCCAGTGTGATTATTCAATACCAATATCTCCAACACGCCGAGAGTAACTCCGAGCGCGATTTATTTAATGTCTGGCTGCATTATTATCTCCTTATGTTTTACCTGTGCCACCTTGCCCCTGATATCGTTTGAGCCATTTTTCATGCCAGGCACGGGTATCATGTGGCTGTTAGATGGTATGGGTGCTTGTAAACAGCCACTAAGGGGAGCAAATTGTGTGGTGTGGGTTCAATAATACAAAACAAGAGGACACGCGATATGCCCATTAGGGCTGAAAGGGGTGATGTAATACAGATAACGACAGGGTTCTGGCGTCCGCAGACGATGCAGGATGTTAAATCTGAAAAAAGCAAATACCTATCCTTATACCCGACCTCCAATAATCCAGCGCGGCGATGCGCGGCGACGTTCTCCTAAGGTATCCTCTTTGCTCCGACATTATTGTTCTAATCGATACACTGTCCAACGCGACACCTATTAACATCATGAAATCTCGACATTCAGGCAAGAAGTTCATTGAAATTCTTTACGAAGAAAATTTTCTGCTGATCGGATTTTCGTTTCTGATTGCTCATTCAAGTTCGCAGTTGTTGGCGTCTCTGATTCACGGGTTATTGATGCCTATCATTGTCTCGATTACTGATGAGGCCTCCTGGGAGTCCGCGACAACGACGATCGGCGGGGTTAAATTGAATTGGGGAGAACCATTGGCAGATTTGATACATTTTGCAGTTGTAGTCGTGTTCTCGGTATACGCATACAAGCTCCTGAAAAAGGGGTCGCCAGACGACACCCAATAAGTAACTGGTCGACTCAAACTTCGAAGAGCGCAGGCGGATATGCTC
>CAUZJT010000030.1:0-21875 GCA_963580215.1 Gammaproteobacteria bacterium
TCCGGCAAAGCCCGTGAAATAACGGCCGATATCGTGCAGTGCTTCAGCTAGCGGTGTCCAGTTGCTTGGGCTAAGCCCATCGATCGCAGCGCGGATGGCCGACTCGTTGCTGGCAAGGTCGGCTACGCCATGATGGAGTGCAGCGCCTGCACCGCCGTTGAACCCGGCAACCCCGACACGCACGTTACTGATGGAGTCCAGCAATTGGTTGGCGGCCAGTTGGGCGGCTTGCATACGGTTTTTTGCCGCTGGCTTGCGGGTAGCACTGGGCCCAAACGGGTTGCCGCCGTCATAGGGGCCAAAATACCAGTTGAGGTAGTTGCCGCTGTAATTGGCGGCAAACCCCTCAAGGTATGCATAGTACGTTTGTGCCGGATCAAAACAGTACTGAGGATTAGAGCCATAATAGTTAAGGTCGCCCCATTCACCCCAGCCGCCCCAGCCCATTGTCGACGTGTACCAGGTGAACCGGGCGTACCCATCCCATGAACGGTACTCGGCATAGAGGATTCCGAGGGTAGCGGAATTCAGGGTAGCGCCCGACGGACAGGCGTAAGTTGTAGCCGAATCAAAAGGCGTTCCTGGTGCGATCGCTTTCATGGAGCCCGAATCATCCAGCAGCAACATGATATTGGCCTTGGTAGTACTCGCAACAAAAAGTGGAGTCTGGGCTGGTGTGGTGATCCCTGCATGTGAAGGCAGGCACGCAACGATCGTCATTGTGCAAAAGAGGACGATGGTCAGTAGTTTGTGGTGCCGCGTGATCATGTGTGTTGCCTAGTACGCCCTGGCATAATGACTGCGCAGCACCGTCTGGGTACTGTCATTGCCGCCGGTACCCCGCGCGGTAATCCGGTAGATCACCGACTTCTGGGTGAGGTCGGTTTCACCGTAGCCGCCGAGATTCAGCGAGCCCTCGTCGCCGATCTCGCCCACTTTTTTGATCATATAACGCGGTGCAGTTGTCACGCCCGTCGGTGCGCTTGCAAGGATTCTTGAGTTGGTATCACTCCAGGTGGTGAGGTAGGCATTGGGCTCGGTGTTGGCTGGATCTGTGCCTTGCGCATAAATACCCGTGCTGGTGGTGGCGAACAGGCTGTCGTCAGACTGGTTCTCGATAAATGCCTCCGCCCCTCGTAACGCCGTCTCGGCGGCTTCGAAGGACAGGTTGATATCGCGGTTTGCGCCGGCCATTTTCTCTTCCATCAGTGTGGTGCGCATCAGGGCGATGGCGATAATGCTCAGCATCACCAGCACAACCAGGCCAATGATCAGCACCCAGCCGCGCTGTTTGTTACCTCCAGGAGAATAGTTTGAGTTAGGCATGATGGTCAGCCTGCCTTGTTGCGCAAAGTGATCGTGGTTGTAAATACCTTGCGAAGGTATTTGTCGGTAGCACCCGGGGCCACCACAGTGCCATTAAAGGTGTAAGGGGATGGCGTTGTGGTCAGGTTATTGCTTAAAGAGCGCGCCAGCACTGAGAGTCGGACACTGACAATCCTATCGACATCAAGATCCGCAGTGTCAATAGCCACATAGCGATTCGCTGTGCCGTCACCGTTGGTGCCTTCGCTGTCGGCGTCCGTATCTTCACCGTACAGTATCTGCATATTTTCCACGCCCTCAATCAGTTCATCACCATTGCTTGCACAGGTCTGGCCGGAAGTCGGGTTTGTCAGGCGTCTCAAGGAGGGTTGCGAGGTGTCGGCCCCAGCGGCGATACAGAAGGTAACCTGGCGGGCCTGGTAGACCCGTGATCCGCTGGCATAGGTCATGCTGAGGTCAGGCGAGGTATTGGTGTTGGTGCCTGCGGTATGTGCCAGCGACGTCCCTGAGACACCGGTGACCTGGAATATATCGCCGTTGTCACAGTCGCTGATCAGCGCCGCCATACCGGAGGTGATGGTTGCGACGCTATCTACAGATACGCTGTCACTTGCCGCTGTCATGGTGGTGTTCACCAAGGTGCCACTACCCGTGGCACTGCGAAATGTGATGCTGTCGGCACTGTTGAGACCGTCATCGTTAGTGCCGGTGATATGACCCGCGGCGACGTCCAGCCAGGCATCGCTGGTAGCAGAGACCTGGTTGGTCAGCGGTGCATCGCTGTAACAGCCCCAAAAGCCCGCAACCCGGGCGTCGCGGCGGATGAATTCCAGTGCGAAGCGGCCGTTTTCCTGCACTCGTGCCAACCCTTCGTTAAAGCGGTACAGCCCACTGGCATCCACATAGACTTTCAGCATAGCGACCGTTATCAGTAGTCCCAGCGCTAGCGCGATCATCAACTCGACCAGCGTGACCCCATGCTGACGGCGCAAGCACTCGGGTGTGTCCTTTAATAAAAGTTGTTCGTGAACTCGGTTCATGGCTGCAGTTGAAAAACAAAATTGTCATCCGCTGCGCCGTCGCGGTCATCATCCCAGGTCACGGTAATGGTGTAGGTAGTGCCGTCAGTCGTCACACTGCCACTGCCGCTGGGCAACAGGGCAGCATTGGCGATGTTCCACGCCCAACCATCGTACTGGGCCATCTGCGCTGGGGTGCAGCCCGTGGTGATGCACACCGGATCAGTGCCGGCGCCGCTGATTGAATCGTAATTGCCTGCGGTGATGCCGAGCCCGTTGGCGCGCATGCGATCTGCTATGTCGTAGGCTTGCGTCGAGGCATAGGAGCGATGCAGGGCACTGGTGTTGTATTGCAACCCCTTGGCCATCAGCGCTGCCAGCGCGAGCAGCCCAAAGGAGAAAATCACCAGTGCGATCAGCACTTCCAGCAGTGTAAAGCCGTTGGCCTTCATGGGTTTTCAGGTTCCGCAGTTACTGATTCCGGAGCCGGTCGCGTTGGCATCAAGCACCTTAATCCGCCCGATCACAGTAATAACGATAGCCCGGGCATCATTGCCGAAACCCCGGCTATCACACAGCGCAAAAGATCCGCCCTGGGGAGCGCTCGAGATATCCGCCGAGCTTCCATCATGGCGAAAAGAGATATAGGTCGAAAAAGCGGCTGAGCGCAGGGTGTTATTGCCGTCCAGCGCAGCGGAGACAGAAACGATGGTCTCGCCAGTATCGAGTGCAGCATTGGCATTGGTGTCGATAAATGCCACCCAGCCGCTTTCCCAGGCACTGCCGGCACAGCCGCCCGATGTTCCAGGGCAGATGGTTACCCGAGATACTGTGCGCATCGCCTCTGAGCGGGCATGGACAAGCTGCAGCATGAGATCACCGGATTGGCTACGGATACGGTTATTCAGTATGAAATCGCCCATTGCGGGTATACCGATCATTGCGATTACTGCGACGATGGAAATGGTGATCATTAGTTCGATCAGGGTAAAGCCGCCCGCCCGCGCTGCGATGTGCGGGTATTTGCGGGCATCAGGTAATAGAATATTCAAGGTGTTTGCAGTTTTTTAGAGTTCTTTCCAACGTGAGCAGTGTAAGTCTGCCACAGGCGGTCCACTGTGACGGTGCGCACAGTTATGGGCAGTACGGACAGACCCGTTATTGGGTCTGTTAAGAGGACAGTGCACTTTAATGGCACAATACCTGTCCTTTTTAGCGAGTTCTTTGAATGATTGTCAGCGTTGTCATACCGGTTTACAACGAGGCTGCCACCTTGGCACAAATTGTTGCCCGAGTGCGTGAGGCACCTGTGACAAGTGAAATCATTCTGGTGGATGATTGCTCCACCGATGGCAGTCGAGAGCTGGTGAAAACCCTGGCGCGCGAGGAAGGGGTTCAAGGGGTATTTCATGAAATCAACCAGGGCAAGGGTGCGGCGCTTCGTTCAGGTTTTGCGGCGGCTACCGGGGACGTAGTGCTGGTGCAGGATGCCGACTTGGAATACGACCCTCAAGACTATCCCCGCCTGCTGGCACCCATAGAGCGAGATGGTGCCGATGTGGTCTACGGTTCGCGTTTTGCCGGTGGTGAAGCACATCGGGTGCTGTATTTCTGGCACTCGGTTGGCAACCGTGTACTCACCTTACTTTCCAACATGATGAGTAATCTCAACCTGACTGATATGGAAGTCTGTTACAAGGTTTTTCGTCGTGAGATTATCCAGGACATAAATCTCATTGAAGACCGTTTCGGGTTTGAACCGGAGGTAACCGCCCGGTTGGCTCGCTATCGTAAAGCAGATGGCAGCCGCCTGCGGATATTCGAGGTAGGTATCAGTTATGCCGGGCGTACCTACGAAGAGGGCAAGAAGATTGGCTACAAAGACGGCCTGCGGGCGTTGTGGTGCATCGTTCGCTATAACCTGAAATCCGACTGATACTCTTTGCCCCGTTTGGGGGCAAAGAGTACTGCGGGTCAGCTCTGAATCTTCCAACTGCCGTCAGCCTGGCGGCATGCGGTACCGTAGCCTTGCTGAGTCTCACCACCGACTTGGATCTCGGTGGTGAATTCACGGCACGGGCTGCCGTCAGTGGCAGAGGCTGTCTTGGTCGGGGTGGCTGTACCGTTGTGCCCGGTGTTGGGGTTCTGCCAGGTCGTGGTAGCGCCGTCCTTGGTCGATTCCAGTGAGTACTGCAGGTTCTGCGCGGCAAGCAATCGGTCACGCTCATCCAGTTGCGCACCAATCTGATCGCCGACAATGGCACCGAATATCACGCCCAGCGCGATTGCCCAGCCCCGGTCGCTGTGGCCTTTTCCCAGTGCAGAGCCAAGTACGCCGCCCACGACTGCACCGGCAGCAGCGCCCTGCTCCTGTTTGCTCGGTACAGTACTGCAACCGGTCGCCAGCAGCGCCAGGCTGATAGCCCCGGCAGTGATCAAAGTGTTTTTCATGTTGGAGTGCCTCATTTGTGATGTACTTTTGTGCAAGCGCATTAACGCGTGTTTCACCTAGTATAGGAAGGTCGGTTCGCGGTTGGTGTGATCGTTATCACCTTTATGTCGCTATAGGCAGAATCGGTGACGCCTTAGAATTCCAGTAGATCTTCAATGGCTTCTATGCCGGCAAAGGCGCAAATATCGTCCATGTCGCCGCCTGGCGCACCGGAGACGCCTATGCCTCCCACCAGTGAGCCAGCGGCCTCGATGATGACACCGCCACCGACGATAATTACACCGGGCAGGTTACGAATACCCGCAGCAGGTTGCCCGGCTGCTGTCACTGGCACCATATCCGAAGTGTTGGTGCGAAAGCCAACCGCGGTACGGGCTTTGCCAATCGCCGTATTGATAGTGCGTGCACCGGCAAGCTGGTCACGCAATGCCACCTGTACCCCGCCGAACCGGTCTACTACTGCGACTCCGACCTGAAAGCCCATACCGCGGCAGTGTTCCAGCGCGGCCTGCGCTGCGTCAAGAGCCGTTTGTGGCTTCATGACCTCAAAACTCACTGTGCCTTCAGCGGCCCGGGCAGTGGTCGATGCCAGCACGAGGATGCTGACAAGGAATGCGCTAAGAAAGTGTTTCATAGTTGTAGCTCGTTGCAGGTTCTAAGTCATCCTATCACCGACTGCGTGATGGGAGATAGCGTTTGAGAGGTGGATTTATTACGATCAGTTAATTATCGCTATCAAGTGTGTCGCGGCAAGGTTATTCACATGGTGATTTCATGTGCAAATCGATTTGGCTTATGTGTTGACTCTCGCATCAGACCGGGCTCAGGGCGAGATCGCCGCAGCGACGCAGGTCGTTGGCGATCACCGCGTAGGTAGTATCATCCAGGGGCTGAAAACTCCTGATACCCGTCACGGTGCGGGTATTTTCATCAAGACCTGTCACTGCGCTCGCCAGCGCCTCGCGCATGAGGTCAAGCTCGGCTTGGGTTTTGCTGCCCGCAGTAATCAGCGGCAACCCCGGGCGGCTCGGCGTCTGGGCGATGATATCAACCGACATAGCAGCAGCATCGTGACGTCTTGCCAGCTGCCAGTTGATACAGTCAATAGCCGCAGTATCGGCGCTGCCATTGGCCACTGCACGGATCGATTCGCGGTGGCTGCCCGTGACCAGGATCTCGCTGAAAAAACCATCGCCAGGGGTAAAGGGTGCCACTGCGCATTTAAGGGCCAGACAGCCGGAGTAGGAATCGGCGCCGTTGATGGCGACACGCTTGCTCCGCAGTGAAGCAAGGTCTTTGTCGATGCCGCCGCGGGCAATAATTACGCTGTGATAGGCGCCTGCTGGCGCGATACCTTCGTATTCAAAACTGCCCAGCACTTTTACTTGTTTGCGCAGGGTCTGGACCAGCGGCAGCCCGCAGGTTTGGCTCAGTAGCAACTGCTTTGAAAGCCAGACCTGCTCGCGAGGGAGTGAGCGATCCAGCTTGGTGGGCGCACGTATATCGCGTTGGTTGAAAGCATCGCGAATGGCGCTCCACAGGGCATCGGTGGCCGTTGCAATCTCCGGCCAGTCATACATTGGTAACTGGGCTAAGGCCAGGGGTGCAGCGCTACCTTCTTTGTTTATCTGCATTAATTATTGACGGGTTACCTGCAATATCACAATGCTGAAACTCGCCAACCGTGGCTTGCCTGACAATGGGGTTGTGGTATGGCCGCGCTGGCGCGTTGAGAGCATCAGTGCTTCTTGGGACGCAGTGCAACTTGAAGAAAAATCGAGAGGCAATGATCAGTCAGTCGGCGCTGACTAAGAAGGCTTCTATTGGCCGGGCAAATCCTTTGAGATCTTGAGTTCCAAGGCTCGTGACTGCATGGGTGGCCTTGACGAAAAAGCAGGTGTCCTCATCGATGATCACGTTCCCTGGATCGCCAGCGCTTTGCAGTCTTGAGGCCAGGTTCACCACGCTGCCGATGACGGTGTAATCTATTTTTTCGACCGGGCCGATATTGCCCACCTTGGCGTAGCCGGTGGCCAAGCCAATGCGAATAGCAAACGGAAAGCGGTTTTGCGCACGATAGTGCTGATCAAGCTCTTGGGCCCGTGCCTGCATTTGCAACGCGCAGGTGACGGCCCGCGAAGCGCTGGTGATGTCATCGCTGTCGTTTTCAAAAAAAGCGAGAATGCCGTCGCCCATGTATTTATCGATGACGCCATCTTGGGCGAATATGACTGACGCAGAATCACTAAAGTACGTCTCCAGTACATCCTGTATCTCCTGCGGGTCAGCCTGGTCGGAAAACGCCGTGAAATCCACAATATCACTGAACATCACGGTGATGCGCTTGCGCGCGCCGCCGAGTTTGAGAATGTCCGGGTCGCTGCGGATCTGATCCATCAGCCGCGGAGAGAGGTAACTCTTTAGACTCCCCTCAAGTACGCCCTCGTAGTGCTCCAGCTGGGTGTAGCGGTACATGCTGGAAAAAAGATACATTACAACCAGAGGTATCAGCACCGGTAGTACTGGCAGCAGCCAGCCGCCTTGGGCAAAGGCGCCAAAGGCAACAGCGACATACATCACGAGCATCCCCAGTGCGGCTGTGCTGAACCAAAGCGTTCGCAGATGCCACGTAGCAAAAACCAGTAACCCCCCCAACAGCACGGTCATAAAGATCGCGAAGCCGTACGGCACCGGAGTAATAAAAGCGTCGGTCAGCAGCATACTGGCAGCGTTAGACCAGATGTAGGTCCGTGGAAAGGTATTGTCCAGCGGGGTGGGGCTGACGTCACCATACTGGCTGGCCTGTGTTGATGTATCGGCAAGAAAAACCAACTTGCCCGAAAAATCCAGTGTGGTGTTTGCCGTCAGCAGGTTCCAGGCACTGTAGGAATTTGGATAAATGGAAATATCTAGTGGTCCGGCGTAGTTGACCAGAAGATTGCCGTTGCGATCAAGCGGCAACGTAAGATCACGTGCCATGCCTGTGTCGGGTTTGGGAAAGTTGTGCAGGATGACCCGCGAGCGATTGGATACTTCTATTTGCTCAAGATCGTAATCCAGTTGTACCGCCAGCGCTTGCAGAAAAAAAGACGGCACCAGCGCCCCATCGAGCTCCATCAGTAACGGTACCCGGCGGATCACCCCATCGGGATCGGGTTGCAGATTAACGAAACCGAGCCCGGCTGATTGCTCCATCAGGGCATCAAAAGGCGCTACCAGAACGCCGTTGGCGTGGGGCGCCTTGCCTGGTGTGAGCCGGGGGTTGGCATCCAGTGCCAAAGCCGCAGGGGCTCTAGCCGCATCAGACGATGGGTCTACAAGAAACGGGCTGACCAGGTTGCCTGCGTTAATTGCCGCCTGCACCAAGGCTTCGTTGCCGGATTGCTCGGCCCAATTTACAAACATGATATCGCAGGCAATGGCTTCAGGCTGTGCTGCAGCAATGTTATTTATGAGCCGGGCGTAGGTCTGTTTCTCCCATAGCGGAGTCCCCGACTGCGCCTTGGCGTAGTTATCGATATTGATATGCACCAACTGTTCGCTGAAGGCAGGCGCCAGATCAAGTGCCTGCCGCACCCGAAAGCGGCTGTCGATTATCCCCAGCTCAAAATCGACCAGCGTCGTGGGAAAGAGCGTTTGCAATCCCAGCACAAGCGCCAGCGCCAGAGTGTTGCCGATCAGCAGGGTACGAAGCGAAAGAGTCCGTTGTTTCAAATCGCTTTACTGGTGGTCTATGGTAAAAACAGCCTGCGCGATGCGATCACCGCTGGCTTTGTGACTGAGGCTTTGCGGGGACAAGTCCTCGCTGGTAACGCCGCGAAAGGTCACCCCGCCCATCACCGGCTTGTCCAGACGCTGGGCAAGTTGTATGCCTGATGGCCCAGCGAGTTGCCCCGGTAGATCCTGCAAGGCCCGCGCAATGCGTTTGGCAAAGCGTTTGCGGCTTTTGCCGGTGGTCTTGGCGTAGTTATCGAGCAACGCCTCGAAGCTTTCCAGACGTTTTTCACTCGCGATAAGGGTGAAAGTCTCGGTGCCGACATTCTGATCCAACGCCAGCCAGCCCAGGGTATCGAAGGTGGCCTTCTCGTTTGTGTCAGCGCCGGTGACTGAGGCATGCAACAACGCATAGTCATCGGTACTCGACAGGTAGCAGATATAAAACCAGCTGCCCTTGGGGTATTCAAAGTTCAGTTTCAGCTCGGCGCCGGATGCAACAACTGCACCGGTTTCGATGACATACAGTTTCTGATCATTGTACTGGCCGATGAAACCATAATGGAAAGTAAGCTGCTGTGCCGCCGCCGGCATGGCCAGAGCGGCAATAAGAACAGTGATGATGCTTACAAGTCTTTTCATAACAAAAATACCTTCCGTCGGCCAGCAAACCCACTTAAGTGATCCGGGCCAGCGTATCGCGCGAATGTATCACTAATTTTCATGGCTTAGGATCACAAACCTGACAGAGGTGTTTTTAGGACGCAGTGATGGCAGTCACGCAAATCTACAAGCGCAACACCACGGTCTAACGTTGGTCGGAGTCGTCAGTGCCACCGGTAATGTTTTGTTTTTCAGTGGTTTGCGTGGCAACAGTAGCATCGGGCCATTGCGTGCCGTCCTGAAATCACGAGGGGAAGTCTTCAATACTATTGGTTAGGAGGAGGAGCGGGGGATCAGGGCTTTTGCGCCTGCAGCCACTGGCCCAGTTCGCCGCGCTCGGTCAGTGTCATGCCACTGGTGTTGCCCAGCGGCATCGCCTGGCTGGTAACAGCCTGGGCCAGCACCCGCTCCCGGTGGCGATGTAGGGTATCAAGGTTGTCCAGTACCACGCCCGCCGGGGGCGCGTTGAAGGTGGGATTGATGGGTTGGGCTGCATGGCAGCCAGCGCAGTGGGCGGTAACGATCTGCAGGGCACGTGTATCGCTGATGGTGTTGGTCGATACCACCGGACCACGTGTGGCGATAAAAAATATCAACCCCAGTGCCAGCAGTACCGCCAGCGGCCACTGCCAGGCAAGCGCCAGGCCACGCCCGCCGCCATGGTGGGTATTGAAGAAGTGGCGGATCACGCCACCTGCCACAACGATAAAGCTGATCACCAACCAACCCCACATCGAACCGCCAGAGAAGAGCATCGGGTAATGCGCACTCATCATCAGCAGCAGCACCGGCAGGGTGAGGTAGTTGTTGTGGAGCGAGCGCTGCTTGGCCTGGGCGCCGAGTGTTGGATCTGGTGTGTTGCCGGCGATGAGGTCGGCCACGACCTTTTTCTGATTGGGAATGATCACCACGAACACGTTGGCCGACATGATCGTGCCGATGAGCGCGCCCACATGCAAAAAAGCCGCGCGGTCGCTGAAGATCTGGGTCAGCAGGTAGGCGCTGACAATGATCAGTGCAAATACCGATAAGGCGAGTGCCAGCGTTGAGCGTCCTATGGGGCAGCGGCACAGCGCTTCGTAAATAAGCCAACTGCCAATAAGAAAGGCCAGGCTGGCGCCAATCGCTGTGATCGGCGTGAGGTCAGCGCGGCCGGGGTCAATCAGATAACTGCTGGCACTGAAGTAATAGGTGACAACGAGCAGCGCGAAGCCTGAGAGCCAGGTGAAGTAGGCCTCATACTTAAACCAGTGCAGCTCAGTGGGCATTACCTCGGGTGCCACCGCGTATTTTTGTACGTGGTAAAAACCCCCGCCGTGCACGCTCCACGATTCGCCCGCCACCCCTTTGGCAAGGCCTGTGCGTGTACGCAGGCTCTGATCCAGCCATATAAAGTAAAAAGATGTGCCAATCCAGGCGATGCCGGCCACCAGATGCAGCCAGCGGATCATCAGACTCACCCAGTCGAGCCAGGGTATGGTCACGATGCGGTTTCTCCTCTCGTTAAGTCGGCGGTTGGGGTTATTGCCAGCAAAGCCTGCATCCTAAACCAAATGCGTTTTCAGAAAAATCGCTGCGATCGCAAAGGACTTTATCAGTTTTTTGAAAAATGATGGAAAAAGACATTGCCTTCAGGCCAGCGCTCAATTCGGTCGGTATCGCACAGGTTTGCAAGAAGCTCGGTCCCAAAGCAGTGTTTCTGACCAACCAGGAGATGCATGAGCGACTTCAGGCCACTTTGGTGCATATGGGTTCTGAGGATGGCCCGACCAAAGCAGTCGGTATCCTGAATCAACTGCTGAACTGAACTCCCTTCAACGGGGCAGTATCTGCCTCGTCTCTCCTTTGAGCCAGTATGCCCAGTAAGAGCCGTATAGGGTTAACCGTAATCCCAGGTGACGGCCATCACAGCAAGGACGCGACTGGTTGACTATCGTGACTCATGAGTTGGTTAACGATTTATCAGCCTGAGTTGCTGATTAAAAGGGAGGGGTTATGGGATCTACCTTACGCTTATTCGCCAAAGTTGCTCGTGTACTGTTATTAATGGGGCTGGTGTTCCCTTTGAACGCTTTCGCCGTTAAGTACTGTACTGATGTGATGGCTTTCCCCGGAGATTTTGGGGAGATGTCATTTGAAGTTGTGACGGATGATGCTTCCGCTACAGCCATCGTGAGCGTTGTCGCTGGAATGGCCAAGGGCTGGGAGTTTACGGGAGACTGGCATCCTGATGGCAGAGGTAACGGAATTGCCGAAGTATTTATAGATGAGGATCCAGTTGTGGGTTATCTCGCATTCGATATCTATGTGGAACCTGGAGTTTCAGTGACAGGGTATATAGCTGATGGTGTTTCCGGAAGTCTTCCCACAGGAGCAGAGTCGGCATTTTTCGGTAGCGCCGGTGCTTGCACCGCAGCCAGCACCTCCTTGATAGGCGGCCATTGTCTGAAGATTGGAAATGAGAACCGTTCATTAGAAATACTGAGCGAGAGCATGGGACTCGTACGGGGCCGGATGGAAGTCGACCGGGGGAGTTGGTCAACGTTTCGTGCGCATCGGGACAGCACTGGCCTGGTATTGAGAATGACGAGTGCCGGAACCACCTTCAATCTGGAGTTTGCTGGCAATTTGATCAGCGGCAGATTCAGCAAAGGTGGACGTCGTTATGACGTCTACGGTATCCGTAATCCTATCACCGGGGTCGCTGGCTGTGACGGAATAAAGATTTACTCGCATGGAAGCGCGAACTACTACTATTCAACACCAACCATAGTGGGACGCTATGCCTACGTGGGGACCGCAGGCGGCTCCAATCACACTGTGGCCAGTGATAATTTTCTGGCAAAGATTGATCTCAAGACTATGAGCGAAGTCTGGCGCCATGACCTGGGTACCCGCGAGGTGCGAGGCAGTGTTGTACTGGATTCGCGTGGCGCGATCTATTTTATGGCTGAAACTGGCCGTGCTCAAGAAATCGTACCTGGGATTGAGCCCAGTGGCGATCATTCAGGATCACACCTGAAACTGGTGAAACTTTCAAACCCAACTGCCAGCATGCCAAGGGTGATTTGGGAGCGTGTGATCGTCGGTGAAGGTGGCGTTTATCACCTTGGCCAGATAACACCAGCAATCTCAGAATTTGATGTGATCATTGTGGGTGGCCGATCTGTGCGAGCATATCGCGCCAATGGCACGATGCTGTGGGAGTTCTCACCGACCGCAGGCACTCAGGAGTTTTACAACAGCCCGTTGGTGGATGATAAGACGGTATTTGTCAACTCTGATGGCGGCGGAAGCGAATCTTCTGCGGCAACGCCTAACCGTATTTATGCAATCGATGCCTGGTCTGGATCGGAGCGCTGGAGCTATACACCCACGACCGCCAGCCACTATGACGGCTTATCCAGCCCCCAGTTCAACCGAGATCGTACAAGAATCTACACGGCCCTGCGCCAGACGCTCTACTGCTTCGACAAGTGGGGTAACGCCTGCTCGTCTGCCTGGGAGGACGGTTGCGAAATACCAGGTATCTCGGGGGATCTGCGGGCGTCTCCACTGGTGGACGCCAGTGGCGATATTTATATTGGAACCAAAGACGATGCAGACAGCGTGTTCTATAAGATAGATGGTAGCTGTCCGATTACGGCATCATCACGTGTGCTCTGGGAAGTAGAAACACACGGTGATGTGTACACGACAGGAGTGCTCCTGGACAGCGGCTATGTAGTTATTGGGCAGGAGCCAGACAGTAGCGCCGGTGTGTTGAAGGCATTGAACATGTCCGACGGCTCTTTGGAAGGTTATGTTGATCTTACTGCCGACATGACATGGGGCTCGTTGCGCGTTGATCATGGGCGTTTGGTGGGAGTTGCCGATGTGGCAACCCCATTTCTTGGCGGATTTTTGTTTTCGATCAGTTTTGCGGGAGCACAATATGCTACCGGCGCTGAAAATCCCACCTTGCGCGGAGATAACGCAGGTTCAGGTCAGTGAGCGACTAAATCTCATGTTTCTGCCAAAGGCGCGATAGAGCATTCTCATCCGCAGTTCAAATAAGTGTTTGGCCCAAAGGCATCAGGTAGACAACCCGGCTGAGGTATGCAGCACTTGGGCTGCGCTGCGCAAGTGCCGGCAAAATATGTAAGAAATTGACGTGACTTTGCCCCTTTGGCAATTGGGCGTATGGGCGTATGGGCGTATGGTATCTCCGTGAACTTTTAGTAACGGTGTTGATTCCTTCGATCAGTAATGGATCGCTTAATCATTAGTATTTTTGCTATGGTCTGGACCTGATGCGAAAGAGTAAAAGACATTCCCTGAGTAAATTCAGGAACTGGGTTGCCTACCTGATCCCGCTGGGATTGCTCAGTCTGGCAATTACGCTTCAGGCAGTTGCGCCTCCGGTACTAACCCAGCTGCAGCTGATGGTGTTCGATGAGTACCAGTCATTAAAACCCAGAGCGAATACTCCGCTGCCAGTTCAAGTAGTAGATATTGATGAGAAGAGCCTGTCGCAGTTAGGGCAGTGGCCCTGGCCACGCAACGAATTGGCAAGATTAGTGGATGTGGTAAGCGAATCGGGAGCCGCAGCCGTTGTGATCGATGTGCTGTTATCTGAGCCTGACCGGATCTCACCACAGACCGTTGTGGAAATGCTGCCGGATTGGCCTGAATATCAGGCCGCACGCGAAGTCATCCTGGACCGCATCAGCCCCGATGACCTGCTGGCACAGTCGCTATCTCGGGCAAACAGTGTGTTGGGCTTTGCTCTAGATGATGATCATCACGACGAGGTTCCGCGAATGAAGGCGGGGCTGGTGAAGGCTGGCGATCCTCCAGATGCGTTCCTGCCGAAATTCGGCGGGAATATTTCCGCTTTATCGGTGCTTGCTCACGCGGCTAATGGTTATGGAGCCATCAGCCTGGTGCCGGATGCCGATGGTGTCATTCGGCGTGCGTCGATGTTGGTCTCGGTGGCCGGCCACATTTTGCCTACCCTGGATGCCGAGGCGTTGCGGGTGGCCCAGTCAGCATCGACCTATATTGTGAAATCAACCAATGCCAGTGGTGAGCAGTCATTTGGATCTACAGGCGGTGTCGTTGGAGTAAAGATAGGAGCACTGTTGGTGCCGACTGACAGCCAGGGTCGAATCTGGATTCGTTACGCTGATCAGATCTCCCAGCCGATAAGTGCGCGGCGACTGCTCTCGGGTGATTTTGATCCGGCAGCACTTGCAGGCAAAATCGTACTGTTGGGTTCCAGCGCCGCCGGGCTGTCACGCCCGCAACCCACTCCGGTACTCGGGGTCGCTCCTGCGCTTCAGATTCGCGCGCAGATCCTGGAGACCTTGATCAGTGGAGAGTTTCTTTACCAGCCGGACTGGGCCAAAGGGGCGGAAATTCTTTCTTTGGTACTTTTAGGGTTACTGCTTATCTGGTTGTTACCGCGCTGGGGAGCGCTGTGGTGCGCCCTTATCGGGCTGACTGCAATCGGAATAGCGATCGGCGGGTCGTGGATGCTTTTCGCTCAATACAACGCCCTGATCAGTCCAATCTACTTTGCTGTAGTGATCATGCTTATCTACCTGGCGCAGTCGCTACAAGTGTTTCTTGCAAGTGAAAAGGAAAAACAAGAGGTGCGCGGCGCATTTGGGCGTTATCTTTCTCCGGTGCTGGTCGAGCAACTGGCCAACGACCCAACACTGCTGCGCCTGGGTGGAGAAATGCGTCAGGTAACAGTGCTTTTCTGCGATATCCGTGGGTTCACCCGAATATCCGAGCAACTGGCGCCTGAGGAATTAACGCAACTGTTGAATCGTTTTTTGACGCCGCTGACCGAAGTCATTCTGAATGAGCAAGGCACTATTGATAAGTATATGGGGGATTGCATCATGGCCTTTTGGAATGCGCCGATGAATGTTTTGAATCACGAGTACCACGCCTGCTGTGCGGCTTTACAGATGCTTGAAGCTCTGGAGCATCTGAACCGTTCACTGCAACATGAAGCAAAGGAGTCCGGCAGAACTGCCCACGCGCTTAAAATGGGTATCGGGATTAACTCCGGATCAGTTCTTGCAGGTAACCTTGGGTCCGAGCAGCGTTTTGATTATTCCATTCTTGGCGATAGTGTTAATTTGGCATCGCGTCTGGAGGGCCAGTCCAAAACCTATGGTGTTGAGACGCTGATCAGTGAAGGTACTTTTTCCAAAACGTCCGGGTTGGCAGCCCTGGAATTGGATCTGGTGCAGGTGGTTGGCAAGACTGAACCGGTTAGGATATTCACATTAGTGGGTGATGAATCAGTCGCCCGCACAGAATCATTTAAAAAGGCACAGGCTTTGCAGTTGGCTATGCTTGATGCATACCGTGCACGTAACTGGGATCAGGCCCTACAGCTTATCAATCAACTTCGAGAGTCAGGGCCAGAATCGGCTCAGGGTTATTTCTCGATATTCGGTGAACGGATTCGTGGATTCCAGGCTAACCCGCCCGGACCGGACTGGGATGGCGTGGAAAAGCGCCTCACCAAGTAGGCGCCCCACGGTTTTGTAATCTAATGTCGGGCGCCGGCGAAAATCCCCCCAGCGTCGTAGCCGCCTCCCGTTATCTGGAAGTGACCGCCGATCTCCGGCGGCGGGGCCCCTCGAACGGGGTTGCCAAAGAAATACCCCTGAGCGTTCATCTGCCGTTCGCCAGATGAGCCGATAGCACTGAATACAGCGTTATTGGGTGTGATTGCAGAGTTGCCCAGATAGTTTCTACCATCGAATGCGGCATTAAAATTCTGTATCTGATAATGGCTGACACCGAAGCGTACCTTCGCATCGAAGTGCCCGAACTTCTCCGTGATGTGTCCAACGGTTGAAACATTGCCAAAAAGTCCACCCGAATACTGGGCAGTTTTGCTGGCAGCCGCCGCCAGTTCGGCCTGCGTGGTTGATACACCTGACAACCAGTATCTGATACTGGCCATATCAGGCTTTCTTCCGGTAGGCCAAAGGACGTCGCGGTGCCACTCAAGGTAACTGCAAACGCGGCACAGATGCCGATAGTCAGATGACAGAACAAGCATCGCCCCGTTGGTAGTGACTGTGGAGCTTATGTGCAATCTGCTCCCTTCTTGATAGATCATTGCCATCGATCGATCACGTTTGCTTTGGCTATTCTCCCGGAGCGGTTTTTTACCTAAAGACCACTCTTCAATCGGCGGCTCTTCTTCCTCTTCGCAGGCATGCATTGAAGGGCACGGGGGGTCCACCGGCGGCTCTTCTTCCTCTTCGCAGGCATGCATTGAAGGGCACGGGGGGTCCACCGGCAGCTCTTCTTCCTCTTCGCAGGCATGCATTGAAGGGCACGGGGGGTCCACCGGCAGCTCTTCACCACCATCACATTTTTCCTTTGCGGGATCGCACGGGTCCACTGGCGGCTTGTCGGGCTTCGGCTTGTCGGGCTTCTTGCCGGGCTTCGGAATGGGGTTGGTTGCGTCGATAATCTCGTCAGGTTGTATAGGATTGGTTACAGGTTTCCCCTCATCCGTTTTTACACCGGGGGCCTTGGTTATGGCGTCTACGACTAGGGCAATGTTGTCTAGCGTCATGCCAGATCCGCCGCTTGTGGCCGAGGGGTTGCCGCCGAGGGGCGAGCCTAGCGGCGGAACATGAGTGCTGACATCCCGGCCGAGATCAACCACCAGAACATTGATGTCAAGTTTTGTTCCCATGTCGGGAGCAGGAACACCCTTGGATACAGTTATCTGGCCCGCGGGCAGTCCGGCCACGGTTGATGGATCAGAGGACAGATTTGCTGGATCAGCCGGTATCGTGTCCTTGGAATCAGCTATAACTGGGGGCTCATCGCGATCAGGCTGTGCCTTGGTTACTAGAACTTGATCACCAACTTGACCTGCGAGCAGTTCACCCGCATCGCCCGGTTCAGCCGGTATGGCTTCGGAATCTACTTGCAATCCTACTGTTGCTACCTCTGCATCAGCGCCGGGTTCCGTGGGCGGTGAGTCAGCCTCTTCCGGTTTCGTAGTGGTTGCTGCTACCTCAACTACTGCATCTGGTTTTGATTCGGACACGTTTTCTTGAGTTTGCGTGGTGCCAGTTTCCGCATTGCCAGTATTACTCGCTGGCTCATCAGTTGGTGTTGGGGTGTTATCCACCGACTTCTCCAGGGCAGCTAAATCCTGGGCCAGAGCCTCTGGGTTAGTTTTCGTCTTTGTGGGCGCTGTCCTTTGGCCTGCGTTCACATCTAAGGTCCACCCCGCCTGGGATGTTGTACTGGTAGCCCCTGTGTTAGTTGTAGTCACAACCATGAAATCACCATAGATAAAATTCGCCTGCAGGGCTCCCGTAGAACTGACATTCAATGTCGCTATACCACCGCGCACTGCAACAGTTGCTGTCTTGGTGTTGAAAACAACTGGAGTGTTTTTAGAGATTTTCCCCCCCACCAGTCTGAAGACGCCTTTGCTGATGTTGATTACTAATTCGCCGGTATCGGTATCAGGATCAAAGACGTACTCATCGATCGTCATCTCAGAACTTGAACCAACGGTCAAAGAAGTACCATCTCGGAACAGCAACTGAGCCCTGCCGGAGGCGTTGGTCGTGATCTTCTCGTTGAAAAATACCTCCAGTCCGGTGTCAAGATCTCGCGCTGGTGAGATAGGCGGCTTACCGACTGCATTAGTAACCGAGGCCGCGGTGACGCCGACCTTAGTTTCCATGGTGGCACTGTAAACTGGCGAGCCCATGACGATACCCAGCAACAATGCGTTCACCCAAACGCCTATCCGCCCTATGTGCTTTTGTTTAGAATTCTGGCCGCTATCGCGCACAGCATTTTTTTCGGACCTGATGCTGATGACCTTTCTCCCGACCGAGATATTCATTTTGGTTTCAGGTTTCATAGGCAAAACTAATCGTTTCTTAACCTAAAACTGACCCATCACGCTAATGCTGGAAAACCAGTTTTCGTTGGTGTAGTTGGGTAGGTTGGAGCGTGCATCGGTGTACCCCGCCGTGGCGAGCAGACTGATGTTGAAATTTAAGGGAATCACAAGGTTCGCACTTGTGCGCAACGTTTCGTCTTTGCGCACCGTGTTGGCGTCTACCCCGGGATTCGGCTTATCGTAGCTTTTGTCATAGAACCCTACCGTTACAGAAGCGTTCCAGGGCTGTGGGGTAAAGCTAAAAGGCGCTCCCAGGATATGCTGGATCGTGCCCTGTACCCCGTATTCCCAGTAGGCTGAGGATGCCTCATCGGTATCTTCGTTAAATGCATTCAGATTTACTGTGCCCAGCGTCATGCTCGATAAGCCGAAAGTCTTGCCTGCAAAAAGCCGGGTTCTGGGGCCTTCCAACCCGATGTCTGCCGCGTTTTTGTAATCGCGGCCCACATAGCGCCCACCCAGGTTCCAGGCGTTGGTCATGGATGTTTTGTAGTTGAGGTCCAGGCCACCGCCGAACCCGTTGAAACTATCTTTGCCGCCCAATGCCATATTATTGACCAGGACGTACGGGTGGATATCCAAAGCATGCCCAGATTGCAGGGTAAGATCAACATTCGGCCCGAACTGAACCTCAGCGAGCGTGGTATCGATTTGAGATTGCTTATCCTGCTTGCTGCTGTAGACCGATACCCTGGTTTCCAGAACCTTGCTGGGTTCGGTTTCAAAATCATAGATGTAACTGAACTGTCCGGCGACAGAGATATCCCAATCCGGCTGATGGGTGTATTTGTCATCAAGTATCGCGGCACCACCAAAAAGCCGAATCTTGTTGGTCATTGGCCCGCCGTTCGCGTTTGTTTGATAGCGTACTCCCCCGACAACAGTGCCTGAGAACCTATGCGGTGAGGTTAACGTATCGATCTGGGTAACCAGGGCTTGCGCTCCCTGCTTGATGTCTGTCGGGACCTCAGTGTGGGCCAGCACCACATTGAGGTAAGCCAGTGCCATAGCGTAGGAGCCTAACTGGAAATACAGCGTGCCCAATTGCATCCGGACCTGTGGCAGGTCCGGATCGACAATCAGCATGCGTTCAAGTGCTGCGATCGCACCCTCAAGATCACCTGTAGCAATTGCGAGTTTGGCAAAATGAAAGGTTTTATCCAGGTTACCGATATCTTGGTACATCTCAAGAAAGGCCGCGTCGTACTGCTGCTGGACTGTTAGTTCTTCCTGTCCCGCCACTGGGGGTGTAAGGAAACCCAAGATCAGGGCTAAAGTGACTCCCGCCACCTTGTTGTTTCTTCGCAACAAACCTGTCTCCTTGGGTTTAATTCTGACTTACTATAGACGGTAATTCTCATACCGAGTTCGTGTAAGTGGTTTGAGTCCGGTGCGAGCATTTTAACATCGAAAAATGACCTTTCATCTCACCTAAGGTCTTCCTACGCTGCATACCTCTGACGCTGTTGGTTAGTACTACGCCAGATTCAGGCAGATAAGCCCGCCCGGGTACGCAGCACTTGGGCAGCAGTGCTGTGCCGGTGGATGAGCTCAGTCTCATCGATATGGGATGCCCGTGCGTCGATCACTTTCCACTCACCGCCGATCATGACCCGGTCGGCACGGCTGGCACCACACAGCACCAGTGCCGCCAGCGGATCGTGATAACCACTATGGCGAAGTTCATCCAGTTTAAATAGCGCAAGATCAGCCTGTTTGCCCGCTTCCAGGCTGCCAATATCATCACGGCCCAGGCATTTCGCGCTGCCTTGGGTTGCAAGGCGTAGTGCATCGATGTGATCAAAGGCGCCTGCACCCTCACGCAGGCGTTGCAGCATCAGTGCAGCGCGTACTTCTTCAATGGCGTTGGATGCGTCGTTAGATGCCGAACCATCAACCCCAAGACCCACCGGGCTGCCGGCGTTCTCCAGTGCGCAGGCCGGGCACAAACCTGAGGCCAGCGTCATGTTGGAATGCGGACAATGGGTGACAGCGGTACCGGCCTGGCCCAGGCGCTTAATCTCGTCATCGGTAAAGTGGATGCCGTGTGCCAGCCAGGTGTGGCTTCCCAGCCAGCCGCATTCTTCAAGGTAATCTAACGGGCGCATGCCAAGGCGCGCAAGGCAGTAGTCGTTTTCGTCACATGTCTCGCCCAGGTGCGTGTGCAGGCGCACCCCCAGTCGAGATGCCAGGGCAGCGCTCTCGCGCATGAGAGGATCACTGACAGAAAACGGCGAGCAGGGCGCCAGCGCTACCTGCACCATGGCCCCGGGACCACTTTGGTGGTAGCTATTCACGACCCGCTCGCAGTCGGTGAGAATGGTTTGGACATCTTGCACCACCGAGTCTGGCGGCAGCCCCCCATCTTTTTGTGAAAGATCCATCGAGCCGCGGGTCAGTGTCACTCGCATGCCGATGTGCGAGGCAACCCCGACCTGTATATCCAACGCCTGTTCCAAGCCGGGAGGGTAAAGATAATGGTGATCCGACGTTGTAGTGCAGCCCGAGAGCAGTAGCTCGGCCAGCGCCAGTTCTGTTGCAACAGCCAGTAGCTCGGGATCGAGCCCTGCCCATACCGGGTAGAGGGCTTTGAGCCAGTCGAAAAGCTCTTTGCCAAGGGCTGGCGCAAGCGCTCGTGTCAATGTCTGGTAGAAGTGATGGTGGGTATTGATCAGGCCTGGTAGAACGACGTGATCAGATGCATCGAAGATCGCATCGACCGGCTGTAACGGTTTTTGTCCGGTTGCAACCAGTTCTGCAATCCGGCGGCCTTCGATAACCACTCCACGTGCGGCGCCGTCGGCAAAGATCGCCAGCGGATCTTGAATCCACAGCCTAGACATAATAACTATGCCAAAGGTTCATTCCAGAATAAAAAACCCGCTCCCGTAGGAGCGGGTTGTCGTTTAAACAACAATGGTAGTTCTGCTATTCGGGCAACTTATCGTCGACACCCTGAACGTAGAAATTCATAGTCGCCAGCATCGGGAAGTCGGCAGCCACTTCACCCGCTGGGACCACAAGTTCGCCAGCCTGGTTGTAGATCGGGCCGGTAAACGGATGAAATGCACCAGTACGAATCGACTCTGCGGTTTCACGCGCCATCATGGCGATGGCACTTGGCATATTGGTATACGGTGCCATGCCGACCATCCCTGGACCCATTCCATCCCAGGTATCCCCTGAGCTCCACGTGCCCATTAATACATCAACCGTTCGTTTGACGTAATACGGTCCCCAGTCATCGAGAATTGCGGTTAACTGTGTATCCGGGGCAAACTGAATCATGTCGGAGGCTTGTCCGAAAGCATGAATCCCTCGGTCTGCCGCCGCCTGAAGCGCCGCAGTACTGTCGGTATGCTGGGTAATGATATCCGCACCCTGATCCATCAGCACTTTGGCAGCGTCAGCTTCTTTGGGCGGATCAAACCAGCTATAAACCCACACGACTTTTACCTTCATGTCCGGATTGATCGATTGCGCACCCAGCATGAATGCGTTGATACCGCGCACGACTTCAGGAATCGGAAACGATGCGATGTAGCCGATGATGCCGCTCTTGGATATCTTGGCGGCAATCTGGCCTTGTACATAGCGACCTTCGTAGAAACGCGCTGAGTAAGTCGCAACGTTGTCGGCTTGTTTGTAGCCCGTCGCATGCTCAAATTTCACGTCCGGGAAGCGTTTGGCGACCTTGAGTGTTGGCTCCATATAGCCAAAGGAAGTGGTAAAGATCAGCTTGTGT
>CAUZJT010000031.1:0-21815 GCA_963580215.1 Gammaproteobacteria bacterium
AGGATCGACTAAAAGCGTCATAGAGCCAGAGGTGAGTGATTATCGTTTTCGCAGCGAGAGTTGGACTGACGGCCAGTTGTTTGATTTTATCAAGCAGTCATACCTGCTGGCGTCACGTTATGTCATGGAGTCGACTGCCTCGGCTAAGGGTCTGGATGAAAAAACTCGTGAGCAGGTCCAGTTTTTTACCCGGCAATACGTTGACGCGATGGCGCCGACTAACTTCGTATTAACCAACCCCGATGTACTAAAAAAGACCCTTGAAACCAAGGGCGAAAATCTGGTCAAGGGTTTTGAGAACATCCTTGATGATCTGGAGCAGGGCAACGGCACCCTCAAAACCCAGATGGTAGATACCAATGCCTTTGAACTTGGCAGTAATATTGCAGCCAGCCCTGGCAAAGTAATCTTCCAGAACGATCTGATCCAACTCATACAGTACGAGCCGCAAACCAAGACGGTAAGCAAAGCTCCGCTGCTGGTTATCCCACCCTGGATTAACAAGTATTACATCCTCGACCTTCAGCCAAAGAATTCACTTATCCGCTGGCTGGTAGGGCAGGGCCACACAGTTTTCGTGATCTCGTGGGTTAACCCGGGTAGCGAGCTTGCGGACAAGGGTTTTGAAAACTACCTCCTTGAAGGACCGTTGGCTGCGTTAGAGGCGATTGAGGCCATTACTGGCCAGTCCAGCACCAATGTCGTCGGCTATTGCCTGGGTGGTACATTGCTGGCAGCCTTGCTGGCCTATTTAGAGGGAACCGGTGAGGCATCGCGTGTATCCAGCGGGACCTTCCTGACTTCGATGATTGATTTTTCTGATCCCGGGGGCCTTGGCGTATTTATCGACGATGAGCAGGTCGCGAACCTTGAGCAAAAGATGGCAAAAGACGGTTACCTTGATGGCAGCGATATGGCAACCACGTTCAATATGCTGCGCTCGAACGATCTGATCTGGTCTTTTGTTATCAACAATTACCTGATGGGTGAGGCGCCTGCGGTATTTGATTTACTTTACTGGAATTCGGACTCCACCCGCATGCCGGCCAGGATGCATAGCGAGTATCTGCGTACCATGTACCTTGAAAACCGCTTTAAAGAACCCGGGGGCATGACATTAGCCGGTGTGCCGATTGATATCTCGTCGGTTAAAACGCCGTGTTATTTTCTATCGACCCAGGATGATCATATAGCGCCCTGGCGTTCGACATTTGCCGGTGCGGGGCTTTTCAAGGGCCCGGTACGGTTCGTGCTTTCAGGGTCGGGTCACATCGCGGGTGTGGTGAATCCACCCGAGGCCGGCAAGTACGGGTACTGGACCAGCCGCTCGCGTCCGCATGGTGATGCCGATACGTGGCAGGCAAAAGCCAGCGCAAAGCAAGGATCCTGGTGGCCGGACTGGCAAAAATGGGCAGTTAAGTTCGCCGGTACGCGTGTGAAGGCGCGCCAACCGGGTGCTAAAAAAGCCTTCCCGGCACTTGAGGCGGCCCCTGGGTCTTACGCCAGCGTCAGGCTCGACTCACCGAACTGAAAGGCGCGGCAGGATTAGCGTTCCTGCCAGAAAATCCGAGTGCCTTGGCCGCGCCACTTGGGGTCATTAAAGGATTCTCCGTGCCAGCCGGAGCCCGGCAGGCTTGCGATCACCTTGTCGTTATCCCAATCCCACGAGCGGGTGAATAAGTCACGGGCGCCGTAGTTATCCATCGCGACTACCCGCAACTCATCGCCAGCACGGGCGGCCAGAATATCTTGAAGTTCATCCCGGTCATAACCATCATCAGGGTCCACAGATAACACTGAGCACGTTCCAAGGCGCCTTGCCAGCTTGATAAGTGCCTCGGGGTCAGGTTCGGCAATAATATCGACATTGCCAAGGGCCCGTGTCCTCGCTTCGGTCACTACGGTATCTGCCCACTCGATACTGGGTTCGATGCCCAAGACGGCGCGACAGCGTCTTGAGAAGAATAGAGTAGAGCCGCCGGTGCCAACCTCAATGACCCGGTCGTCCGAGCGAACCAGTTCATCAAGTTTATGAACAGCACCTGGGGTCATCCAGGGTACTTCAAACTCCATGGCGAATCCGCCGCTGACATAGTTCTCAGGAATGGTTACGGCCAAAGCAGGTTCCTCTTAGTAGGGTTCAGGTTTTGTATGGGTCAGCCGCATCGCGCAGGCCATCACCAAAGAAGTTAAATGCCAGAATAATAATGATCACGGGCACGACCGGCAGCATCAGCCACGGGTATAGCGCAACCACGTTGATGTTCTGAGCCTCGTTCAATAAGACACCCCAACTGGTGATCGGCGGCCTTAGCCCTAGCCCCAAAAAGCTGAGCGCGGTCTCCCCCAGAATCATCCCTGGGATCGATAGCGAGGCAGAAGCGATAAGGTGGCTCATAAATCCGGGTAACAGGTGCCGGCCGATAATTCGCCCAGGTTTTGCGCCAAGCAGTTGGGCCGCGGTGCAGTAGTCTTCTTCGCGAAGGGCCATCAGTTTAGATCGAACCGAACGTGCAAGACCGGTCCAATCCAGCATCGCCAGAATCACGGTAATGCCTAGGAATATCAGCAGCGGGCTCCAGGTGACCGGAAGCACGGCCGAGAGCGCCATCCATAGTGGTATCTCTGGAAAAGAGCGAAGGACCTCGATTACCCGTTGTACCAGGGCATCGATCCAGCCTCCGTAATACCCCGCAAGACCGCCAATGACGATGCCAAGGACAAAACTAAACGCGATCCCAACCAGGCCGATGGTTAGTGATATCCGCGAGCCGTAAATAATGCGTGATAACAGGTCACGTCCAAGGCGATCTGTCCCCAGCAAAAACAAAGTCCCGCCTTTGGTAGCCAGGCTGAAAGTCTCACCGTTGCTCTGGTACTTCATTGAGTTGGTGCTGGGGCAAAAGAAATGAAAGCGCGACTCGATAAGGCCCCAGAACTGGTACGGATCTCCCTGGCAGAAAAAGCGCAGCGGCTGAATGCTTTCTTTATTGACATTGAATTCACGCTTCAAGGTGGACATGTTCAGTTTGTAGTGATAGCCGTACACAAACGGGCCAACGAATTTACCTTCGTGAAAAAGGTGAACCGCTTGCGGCGGGGCGTGAATAAACCGCGCGTTACGGGTATGAAGATCGTATGGCGCCCACCATTCGGCGAATGCGGCAACAATGTAAAAGATTGCCAGAATAGCACCACAGATCAGGGCTAACTTGTGGCGCTTGAGCTTCCACCACATTAATCGCCACTGAGAGGCCAGATACAACTGTTCCTGGGCGGCGGTAAGCCGTTCCACCGATTGAGGATCAAATGGTTCACTGGAAACGTAGTGCGGTGTATCCGGGTTGCTCATTTTGCCGGGGCTCCCTGCAGGCGGATTCGCGGATCAAGCATTGCCAGTAGCAAATCCGAGACCAGCATGCCTATGACGGTCAAGATTGCCAGAAACATCAAAAACGAGCCAGCCAGGTACATGTCCTGGCTTTGCAAAGAGGCGATAAGCAACGGGCCAGTGGTGGGTAGCGAGAGCACCACGGCAGTGACCTCGGCGCCAGAGATGATGCTGGGAAGAAGATTGCCGATATCTGACACAAAAAAATTCAACGCCATGCGTAAAGGGTATTTGCGCAGAAGTTTTCCCGGCGGTAGTCCTTTGGCGCGGCCGGTGACCACATATTGTTTTTCCAGTTCGTCGAGCAGATTGGCCCGCAGACGGCGGATCATGGCAGCGGTGCCTGAGGTTCCTATCACAATGACCGGAATCCAAAGGTGCTCCAATACCGACAGCAGTTTGGCGCTGCTCCAGGGTTGGCCAATAAACTCAGCATCCATGAGGCCACCGATGGATGTCCCAAAATACACATTGGCGAAGTAGAGCATCACCAGAGCCAGTAGAAAGTTGGGCGTGGCAAGGCCAATAAAACCAACGAAGGTAAGCCCGTAATCACCCCAGCTGTACTGATGGGTGGCGGAGTAAATGCCGATAGGGAATGCGATCAGCCAGGTGAAGATGATAGTAATAACCGAGATCAGAATGGTGAGGAACACCCGGTCACCGACCACCTCCCTTACCGGCAGGTCGTATTCAAAGGAGTACCCCAGATCACCCTGGGCAAAGCCGGTGGCCCAGGTCAGGTACTGCTGCCACATCGGCTGGTCGAGCCCGTATTGCTCTCGCAGAAATGCTATCTTTTTTTGATCGACGCTCTCACCCTGGGCCTGCATGGTGGCGATATGGCTTTCCAGGTAATCACCTGGGGGTAGTTGAATGATCACAAAGACAATGACGCTGATCGCGATCAGCGTCGGTATCATGGTCAGCACTCGTCGAATGGAATATTGGAACATGGCGGTGGCTTTGGTCGTTCGTAGCTAAGGGGCCAGCCAGAAGGTATCCGGGCGGTACATGCCGAAGTACGCTCCCGGGGCCCAGGCATAGATGCCTTCCTGGGGCACATTTCGTAGTCGGTTATTAACGACCACCGGTTGTGGTACAGCGTTCACCGTGCCGATACTAAAGACCTGGTCGGCATGGATCGCAAGCATCTTTTCCCAGGCTGCTTCTCGGGAGGCGTGATCCGCTGAGTTGCGCCAAGTTTCAAGCAGCGATACCAGTTCGGCCACCTCAGCCATGTCCGGAGCCGTGCCGGTAAGTCCGGCGGTTTCAAAGTGCTGACCCCAGATTGGCCATTGGGGTTGGGTCTGATTGGTCGGCGCGAGTTCCGTGGGTGGCGTGTTGGCGGTTGGCAGCCCGTTATCCAGCCCAGTCCAGATCGACATTACGGCTTCACCCGAATAAAGACGTTCGCGAAATATTTCACGTTGCGATGGTTTGGTGTGGATCTTGATGCCCAGTTGCAGCCAGGTATCGTGGATAAGCTCAAGAAGATCAGCCTGCTCGGTGCTTTCTCCTGCTGAATGGACCACGATTTCCATGGCGCGACCGTCTGGCAGCAGCCGAAGGTTGTCCGAATCTCGGGCACTCAGCCCAATGTCATCCAGTAGCACATTGGCGGCCGCCAGGTCAAAACCAGACCAGCGGCTTGAATACTCAGGCCGGTATAGTGGGCTTTGTGGCAGTACGGTATTGGCGCTTGGGTTGACCAGGCCAAAATAGATAACCTGGTTTATTTCATCGCGGTCAATAGCGAGTGACAGCGCTCGACGAAAGCGAACATCGCGCGTAAGAGCCCGCCATACGTCGTCGGTGGTATTGAGATTCGGGTAGATCGCCATCTGTGAGCCGACACCCATCTGCCACAGCCGCACAGAGAAATTGTTTCGTTCCCCGCCTTGCATCAAAAAAGGATAGTTGTCCAGGCGCAGATATCGTGCCTGCAGGTCCGATTCTCCGGCCCCGGTCTTTGCCGGAATGAGTCCGGAGCTACCGATATTCATAATGACCCGATCGAGGTAAGGCAATTGTTGACCCTTGGAATCGGTGCGATGAAAAAAGGGGTTACGCTCGAAAATAAAACGCTCGGATGGCGGAGAGGTGACCGAGAACCAAGGCTGCAGTGTGGGAAGGTCCGGGTTGTCAAATTTATACTGGTGCCCGTACCGGGTATGCAATCCAGCCCAGTTTCGTACGCCAGCATCTTCTACCATTGCCTTAAGTTTTTCTTCATTCACATAGCTGGCATGAAACCCCTTAAGATAATGGGCGGGGGCATAGATATACAGTGGGCGCGCCGCCGCGAGAGCTGGCGCAAAAAGCGGGTTCGGCGCCGACCAGCTATAACGTACTGTGTGTTCATCGATAATCTTGACGATTGGAGGTTCGCCGTTTACCAGTAATGCTTCGGGCGGGCCGAACGGTGAGAGAAATTCATTAAGCGCAATATCTTGCCAGTAGTAGCGAAAATCCTCGCTGGTAAAAGGTTCTCCATTCGACCATCGGTGGCCTGGACGCAAATGAAAGGTGAAAATCCGATCACCCTCGATATCAAGGCGAAGGGCGATATCGGGTTGCAGTTCCAGCGAGGGCGTATAACCCACCAGGCGCGCGTACCCATATACGGTTAGCATCCGGGTGTCCTTACTGCGCGCCATGAGCAGGTTGATATCTCCGCCGGGGACACCCGGCTCACGACCCATGGCCGACAAGTCAGTGACCATGGGAGAGCGAGGTAAACGTTCGCTGGCGGCTGGCAGGGCCCCTGAATTTACTCGCTCGACGAGCAAGGGGGACTCAGCAAAAACGAGGCCTGACGCCAGCGAGATAAACACAGCCAAAAGTCGGGTGGCCGGGGATTTCATTTCAGTATTTCTCCTATATTGGCGCTGGCGCTGGCGCGAACCTGGTGCCCATCGCCCAGATCGAGCCATTCGGTCGACTCATTAGCGGATGAGCGAAAAGCCTCTGGCCACTGCTGGGGGTCGTTGCCGCCCGTTGCCGCGATGCGGGCAAAGTCCAATGGACGGGTGAGGTCAGGATGTGGCACGGCGTGCAGCAGTGATTGGGTGTAGGGGTGTGCGGGCCTGTTAAAGAGCTGCTCGCGCGATGCGAGTTCGACCAGCCGACCGCGGTGCATCACGGCAACCCGGTCGGCAATGTAATCGATGACCGCAAGATTATGCGATATAAAAAGGTAAGTCAGGCCCAGGTCGCGTTTCAGATCCTTCAGTAGGTTAAGCACCTGTGCCTGGATCGAGACATCCAGCGCTGAGACTGGCTCGTCGCACAAAAGGAACTCCGGTTGCAATGCCAGTGCCCGGGCAATACTGATGCGTTGGCGCTGTCCACCGGAGAAGCTGTGTGGATAACGGCTGAGAAATCGGGGATCAAGGCCAACCAGCCGCATCAGTTCCTGAACCATTTCACGTTGCGAGCCGGAATCCCCGCGCCCGTGAATAATCAATGGTTCACGGACAATATCGAACACCGTCATACGCGGACTCAGCGAGCTGAAAGGATCCTGAAAAATCAGCTGCATCTTGCGCCGCAGTGCCATCATCGCTTTTTTGTCGAGATTAAAAAGATCAAGAGTGCTGTCGCCATCCTGATAGGTCGCACTGCCGGTATCGGCTGTAATAGCCCGCATCAGGATCTTACTAAGGGTAGTTTTGCCACAGCCGCTTTCACCCACCAGGCCCAGGCACTCGCCGCGCTTTATCGCGAACGAAACATTATCCACCGCCCTGATTTGGTCGGCAGCGCTCTGTCCGAAGATGCTGGATCGGCGAACGCCAAAGGATTTACTCAATCCTTTGACTTCAAGGATTGGAAGGCTTGGGTCTGCCGTCATTTCTGGCTTTTGGAAATGATCAGCCAGGGTGTGCTCGATAGGTCTGACGGGCACCAGTCGCTCATTGGCGCCCATATTGAATCGTGGCACTGCTTTGAAGAGCGCTTTCAGATAGGGATGCCCGGGTTGACCGAAGATATCTTTGGCACTACCGCTTTCAACTACTTTGCCATGGTACATCACGACAACCGTTTCGGCCATATTGGCGACGACCCCAAGATCATGGGTAATCAGTAGAAGTGCCATCTGTAGTTCGGACTGAAGGTCTCGTATCAGGTTAAGGATCTGCGCCTGTACGGTGACATCCAGTGCCGTGGTAGGTTCGTCGGCAATCAGCAGGGCCGGCCGGCACACCAGCGCCATAGCGATCATGGCCCGTTGCCGTAAACCGCCGGACAACTCGAAGGGGTATGTCCGAAGCGCTCGTGTGGGATCAGGAAATCCAACCATCTCGAGCATCGCTTCGGTCTGTTCCATACCTTGCGCATGACTCACCGAATGATGCAAGAACAAGGCTTCACTGACCTGATCACCTACAGTGTGCAGCGGTGACAATGAAACCATGGGTTCTTGAAAAATAATCGATATGCGTCCACCACGGATGGCTTGCAGCACCGGGCTTTGGGTCGGAAACTGCGCTATGTCGGTTTGGGTCCCGGTATCCGGATCGTTAAAGACCAGAGCGCCGGAGGTGATTCGGGCACTGCTTGGCAGGATGCCCAAAACCGCCTGTGCGGTTACCGATTTTCCGGATCCCGATTCTCCCACCAGGGCAACGGTGCTGGCCGGGGCGATATCAAAATCGACCCCATGGAGTGCTTCGATCTCGCCTGTTGCCATTTGGAAAACCACACGCAGATCGCGAACAGACAATAAAGGCGAGCAGGTCATGCGCCTTAGTGTGCCCGGTGTTGAGTCGCAAAAGAGCCCGCCTTGGGCGGCGCCGGGTGCCTTGCCTTGACTAACCCGCACGCGCGATCAGGGTAGTCCGTGGTAATGCCATTCACTGCCCAATCCAGGGCCTGGGTGATTTCTGCAGGTTCATTGACTGTCCAAGTGTGGACGGGTAAGCCCAACGCTTTTGCCTCTTGAATAACTGCTGCGCTCAGGTTCCCGAACCAGGGACCCCAAAAAGTGCCACCGGCGGCGTGGACGGCGCGGGGCGTACTTCCGCCGAACCGGTCTGGATCAAACCCTGCCAGCCATGGCGATACACTGCCGGGATAAATGGTAGCTTCTCCGTCTCGGGCGCAGCTTAGGTAGCCCGTTGGTATTTGTGAACAGGCTTTTTGGATAAGTTGCAGCAAACGCCAGTCAAAAGCTTGCAGCCAGGCGTGTCCTATCAGATCGAATCGCTTGAGTTCATCGATAATGATCCTGGCATAGTCCTTAAGCGGCGGTGTGTCATCGGGGCAATCGGGATGGGATTTGAGTTCGATGTTTAAAATCGGCCGGCTCCCACTGAGACCATGCCACCAGGCAGCCAGCTCACCGAGCAAGGGGATGGATTGACCATCGGCGGGCGATTGTTGGGGAAAGTGTCGATCGGTTTCAGATCCAGGTTTCGCACGACCAATATCGTAATCACCCAGATCGCTGGAGACGAGCTCCCGAATGCGGGGGCCATCTGAGGCAATCCAGTTTCCCTGTTGGTCTCGGCACTGGGTCTCATTTAACCGGGCATCGTGATGGATTACGACCTGATCGTCGGCACTGATCAAAACATCCAGCTCCAGCCCATCCACACCGACTTGCCACGCCCGGGCGAAGCCGGCCATCGTGTTCTCTGGTGCGAGCCCTCGAGCGCCGCGATGACCATGAATGACAGAGGAGGCCAAAAAGCAATAAACCCAGTTGAGTTGTAATCTGATTTGATGAAGTGCGTTAGAGTAACTATAGCAGGGCGACCCACTCGATCACCTTCCATTAATGGATTCACCGGATGAGCGGCGGAATTTCGTGGCACAAACCAAACTATCCATCAACGCGGGCCACGAGTGGCTGGAAAAGCAGGGCTTTAATTTGCGTGCTGTCCTGGATGTTAGAGCGTTTCCACCAGAGCTAGCCGAGGTGTGGGGCAATGCGAAGGTGAACGTGGCCCCTTTCGAAAAACTGGTTCTACTGGGAATGGGTGGGTCCGACCTATGGAAACGGATTCGACAGGAAAACTACCCGGAAACTGAGCTTTTCGATTCGGCATCCGAAAAAGCGGTGCTGGAAGTCTGCCGGCAATTCTGGGGGGGCGCAAAGCCGCGCCTACTCTACCCGGGTTCGGCCCCAATCCCACTGCAAAAACTGGGTCGATGGGCCGGATGGGCGAGCCCATCCCCGCTGGGGATGGATATCAGCCCGTGTTTTGGCCCTTGGTTCGCTTACCGCGCCGCTTTTTTAGTCGATGCACCGCTGGAGTGCACCAAGGCCTTTACAGCAAATTCGCCGTGTGATCATTGTGAATCAAAACCTTGCATCCAAGCCTGTCCTGTCGGGGCCGTGACTCATGATCAAACGATCGCAATGGATCTTTGCCTTCCGCAACGACTCGCCAATCCCCAAGGCTGCGGTGTCGGTTGTGCTTCGCGTTTAGCCTGCCCAGTGGGTGAGAAGTGGCGTTATCCAGAGGAGCAGATCCGATACCATGGCAGCCAGTCTCTGGTCAGCCTCCAGCAACGGACTTGGCCTCGGGCCGATTGACCTGCCAGATAAATTACCTATTAGGTATTGGGTTGTTGGCAACTACTCCGGTAAAATCCCCCGCCCACCCTTTTACTGGGAGCGGTCGGCCCGCCGAATTTACCAATTGAGGAAGCATCGATATGTTCAGCAGCAAAGATAACATCGCGGATTTTGATCCGGAACTGTGGGAGGCGATTCAGAACGAAGAGCAACGCCAGGAAGAGCATATCGAACTGATAGCCTCTGAGAACTATACCAGCCCGCGGGTGCTTGAGGCGCAGGGTACCGTATTGACCAACAAGTATGCCGAAGGCTATCCCGGCAAGCGCTATTACGGGGGTTGCGAGTTTGTCGACGTGGCGGAACAACTGGCGATTGATAGAGCTAAGGAGCTGTTCGGAGCAGCCTATGTCAATGTGCAGCCGCACTCGGGTTCGGGTGCCAACTCCGCTGTCTACATGGCGCTACTCAACCCAGGTGATACGGTACTCGGTATGAGCCTTGCCCATGGTGGGCACTTGACTCACGGTGCTGCTGTCAATTTTTCTGGCAAGTTGTATAACGCCGTGCAATACGGTCTGAACACCGATACTGGGGAGATAGACTACGATCAGGTTGAGCAATTGGCGCAAGAGCATCGGCCCAAGATGATTGTCGCCGGATTTTCGGCGTACAGTCGTTTCCTTGACTGGCAGCGTTTTAAAGATATCGCCGAGAGCGTGGACGCTTACCTGCTCGCCGACATGGCTCACGTTACCGGGCTCGTCGCCGTAGGCCTTTATCCCAGTCCTGTGGATATCGCCGACGTGACAACCTGCACCACGCACAAGACGCTGCGCGGAGCTCGTGGTGGCATGATCATGGCCCGGGCGAATCCTGGGATCGAAAAGAAACTGGCCTCGCTGGTGTTCCCTGGTACCCAGGGCGGCCCGTTGATGCACGCGATCGCTGGTAAAGCCGTCTCATTCAAAGAAGCGCTTGAACCTTCATTTAGGGTCTACGGCGAACGGGTGATCGCCAATGCACAGGCAATGGCTGACGCGTTTATCGGCCGCGGCTTTAACATCGTGTCCGGAGGAACTGATAATCATCTCTTTTTGCTTGACCTGATTGATAAGGGCATCACGGGTAAAGATGCTGACGCAGCACTGGGCCGGGCGAACATTACGGTCAATAAAAACACGGTCCCCAATGATCCACAGTCGCCCTTTGTCACCAGCGGACTGCGTATTGGATCGCCGGCGGCAACGACACGCGGCTTTCGCGAAGCGGAAGTGCGTCAGGTTGTAGAGTGGATCTGCGACATTCTCGATAATCTGGGTGACGAGTCAGTAGTGGATTCAGTTCGCGAACAGGTGAAAGAGTTGTGCGCACGGTTTCCGGTATACCGCAATGACTGACGCGGGCTGAATTCGGGTCAAAGAGTCATAGTAAGTTACTCGTAGATAGCATCTGGTTTTATTTTGGTAGGCGCCTGGGTGTGATGTGAAAAAAGATCGTTATTCCATTTTCAGTCTGGCCCGCAACGCGGTCAGTTACCACCGCGATTGGCGAGCCGCCTGGCGTAGCCCTAACCCAGCTCCATCGTATGACGTCATTGTCGTTGGTGGAGGTGGCCATGGTTTGGCAACAGCATATTATCTTGCCGCCGAGCACAAGGTTGGGCGCATCGCGGTATTGGAGAAGGGCTGGATCGGTGGCGGCAATACCGGGCGCAATACAACCATTGTCCGTTCCAACTATCTCTGGGATGAGTCAGCGCACCTTTATGAGAAATCGCTGCAGTTGTGGGAAGGTCTAAGCCAGGAACTTAACTTTAATGTGATGTTCAGCCAGCGTGGCGTGATGAACCTGGGCCATTCCTTACAGGACATGCGCGATATTTATCGCCGATCCAATGCAAACCGGCTGAATGGTATTGATAGCGAGATACTTAATCCCGCCCAGATTAAGGCGATGGTTCCAGCCATGAATGTTTCTGCGAATGCCCGTTACCCCGTATTGGGGGCGTCGTTTCAGCCGCGTGGTGGGGTGGCTCGACATGATGCGGTGGCCTGGGGTTTTGCCCGGGCAGCGGATGAGCATGGGGTGGACATTATTCAAAACTGCGAGGTGACCGGAATCTGTAAAGAAAACGGCGTTGTCACCGGTGTCGAAACCAACCAGGGGATGATTCAGGCCTCAAAAGTGGCGGTGGTGGCGGCCGGCCATTCAAGCGTACTTGGCGACATGGCCGGGTTGCGGATGCCTATCGAGAGTCACCCCTTACAGGCGCTGGTATCAGAACCGCTCAAGCCAGTGCTCGACACGGTGGTCATGTCCAACGCGGTCCATGGATATGTCAGTCAATCAGACAAGGGCGAGCTGGTGATTGGCGCTGGAATCGACGCCTATATCGGTTATGGCCAGCGTGGCAGTTTTTCAATCATTGAAGGCAACGTCGCGGCGATTGTCGAGTTGTTTCCTATATTCAGTCGGGTGCGAATGTTGCGTCAGTGGGGAGGTATTGTCGACGTGTGTCCTGACGCATGCCCAATCATTTCCAAAACTTCACTCAAGGGGCTTTACTTCAATTGTGGCTGGGGTACCGGTGGCTTTAAGGCGACGCCCGGCTCTGGCTGGGTATTTGCGCATACCATCGCCCATGACGAACCACATACTTTGAACGCTGCTTTTAATATGGAACGTTTTACGACCGGCGCCTTGATTGACGAACATGGTGCGGCCGGTGTGGCCCACTGATTCCAAGATTATGGAGTTCGAAAATGCTGCAGATTGAATGTCCCTGGTGCGGGCCCCGTGATCAGGACGAATTTCAGTGTGGCGGTGAAGCCCATATTGTCAGGCCAGCTGCGCCCGAAGAGTTATCTGACGCCCAGTGGGCCGATTACCTTTTTAATCGAGCAAATACTAAAGGAGCGCATGCCGAGCAGTGGTGTCACAGCGGTGGTTGCCGGCGCTGGTTTAACCTAGTGCGTGACACGGTTAGCTACAAGATTTTGTCCGTTTACCCGGTCGGCGATAGCCCGCCACAGGAAAATCCATGAGCGGTGCTCGCCGTTTGCCGGCCGGCAGCCTGATTGACCGCTCACGCAGCATCACCTTTCGCTTTAACGGTAAGGAATACTCCGGCCACCCGGGTGACACTCTGGCTTCTGCGTTATTGGCGCAAGGAGTGCGGTTGTTCGGGCGTAGTTTTAAGTATCACCGGCCGCGCGGTGTGGTTGGGGCCGGTGCAGAGGAGCCGAACGCTTTGGTTCAACTCGGCGAGGGGGCGTACAGTACCCCTAATCTTCGTGCCACCCAGATCGAGCTATACCAGGGGCTGACGGCTCGCACCGTTAATGGCTGGCCAAGCCTTGCATTCGATATCGGGTCGATCAATAACTGGCTTGCTGGCTTACTTCCGGCAGGTTTTTACTACAAGACCTTCATGTGGCCCCGCTCGGCCTGGACACATTACGAGCGCTTTATCCGGCGGGCAGCAGGGTTGGGAGTCGCACCAACTGCCCCCGATCCTGACCGGTACGACAAAATACATCGGCATTGTGATGTTTTGGTTGCAGGGGGAGGGCCTGCCGGCCTGCTTGCGGCGCTGGCAGCAGCGCGCGCCGGTGCGCGGGTGATCCTGGCGGACGAGCAGTCCCGTTTTGGTGGCAGTCTGTTATACAGCGACGCGAAGATCAGTGGCGAGTCGGCGCTGGACTGGGTAAATGCGACCGTAAGTGAGCTTGAGGCTAATCCCAACGTGACCTTACTGCCCCGGTCTACTGTCACTGGTTATTACGATCACAACTTTCTTGTTATTAATGAGCGCCGCACGCATCACCTTGGCCCAGGGCAGGCAGACCCACGAGTTAGTAGAGAAAGGCTCTGGCGGGTACGGGCCTCCCAGGTTGTGCTTGCGACTGGTGCAATCGAGCGCCCACTGGTATTTGAGGGTAATGACGTCCCAGGAGTAATGCTCTGCTCAGCCGTATCGACTTATATTCGTCGTTACGCCGTAGTTCCTGGGAGACGGGGAGCGGTTTTCACCAACAACGATTCGGGGTATCAAACGGCAGTTGATATGGCGTGGGCCGGAATGGAGGTCAGTGGGGTTGTTGATCTACGTCCGTCGCCCAGCGGCCAAGCTGTCGAAACTGTTGAGGCGCTGGGCATTCCGGTATACACGGGTCATGTCGTTTGCGGCACCCGCAGTAACGCTAAAGGCCTTAAGCGGATAGAACTCGCGCTGTTGACCGATAACGGTAGCGAGATTCTCTCCCACAAGGGCCTTTTGGATTGCCAGGTCCTGGCAATCTCCGGCGGCTGGAGTCCCACAGTGCATCTGCACTCACAATCTGGTGCAAAGGCGCGTTTCGATGAGGACCTTGCCTGCTTTGTACCGGGTAACTCTGTACAGGCGGAACTCTCAGCGGGGTCGAGCGCTGGAGTGTTCGATCTTGCAGGATGCCTTAGCGGGGGCGTTAAGGCTGGGGTTGCAGCTGCCGCGGCGAGCGGTTGGGCGGGCGCCACTCCTGATGCTCCGATGGCAAAAGGGGGTCAATCTGGTGCGATTCAAGCCTGCTGGGAAGTGCCCAGCACTGAACTCGGCCCTACAGGAACCAAGAAATTTCTCGACTTCCAGAACGATACCACCGTTGCCGACGTCCAATTGGCGGTACGTGAGGGGTATCGATCAATCGAGCATGTCAAACGCTATACGGCCTTAGGTTTTGGCACGGATCAGGGGAAGCTAGGAAACATCAACGGCATGGCGATTCTGGCAAGCGCTCTGGGTCAAACGCTTAACCAGACTGGGACGACAACTTTTCGTCCAAACTATACGCCCGTCACTTTTGGTGCGATCTCTGGCCGCGCCATCGGCGAGGACCAGTTTGATCCAATCCGGAAAACTGCAGTCCATCCATGGCATGTACGTCAGGGTGCAATATTTGAGGACGTGGGTCAGTGGAAACGACCATGGTATTACCCGTGCGATGGCGAGGATATGCCTACGGCCGTTAATCGCGAGTGCGCAGCCACGCGCCAGGGCGTTGGCGTGTTGGATGCGTCCACTTTGGGCAAAATAGATATTAAAGGTCCAGATGCCGCCGAGTTTTTAAACCGCCTATATACCAATCGCTGGGACAAGTTACAGCCCGGCCGTTGCCGCTACGGTTTGATGCTGGGCGAAGATGGCATGGTCATGGACGATGGTGTTACTACCTGTATTGGGCCCGGCCACTATCTGATGACGACCACCACGGGTGGAGCAGCCGCGGTTATGGGCTGGATGGAGCGTTGGCTACAGACCGAGTGGCCAGAACTTAAGGTGTTTCTCACATCTGTAACAGACCACTGGTCAGTCATGAGTGTTGCTGGGCCGCAAAGCCGGCAATTGCTGGAAGATGTCGGGTGCGACTTTGATCTTGGCGGGAAAGCGTTTTCTTTTATGAGCATGCGCGAGGGCAGTGTGGCTGGAATCAGCGCCCGGGTCAGTCGAATCAGCTTTAGTGGTGAACTGGCATTTGAGATCAGTGTGAATGCGAACTACGGGCTTGCGCTTTGGGAGACGGTTATGGAAGTCGGGCAACGCTTCGACATTACTCCTTATGGCACCGAGGCGATGCACGTTTTGCGCGCGGAAAAAGGCTATGTGATTGTCGGGCAGGATACCGACGGTTCAGTCACTCCACTTGATCTTGGTATGCAATGGATAGTATCTGAGACGAAAGACTTTATTGGCAAACGCTCGTTGGCGCGCTCAGATACTGCGCGGGACAATCGTAAACAGCTGGTCGGCTTACTGACAAAAGACTCAGCACAGGTTTTGCCTGAAGGCGCCCAACTGGTGAATGCGCCGTCTGAGTCCCGGCCCGTGCCGATGATTGGCCATGTATCGTCCAGTTATTTCAGTGCCAATCTCAAACGCTCCATCGCGCTGGCCCTGGTCAAGGGCGGCGTCTCACGAATGGGCAGCACCGTGTATGCCCAGTTAATGGATGGCGCGATCGTTCCGGCGACGATCACCAGCCCGGTATTTCTCGACCCGGAAAATGAGCGCCAGCGCCAAGAGGTAGTATGACTACCCGTTTGTCGCCCCTGTCAGAATTCAAGACACCTCAGCGTCAACTCGGGACATCGGACCGCCTGGATTGCTGGTTTCAGGAACAGCCGTTTCTCGCGCACTGCAATCTCAGAGGTGATCCGCAGAACTTGGATTTCCTTCAGGTGGTAAAAAAAAGGCTGGGAGTCGAGCTACCACTGCTGCCCAATACCGTTAGTTCTGTGGGCAGGTGGCGTGGGTGCTGGTTAAGCCCAGACGAGTGGTTGCTTTTGGGGTCCGGTCGGAGCAAGCCTTTCGAGGCGTTAGTGAGCGAGCTTTCGGCGATGCACCATTCTCTGGTCGATCTTTCCGGTGGGCAGACGGTGATACGAATTGGCGGGCCAGCCTGGCGCGACGTGCTAGGTTCCGCCTGTACGTTAGATCTGCACCCAAGAGCTTTCGAGGCCAGCCGGTGTGCCCAGACCGTACTGGCTCACATTAACGTTTTGTTGATTCATGTCGATGATGATGAGCGCGGTGAGGCGCTCGATATCGTTGTTCGGCGCAGTTTTTCTGATCATTTGCTACACTGGCTAATCGACGCGACCAAGGAAGTCGGGTTCGAACTACACCAACCTGGTGCGTGAGAATTCAGTTGCCGTACCAAAGGCCAAAGGGTTCAACTAAAGGGGTGTGCTGGTGGAACGGATAGCGTATTTCAACGGACAGTATCTTCCTGAATCCAAGGTCTGCGTATCTTTCCGTGATCGAGGTTTCAATCTGGGTGATGCGGTGTTTGATGCCGAGCGAACCTTTGATGGAAAGATTTTCCGTCTTAAGGCCCATATTGACCGATTGTACCGGTCACTGGAAAAAGCCATGATAGATCCGGGCTTGTCTGCAACTGAAATGACCGAGATCACCCACGAGACAGTTCAGCGAAATCTTCCACTTTTGAGCCCGGGAGAGGATTACTGGGTAATGCAGCGTGTGACTCGGGGGTTGAACGTCGTCGGAGGTGAATTATGGCAAAGCACAGGTGCCACGGTAATTGTGGAGTGTACGCCGTTGCCACTTCAGGCCCGAGCCCCCCTAGTGCGTGATGGTCTTGATGTTTTTACACCCGCCGTTCGCAGAACACCTCCCGAGAGTCTCGACCCTAATATCAAGAGTCATAACTACCTTAATTTGGTACTCGCGGATTTGGAAGTGCGGGATCGTTCAAGCCATGCCTGGGCTGTTCTGCTGGATACCCGGGGTTATCTTTGTGAAGGCATCGGCAGCAATATTTTCCTGGTAAAAGACGATGTTGTGTTTACCCCCGATGCTCAGTATGTGTTGGCCGGCGTCAGTCGGCAGGTGGTTATTGAACTCGCTTTGGCCGAAGGTTTTGAAGTGCAGGAGACCGATCTGACGGCAATCGACGCCGCCGAGTCGGATGAAGCCTTTATCACGTCTACCAGTTTTTGTATTTGTCCGGTTCGCACATACGATGGCGTAACTTTGGGAGCCTCACAGACCCCCGGGCCAGTCACCGAGCGATTGACTCAGGCTTTTGCACGTGAAGTGAAGCATGACTTTGTAGCGCAATATCTCATTTCCCTGGAACCGGACTCTTGAGGGTCACCCGCTGGCGCGATGGGTTGCGTGTCGGGTTCGATGCTGCAAACGCATTAACAAAGTCTGTGGCAAAAGATGAACCCCAGACAGGATTGCCAGCGCCAGCAAGGTAAGAGAACTAAGGGCTTTGACAGGCTGTCGTTCGAAAACGACAATACCACTGGTAGAACACCTTTTTTCGTGGCTCTGTGGAAAAACTCAGCGTCATTTTTGTGATCGCGTGCTCAACACCATTTTTCTTAAGGAATAAACATGCATTCAACCTTAGCTTTTGAGTTTTGGCCCAATACCCGGGGTTCACTGATTGCTAAAACCCTGCTTGCGAGTGCAGGTTCGGTGCTACTAGCAATCTCGGCAAATGTGCTGGTCGGTGCCAAGGCGCTCACTTTAGGTTTGACAACCTTTATCGCAGCCGAGATTGCCAAGATTATTCTTGCGGTTATTGCTTTACCCCTGGTTTGGCGATTGGTCCGGCGCTGAATCGACCCTTTACTGAACTTTTCTATCAAGGAGAACACATGAGAGACTACCTGCATTTTGATCTTGCAGCAAAGAGCGTGCGCCGCGAAACCCTTACCGGGGATCAGGCCGCGCGGGCTGGCCGGTATTTAATTGCCCGCACCCTGGTCGAATGCGGCGCTGCCACAGTTGATCCGTTGTCCACTGCTAACCCGCTGATTTTCTCCGCTGGCCCTTTTGCGGGTACGAATTTCTCCAACGCAAACCGACTGAGCGTGGGTTGCCGTAGCCCGCTGACGGGTGGGATCAAGGAGGCGAATGCCGGCGGTACCTTCGGGTTTGCTTTAGGACAATTGAGTATTGCAGGATTTACACTGAATGGTGGATGCAACGAATGGTCAATCATACATATTGCGCTGGACGGTTCTGTCAACTTTAGCCCTGCAGACGATTATCTGGGCCTATCCAATTTTGCCTGCGCCGCAAAACTTCACAAGGAGTTTGGGAAAAAAGTCAGCCTGGGAATTTGTGGCCCAGTAGGGGAGTACCAGGGACTCTTATCTGGGATCTCCTTTAGTGATACCGACCTTCGACCTTCCCGTCTTGCCGCCCGAGGCGGCGTCGGCGCGGTGATGGGTGTCAAAAAGGTAAAGGCAATTGTCGTCGACCTCAACCGTATGCCTAAATTGCACGATCGAAAAAAGGTGATTGGTGCGGTCAAAAAGTACAACGCGCTGCTCAAGGAAGACGAGATTGCGCAGAATATGAAGCTCTATGGTACCGCTCTGATGGCCGATACCCAAAATTATCTTGGAGGCCTACCGGTCCGCAACTTTTCCTCAGGACGTCTTGTTGATACGGATAAAGAAGTTTTCCGACTAGGGGGCGAATTCATCCGCGAACAAAATACCGAACGTGGTGGAGAAACGGCGCATGCCTGCATGCCCGGGTGCACTATCGAATGCAGTAACGTTTATGTCGATGCCGATGGCAAAGAGATTGTCTCTCCGGTCGAATACGAAACCATTGGTTTAATGGGGTCGAACTGTGGATTAACTGATCCCGATGAATTAGCCAGAGTAAATTTCGTCGCCAACGATCTGGGGATAGACACTATTGAAGCGGGAGCCATGATCGCTGTACTGATGGACGCCGGTCAAGGTCAATTCGGAGATGTTGATTTTATGCTCCGCGTGCTTGAAGAAATTCGGGCAGGATCAGAAAATGGCAAGCTATGGGCGCAAGGTACTGCTCGGGTTGGGGCTCACTACGGCGTGGCTCGAGTTCCCGTCATTAAGCAACAGGCGATCAGCGCGTATGACCCGCGAGTTGTAGAGGGGACTGGTATCACCATGATGATGACGGCGCAAGGCGCTGATCATACCGCAGGCAACCTTCCCAAACTCGATTGCCGTGAGATGAGCGCAGAGCAGATTGTCGCGGCCAGTTTTGATGTGCAACGTATGATGGCTTCATCGGATGCATTAGGGCTTTGTATCTTTGGCCGTTCGGTGACCCACACTCACGCGGACTTTATCGTTAACGCGATCAACGACGCTCTTGGTACGGATTTGCCAATTTCGTTTTATGACGAGCTTGGAACTGAAACGCTGCGCCTTGAGCATGAATTTAATCGGGCCGCAGGATTTTCGGATGCAGATGATGACCTTCCCGAGTTCTTTTATGACGAGCCACTGCCACCAATGAATCGAGTCGCACGCTTCCGTGGCGAAGAAGTAAACCGGTATCGAGAATAAACTTCTGACTGGTTCTTGACTTAGCGTGGTGGACGGGCCCGTTCGGGTCTAAGGTCTCTAATGGTGTTACTTTAAGCACGTGATCCGCACAATTCACTGCGCGATAGTCGGGGGCCGAGGCACCGGCCCAGCCGGCATTCAGGTAGTCGCCTAACAGATCATTGCGTGTGGTATCGCCGGCAAACAGTTTATGGGATAGGTCATGCATCAGGGTTTGGAAACCATGCTGCGCAAGGAATAGTGGCCGACTCAACAGGACTAAGCCTGCTGCCGGCAGGGAACTGCCCGGCCATGTGCAACCCGAGTTAGAGGATTACCCCAGATGGAGCCGTCTCGAACATGGCTTTTCGCGGGTACACTGCAAGTCCTGCCACGTCGAGCAGCTGCTTGCCTTCAGTCTGTTTGCCGCGGTGGTGGCCAGAGCCCAAGAACGCCAGGATCTGAAAAGGCTGTCCCGGTATATCTCATAGACCCCGGCGCCTAAAAAGGATCTATCACTGGCGCCGAATGGCTACATTAATTACCGACTGAAAATGATTGACTGGACGGTCACGATTACCAGTAAAGTCTACACCAATGAGGTTCGTACTTCATTTTCGATCGAAAGGTCCTCCGAGCTTTTCTAACAACTAGTCCGACGCCTACTCGACGCTGATATCTTAACTTGGTTAACAGGAACATTTCTACATTGTGAACAGCGAACGCGTAATCAGTTACCCCGATGCCGATCCAGATGAAGATCAATTGCTCGTGCAAGCCGGTAGCGAACGTCTTGCTAAATACGGCACCCTGACCATTCATCACGGTGCTCCTCAGACTAATGATGAATATATCTCTCGAATTAAAGATGCAAACGCGGTGATTGTTGGGTGGTCTCTTCCAGCAGAGGTGATGGCACAGGCACCCTACCTTGAACTCGTTACCTTTACCGGAACCGGTGTTAGTGATTATGTTGACCTTCCTCGAGCTTATTCTCAGGGGATCACGGTCTGTAACTGCCCAGGCTATGCGGATACGACGGTCGCCGAACACACTTTTGCCTTACTTCTTGGAACTGCCCGCAATCTCGCCCTGCTCAATAACAGGGCTAAGGATGGAATATGGGATCAGGATACGCCGGGCACTGGCTTGTACGGAAAACAACTCGGCCTCATTGGCTTTGGCGGGATTGCAAAGAAAGTCCTTGCGATTGCAAGAGGGTTTGGAATGCAGGTAAAAGTTTGGGCACGCTCCCCTGAAAAGTACCAGAGCGAATACGGACCGGACCTCTTCATTGATTTGCAAACCTTGCTTCAGACTTCTGACTTTGTTTCGTTACACCTTGCGCTTAATCAGGATACTCACGGAATTCTAGGATCTGATGAAATCCATAGCATTAAGGAAGGAGCGACCCTGATTAATACTGCCCGGGGAGATCTGATTGACGAATCTGCTCTAATCCAGGCGTTGCGCAGCGGTCACATCAGAGGGGCTGGCCTTGATGTCTTCACCCAAGAGCCCCTTGCTGAAAACCACCCATTGTTAGGCCTGGATAACGTCCTGCTCAGTCCGCATGTGGCGTACAACACGCCAGACGCGGTCAACGCGATTTTTGAGATCACGGTTAGGAACATATGCGGGTATTTTGATGGCGAACCCATCAACGTCGTCGCAGCACCTTAGTCGCTGAAAACACCCTAGGGCAAGAGCGTTATTTGCTCCTGAAAGGCTTATGCAAATAGGTATTTTTGTTTATGAGTAGCCCCGGGATCAAACTGAAGTACGTTACCCTGTAATCTCTTTTCACGAACGATAATCCTTGCAACTTTAATACTTTGTGAATTTCGGATTTTGGTAATTAGCATAGAAGGAGTGCATCAACCCTTTTCAACGAGTACTGCGGCCTCATCTATCCAGCTCAACCATACTTGGCTTTGTTGGTTCTCATGTGAATATTGACCTTGCTCCAGGTTCTGCACAGAAATCGCCATAGATTTTTTGATCCCATCAATATGGACCTAGTAATGACTCCCATCGACTAGATAGGCG
>CAUZJT010000032.1:0-21589 GCA_963580215.1 Gammaproteobacteria bacterium
GTTGCGTTTCTACTACCATCTCGCGTGCCTTTGCTTGTTGGTCGGCATGCATCTCGCCAACACTTCGTACTGGGCCTGCAGGCACTCCCGCCTGGTCGAGGCGAATCAACCAGTCTGACGATTTCCGTTGGCGAAATATCTGGCTCAGCACATGCTCCAATTCAGGCAAATTTGCCATACGGGCAGTGTTATCTGCAAAGCGCGGGTCAAGGCCAATATCTGGCCTTTCTAGAACATCCAGCAGCCGGGTCCAGTTACTTTGATTGGCGGCGCCGATCGTGATCCAGCCATCTGCTGTAGGATAGGCCTGGTAGGGGGCATTCAGCGGGTGCGCCGAGCCCATGGGGCCGGGCGAGCGCCCGGTGGCAAAACAGATTGCCGACTGCCAGTAAGTATGAACAATGCCAGCCTCATATAACGAGGTATCCACCTTTTGCCCTAATCCGGTCTTAAGTCGGTTGGTGTAGGCGGCGAGCACGCCCATCGCCCCTAAAATGCCAGCCGTGATGTCTGTGACCGGGGCGCCTACTTTGACTGGCGGACGTCCAACTCCCTCACCGGTGATGCTCATCAGCCCGCTCATGCCTTGGGCGATTAGATCAAATCCGCCTTTGTCCGAATAAGGCCCCGTACGCCCGTATCCCGAAAGTTCGCAGTAGATCAGCCCTGGATTTACCTGGCGCAACATTTCGTAACCCAGACCAAACCGCTCCATGGCGCCTTGACGGTAGTTCTCAATAACGACATCGGCATCGGACAACAATCGTTTGGCTACCTCGACACCGGATTTTTGCTTCAGGTCGACCGCAATACCTCGCTTATTGCGGTTCATCATCATGAACGCCGACGACTCGCCATTGATCTCTGGGGGCACCATACGACGAGAATCATCGCCGCCGGGGACTTTCTCGACTTTGATGACATCAGCACCCATATCCGCCAGCATAAGACCGCACACTGGGCCGGCCATGATGTGCGAAAGCTCGATAACCCTTAAGCCCGACAATGGGCCTGACGTTGAACTCACATCAGCGCCCCTGGAAAACAGGTTTTTGCTTTTTCAGAAACGACTGATAGCCAATTTGAAAATCCTGTGTGCCATAACAGTCAAAACCCTCGTCCATCTCTTCCTCACTAAGCGGCTCCGGGTGCTGCAATCTATTAATAAATTTCTTATGCCAGCGGGCAACCAATGGCGCACCCTGAGCTATTCGTCCAACCATGGCCAGAGCTTCTTTCTCAACTGAATCATCACTAACCACATGGTTTACCAAACCCAAATCTTTGGCCTCAGCGGCATCAACAATGCGCCCTTGGAGCAGTAAATCCAGGGTAGTTGCTCGACCCACCAGGTTTAGTAACCCAGAAATCTCCGGGTAAGACATCACCAGTCGAAGGCGGTTAATCGGCACCCCGAATCGACTCGATTGTCCGCAGACACGAAGGTCGCAGTGAGCTGCAATCTCCAAACCGCCTCCAATACATATGCCCTGAATAAGTGCAACCGTCGGATGAGGGCAATTGTCAATTGCTCCAAGAGCGTCGCGCATGATCTCCCCATAGGCCTTGGCCTGAACCGCGTTAGCCCGCTCGGTTTCAAACTCGGAAATATCGTTTCCCGGAGAGAACGATTTATCTCCAGCACCACGTAAAACAACACAGCGGATGTTCTCATCGTGCGCCAGGGTGCGCATTGTCTCACCCAGTTGTTTCCACATAGGTTTGGTCAACGCGTTGAGTTTGTCAGGCCGATTCAGAACAAGACAAACAATATTCTCGTCGATCTTGTATACCTGTATTACCTCTTCCATGGAAACCTCCAGTTGACTCGCAAGGGCCGGCATCCTCTTTGCCCTGGCACTTGGGCATCCGATCCACCGAGATTAAGTTGCCAGATGATGTGATGGCGGCGATCCCCTCGAGGCCACTGCCGTGTGCCCGGCCTTTCCTTAGATCACCCTTTCCTATCGGGGGTTTTTATTAGACGCGGTGCTGCTGACCAACCACTCCATCGCCGCAGTGACGCCGCCTGGCTGATGCGGGACACCACCTGCAGCGAGCCCCATCTCTACGCCTGCGAGTGTTCCAACCATCATCAATTCGTTAAAGCTACCTAGGTGGCCGATTCGGAACACCTCACCAGCTACTTTGCCCAACCCACCACCTAAAGACATATCGAACTCATCCAAGACCACTTTTCGGAATTCGTCTGCATCGAAGCTAGCGGGCATCCTTACCGCGGTTAGTGCATCACTGTAATTCTGCGGCTCCAGGCATAACAACTCGAAGCCCCAGGCTGTAACCGCCCGCCTGGTTGCCTCGGCCAAACGCGTATGGCGGGCAAATACTTGATCCAAGCCTTCTTCCAAAAGCATCGCAATAGATTCGCGCAGCCCGAACAACAGGTTGGTTGCTGGCGTATAAGGAAAAAACCCCTCCCGATTCGGTTGCAGCATGTCTGCCCAACTCCAGTAGGATGCAGGCAAATTCGCGGTCTTTGTCGCTGCCAAGGCCTTGTCGCTGATCGCGTTGAAACTCAGGCCAGGCGGCAGCATTAACCCTTTCTGCGATCCCCCGACTGCCACATCCACGCCCCAGTCGTCGTGCCGGTAATCAATTGATCCTAGGGAAGAAATAGTATCCACCATCAGCAGTGCGGGATGACCGATCTCATCGAGCACGGCTCGAACACCTGGGATGTTTGAAGTGATACCGGTAGATGTTTCATTGTGCACCACGCACACCGCTTTGATCTGCTTGTCGGTATCAGCGCCTAGATGCTCTGCAAGCACCGCTGCATCTACCCCATGTCGCCAATCACCTGCCACAAAATCCACGACTAGGCCAAGCTTTGACGCAAGTTTTTGCCACAAGGTCGCAAACTGCCCGGTCTCATACATCAACACCTTGTCGCCAGGGCTCAGGGTGTTGACGAGCGCGGCCTCCCAGGCTCCAGTGCCAGACGCGGGGAAAATGATTACCGGGCTCGTTGTCTTGAAAACATTGCGCATGCCTTCGAGCACATCATGGCCAAGCTGTTGAAACGCTGGCCCTCGATGGTCAATTGTCGGTGAATCAATGGCGCGCAATACCCGATCAGGGACATTAGTGGGTCCCGGAATCTGTAAAAAATGGCGCCCGCTTCTAATGCTCATCTTGCACTACCTCTGTTCTCACTCTAGATCCAAATTTACTGAATGGCCGAGTTAATTTTTCAATCGCGCATACAATACACATTGTATCTGGCAAGTACCAGAACGTCTGTTGCGACCTGTACTGCTACTGGATACAGATAGATTTTCCCGAACCAAATTATCCGGATCAAATGAATTGAAATCAAACTTTCGAATCAGGTAACTATCATGAGCGTTGTATCTCAATCGCTGCTGCGCGAACGCGTTGGCGACCCCGACCTGGCAGCGCGCCTTAAGCGAAACCTTCGCGGCGAGGTACTTTTCGACCGGTATAGTCGAGGCCGATACAGCACCGATGCATCCATTTACCAGATTGAACCAGTTGGAGTAGTGGTACCTCAGGACGAAGAAGATATTGAATCTGTGATTAGCATCGCAGCAGAGGAACGGGTGCCACTACTGATGCGAGGGGCTGGAACATCGCAATGTGGACAAACAGTTGGTCTCGCTCTGGTAATCGACGTATCCAAATACATGAACCAGATGTTGGACCTGGATCTAGAACGGCAGCAGGTTCAGGTGCAACCCGGTATTGTTCTTGATCAACTGAACGAATTACTACGGCCCCACAATTTGTTTTTTCCGGTAGACGTATCGACTGCCAGTCGAGCAACTATCGGCGGCATGTCTGGTAACAACAGTTGTGGTGCCCGGTCAATTCATTACGGAATAATGCGCGACAATGTGCTTGCGATCGATGCCTACCTCGCCGACGGCACAAAACTAAGCTTTGGCCCGGTACAGGCAAATGTAGCCTCGACTAGGCCACCTGACCGATACCAGGAGCTGGTCGCCGACCTAACGCTTTTGGCCGAACAAGAATCCGGAGAGATTCAAAATAAGTTTCCTGCCCTGCGACGCCGTGTCGGGGGTTACAACATTGATGAGTTGCTGCCGCGGATCAGTCCAGAGGCGGCACCGGCAAATATGGCCCGTCTTTTGGTGGGCTCCGAGGGCACCCTTGCGATATCAACCCAGATCACCCTAGGGCTTCATCGAATACCTTCCCACCGAGTGCTCGCAGTGTGTCATTTTGACTCGTTTTATGAAGCGATGGATAGCACACGCCACATAGTGACACTTAACCCTACGGCGGTGGAGTTGGTTGATAAAACCATGATTGAGCTCTCCCGTGATATTCCTATGTTCCGAAAGACTATTGATCAATTTGTCCGTGGCACGCCGGACGCTTTGTTGTTGGTGGAATTCGCCGGCGAAGATCACCAACGCCTATTGCTGGATTTAAAACGCTTGGAAGAGTTAATGGCGGATTACGGCTTTCGCAGCCGCATGACCGCTATCATAGATCCCACCCAACAACGGGCTTTGTGGGAGGTTCGCAAAGCAGGCCTGAACATCATGATGTCTATGAAGGGTGATGGCAAACCGATTTCATTCATAGAAGATTGTGCCGTACCTCTAGAGCATCTTGCGGATTACACAGCGAGGTTAACGGAGGTATTTTCTAAGCATGGCACCACCGGCACGTGGTATGCCCATGCTTCTGAGGGCTGTTTGCATGTACGGCCGGTACTCAACATGAAAGACTCTGGAGATGTCCGCAAGATGCGGGCTATTGCTGAAGAAGCCTTTGCGATGGTCCGTGAGTATAAAGGGTCGCATTCCGGCGAACATGGCGATGGAATTGTGCGATCCGAATTTCATCCGGTGATGTTTGGTGATCGCATGATTCGTTCTTTTGAGTCGGTAAAGCGAATGTTTGATCCAACCGGACTGTTGAATCCGGGAAAGATCGTAGACCCACAGAAAATGGATGATCGATCCCTGTTTCGCTATCAACCCGACTACCATACAGGGGCACCCGATACCGAGCTTGACTGGTCTGAGTGGGGAGGAATAGCGGGTGCGATCGAAATGTGTAACAACAACGGTGCCTGTCGCAAGCGAGATGCCTCTGTGATGTGTCCTTCGTACCGTGCGACCAGCGACGAGGCGCATGTAACAAGAGGGAGGGCGAACACATTGCGCCTGGCGATCTCCGGACAATTGGGTCCCGATGCCCTGAGTTCCGACGAGGTAGCCGAAAGCATGTCGCTGTGCGTTGGTTGCAAGGCGTGTAAGCGGGAGTGTCCTACCGGCGTTGACATGGCCCGAATGAAAATAGAAGTCAATGCATTGCGAGCAAAAACACATAAACCGGGTCTGCGAGACCGGATCATTGGTTTTCTGCCGCGATATGCCTACTATGCTCGTTTTACCAGCTGGGCTTTGCCAATACTCGACCGGATCCCTGGAATTCCATGGCTAAGAGAAAAAGCTATCGGGATCAGCCGTCACCGCCGACTGCCACGATTTTTAAGCGACAGCGCTCTTTTAGGCGAACAGGTCTTCGGACCAGCCCAAGGCAAAGCAGTTTTATTACTTGTCGATACCTTCACCTACTGGTTTGAACCTGACAATGCCAAAGATGCTATCAAGGTACTCATTGCTCACGGATACCAGGTTCATCTTCCAAAATCTGATCCTGACCGTCCATTGTGCTGCGGTCGAACTTTTCTTTCAGTCGGCATGATCGATCAAGCTCGCGAGGAGGCCACCCGACTGACCCAGACCCTAAGACCCTATCTCGAAAAGGGAATTCCGGTACTTGGCCTTGAGCCTTCGTGTTTATTAACCCTACGCGATGAGATTCCAGCCCTTAACCTAGAAGCGGCAGCCAACATCGACTTCTCCCAGGTTATGCTTTTGGAAGAATTTCTTCACCAGGAACATATCGCGGGAAATTTTAATCCACAATTTAAACCACTTGCTACACCTCAAGTGGCGATACATGGGCACTGCCATCAAAAAGCCTTTGACACTTTGCCTGCCGCTCAGGAAGTCCTGGGGTTGATACCGGGAATACAACCGCGCCTTCTGAAATCAAGTTGTTGCGGTATGGCTGGTGCGTTCGGCTACCAATCGGAAACCTATGACGTTTCCATGCGTATGGCAGAACTAGACCTCTTGCCGCAAATTCGCCAACTGGGAGATGACGCCGTGATCATTGCCAACGGTGTAAGTTGTCGTCAACAAATTACCCATGGCACCGGCCGGGCCGCTGTTCATTTAGCCCGAGTTCTGCGCTCAGCGCTCCCGGCTTAGCAAAATCTGGTCGGAGTTTCGACGATCCGCTGTTTTTCCCTAACGGCCACCGTCGATAAAAAGAATCAATAAGTTATCGGGCAAATATAAACCGCCGCGGCGAGACAACTGGCACTCATCGACATTTTGCCATCGCCAGTGGTTGCAAGTAGGCATTGATCTGGCTAGGCGAGCCCAACTCAGATATTCACAGACGCTAACGCATCTGGGTTTGCACCTCTGGCCCTGGACCTTATTCGTTCTGTCTTAAGAGTAGTTACTCGTTGCACACTACCCCGCCGGCGCTCGTCCCTGCAATACGGCCAAACACCGCACCTGCTCGCTCGTAACCTCGCACCGTATATTCGACATTCAATAATCCACCGTATCCTGTGTCGCCATCGGCAATAAGTGGGGTGAGGGTCCCTTGCGCAATCTTCGCTACGCAATTGACCATCTCGGTATAACTCGCAAGGCCCGCATCAGGTAATCCGAGGCTCGAAGCAACCACCCCGTACCCAGTCATATAGAGTCCCGGAAACGCCATGCGGTCGGCAACTCTTGCGGAGATTAGATCAAACACCCCGGGCAAAGTCATGTATTCGCCTTGCCGGAGACGATTGGCAAATTCTTTTCTTTTTTTTGCGTTCATTGTTGCTTAACTCCAAAATCTCTGGGTGGCAATTAAATACACAGGCCCAAGCTCATACTGTTTCCCGAGGGCTGGCCAGGGCATCTTGGCTGACCAATATCGCACTTGATATGCTAAGAATACAACCACTATGAAAAAAGCTATTTATTCCCTCGGACTGGGTGCCATAGGTGGTGCAGTCGGCGCTTACCTGAACATTCCACTGGGATGGCTGCTCGGCGCTATGGTGGCAAATATTTTGGCCGGCATGCAAGGTGCATCTCTTGCAATACCCCAATGGTTAAGGTCAATCGCATTTATCGGGCTTGGGGCCATGCTCGGGACCGCATTCTCGCCAGAACTGCTGGATCGCGTTCATCGATGGACTTTCACCATGGCCGGAATGGTCTGTTACCTGGCGATAGCGATTCCCTGCGCCTATTTTTACGGGCGCAAGGTCACAGGGTTCGACAAGCTGACGGCTGCTTTTTCCAGTATTCCGGGCGGTTTGGGGGTGATGGTAATTCTCGGCGCGAGTGCAGGCGCAAATCCGCGGACAACGGCACTTGCACATACAGCAAGGCTCGCCACGATTTTGATGGTCCTGCCCTTTTTATTGAGCCAACTGATCGGGATTGATCTCGACGCGCCAGTAGCAGCGAATAAACCCATAGCCTCTATTACCCTCGCCAATGCCGGACTGTTTATTTCACTTGCCGCACTTGGCTCGTTGACTGCCAAGGCTATGCGCCTACCCTCCCCTTACTTGTTGGGCCCATTGATTCTCATCGGCAGCACACAGGTGACCGATTTAACAGATTTTTCTATACCGATAGGTTTTATCAACGTGAACCAGGTGATCATTGGCGCTGGCATCGGCACAGCATTCTCCGGCGCAAAGCCACACGAGTTGTTTAAAACCTTTATGCTTTCCAGCGGGTTGACTTTGCTGTTACTGGCCTTAGTGATTTTATTTGCCTACGTGTTCAATGTTTGGACCGGCATCGGCTTCGCAGCCTTGCTTCTGGCCTTTGTACCTGGGGGCCTCGCAGAGATCGGCATGCTTGCTTTGATATTGAATATAGACCCGGTGTTTGTCGCCTCGCACCACGCCGTACGGGTATTATTGATTGCCGTGACGGTGCCGCTGTTAGCGTCCCGCTGGCTGAAACGCCAAGAACGTCGAGAACAGAAGTAACGCTTAAGCGAATCGTTCGCTCCAACCAGTCGTGCACAACCATCGCCTCCCAGCGTATCACCTCACAAACTGAACAAACAACTCTACAAGCCCTTAAGCAGATTCAGATACAACTCGCGTCATACCCCACTCCTATCGCGGGCTGTGATGAGCAATTCAACTATCTTCTGACCGAGCGCCAACGATTGACTAAGCGGCTCGGCCAGATACGTGATGGGATTCATTTTATTGCCCCATCGCCAGAGCCACCGAATTGCTAGTGCCTCTTGGGTTTCATTAAAGACTGGTATCTCCAGTCCCAAATCGCTAGCGCCTCGGGAGTTTTACTAACAGCTGGCACCTGAAACTCCGAGTCGTAGGGGCCGCCGTTGCTGCACAAATATGATCTCAACTGTAACGAATGCGCGGATCGAGCCAAGCGTAAGACAGATCTACAACGAAATTAACGAAAACGGACATCGCGACTACGATCATCACCAGCGCTTGAATCATGTTGTAATCGGCGTATAGCACTGAATCGATAAGCAGCCTGCCTAAACCATTCAAATTAAACACCTGTTCAGTAACAACGAGCCCTCCCATAAAAAAAGAAAATTCGATGCCGATAATAGTAATCACCGGCAAAAACGAATTTCTCAATGCATGGCGGTTGATGATGACCTTCTGTGTGAGACCTTTGGTTCGCGCAGTTCGAATGCAGTCCTCACGCAAAACCTCAAGCAAGGCAGAGCGGGTCATTCGGGTCACGACTGCACAATAACGGTACCCTGCTACCAAGGCTGGCCAGATCAGTTGGGACATATTGCCCCAGAAATCCTTAAATGGAGAAACATAATAGATCGGGGGCATCCACGGTTCGCCGAACCATGCCTCGGAAAAAATCAAAAATCCCAGGATAATCAAGATGCCGAGCCAGAAGGATGGCATCGCTACTCCCGCAATGGCGACGGTGCGCACCAGATAATCGACCCAGGTATTTTGCCTCAAGGCCGCGGATACCTAACGGTACAGCAATGAGAAGCGTGACGACGGTCGCCATCACCGCTAACTGTAGTGATAACGCGAAACGCGGATCCAACTCCTCTATGATCGGACGCCCCGTCCACATAGAAACACCGAAATCAAAAGACAGAACCCCTCGCATAAAATGTAAGAACTGTATATGCAGGGGCTCATTCAGGCCCAGCCTGTCTCGGCAAAGTTCAAGGAGTGCGGGATCAAGATCGGTGCCGTAGTCCACCCACCTGGCTAAACAGATGTCACCGGGAACGACACGCATAAGAAAGAATGTCAAGACACCCGCCCCAAGAAGGGTTGGAATCATGAGAAGAACGCGTTTTACTATGTACGGTCGCAAGAGCAGGAATCCCACGCAGAACTAATCGTTACTGGCACACACAACACCGACAATGCACCTTAGCAGATTCCATTCTGGTGCTGATCTTGTTTGCCAGTTCTCACTCACTCTAGGAGCAATAGGCGCACCAGTTACTCTGTCAGTCAGTGCGAGGGGCTATAAAGCGACGAAGGCCCACAAAAGCAATTAATCTTTGAAAGCGGTGACGCTTAGCCGAGATGGAGATACAAATCCTGATGCCAAAGTTGTGAATCTGGCGCCGGCCCACTTCGTCCATGCCGTGCTCTTCGTTGGATTAAAGTCCATATTAACGACAGGATCCAAATTATTGTCAACGTCAATGTTGGTGGAATCAGGCAACGCGAACTGCTAGAACCAAAATATTCTGCCCTGATGATGATACCGGCACTCCCATCCTGGCCGATACATTAAAACTACCTAGAGGTCGGACCCAGAATTATGGCTTAGCCGTTTGTTATGGTTATTGCCGACTTTCCGGTTCTAGAATGTCAAACATGACGGGTAACCCCTCCGTCTACTACTAAACTCTGTCCGGTAATGTATCCAGCTCCATCCGAGAGCAAAAAAGCAGTGGTTTTTGCAATCTCATCAACAGTGCCAATCCGGCCCATCGGGATGCTCTTGGTAACCTCATCCTTATGCGGCAAGCTGTCAATAAATCCAGGTAAAACGTTATTCATGCGGATATTGTCTTTGGCGTAGCGATCCGCATACAGTTTGGAATAGACCGACATTCCCGCACGCAGCGTGCAGGAGATAGGTAATGCTTGTTCGGGTTCGAACGCGGCAAAAGTTGAGATATTTACCCAGGCACCGGCGCCTTGTTGTTGCATCACTGGGGTAATCAACCGAGCCATCCGAACCACATTTAAAATCAACATATCGAAACCTGCCTGCCATGCCTGATCGTCTAGCAAAAGAAGCTCACCTTTTGGCGGGTGGGCCGTATGATTGACGACAGCATCTATTCTGCCGTAACGTTCCAGCGTCGCCTCAACTAAACGTGCAAGATCTGCCGCCTCAGTTACCGAACCCCGCAACCCAACGCCTCCAAATTCCTGGGCCAGGTTTTCGCAGGCTTCGCTGCGTGACATGAGTGCTAACTGATACCCTTGCCGGTACAGTTCTTTACTAACGGCCCTGCCAATACCGCCTCCGCCTGCGGTAACAATTGCAACCTTTTCTGCGTCCATCAGTTTCTCCTTTTCCTATCCTGAAAGTTGGGGTTATATATTCTTTTTCGTCTATCTTCCTTTACACTCTAGATCTTAGTTATTATTCGATTTGCATTCAATCTAAACGCTTAAGGAGTACAAGTGATGACCAATCTTAGCGGTGTGTGTGTGCCGGTGTGCACGGTATTTGATGATAATGGAGCTCAGCTTGATGAGACGCGCTACCTTGCCCATGTAGATCGTATGCTCGAATCTGGCGTAGATATTATCCTTCCTTGTGGCGGAACCGGCGAATTTGCTTACCTAAGCTCGGAAGAAAAAAGGCGCTTGATTGAGATCACTGCAAAACACGTCGACGGGCGCGCTGCGGTAATCGCCCAAACATCCGCCATCTATCTGCAAGACACTCTAGCAACAACCCGCCATGCCATTGATCACGGCGTAGATGCAGTTATGGTGTTACCACCGTATTTTGAAGGGCCCGACGAACGTGGTGTAATTTCCCACTACGAGGCAGTTGCCAAGGCTAGCTCAGTTCCGGTAATGGTATACAACATACCCGTACATTCAGGCTTCGATGTCACACCTGCCTTGTTTGAAAAATTGCTTGAGATAGATGGTATCGACTACATCAAAGACAGTACGGGGGATTTAATACGAATCCAGGAACTCTTGCAGACCGGCGGGAAGATCTTTAACGGCGGCGATCCAATCACCTACCCAGCGCTCGCGGCGGGTTGCGTCGGCTGTGTCTGGGGTTCAGTCAATTTCCTGCCCGCCGAGTCGGTCACGCTCTATCAGCTGGTCTCCTCTGGCCAACTTAACGAGGCGGCTTCGCTTTGGCGCAAACTTGTAGATTCCCAACTGTTCGTCTGGTCTCATCATTACAACGCCTCGATCAAGGCGGCCGCTCGCCACCGGGGATTCGACGTAGGGGACTGCCGTTTACCGGTCTTGCCTTTGAGCGAAGCCGATCTTTCGGCCCTGCACGCCTCGTTGGCAAGTATCAACTAAGTCTCTGTGATCTGGTAGCTATGGTTAACGTTTAACCTCCGGAATAAGTCCTCGCGGTGAAAAGCGCAGCACCAAAAGCAGTATCAGCCCCATCGTCATCAATCGCGTGTGTGCCGCGTTCTCCAACAGGTGTAGCCGCAAGGGGCTATCAATCGCCATCCCCGAGGTAACAAAATTCATCAGAGCGAGCCCTATCGGTTCGGCCTCAATCCAGAAAAACCAGATCACAAAACCACCAAGAATCGAGCCGAGATTATTGCCCGACCCGCCCACGATCACCATAACCCATACCAGAAAAGTAAATCGTAGCGGCTGGTAAGATGCTGGAGTAAACTGGCCATCCAGAGTGGCAAGCATAGCCCCTGCAATACCGATTACCGCAGAGCCAAGCACAAATACCTGAAGATGGCGTCCGGTTACGTTTTTGCCCATCGCACCGGCAGCAATCTCGTTATCGCGGATCGCGCGCATCATTCTCCCCCAGGGCGATCGCAACGCCCGCTCTGAGAGCCAGAAAATCGCTATAAGCACAACCAGAAAAAGCACCACATAGTTCAATTTCACAATAAGTGACGAGGCTTCCACAACCGGAATCCCTACCCAAGCGGCGACGTCATGAAACCATAACGCCCCTTGAAGATCTATTTCGTAAGGTACTGGCCTTGGCAGTCCGTTGACGTTTTTCACTCCGCGCGTAAGCCAATCTTCATTTTTTAGAAAATAAATGATGATCTCTGAGATACCCAATGTAGCAATCGCCAGATAATCAGAGCGCAGCCCCAGCGCTACTTTGCCAATAGCCCAGGCAACGATTGCGGCAAAGATCCCTCCAACAATCCACGAAAACATAATAGGCAAGCCAAACCCACCCAAAAACCCAGTCATTGCTGGCTCAACCGCCTCAATCGCATCAACTGCTGGATCGAGAATAAGGCGCATCAATCCGTATCCGCTAGCCGCAAGTAAGGCCGTTAGCCAGATCCTGGCGGTTCGGGAGACCGGGAGCTTTTTCCATAACCATATTCCCCCTACAATCGTCGCCAACCCAGCCAACAAACCCAGTATGGCGCGGGCGCCACCAGCATCCCAGGCTGCGGGTACTGGTGCGACAGAGACCACAATGGCAGCCAGGCCCCCTAAGGCCGTAAATCCCATCACTCCAGCATTAAAAAGCCCGGCATAGCCCCACTGAATATTGACGCCCAGTGCCATGACAGCTGAGATCAAGCACATATTCAGAATCGCAAGAGCGACGTTCCAACTTTGCATAGTGCCAACCAGTATTAAAAGCACGCCCATCACCACAAAAAGCAAAACGTTTTTCACGGACCGGCTCACAATGTCTTTCCACTAAAAATTCCCGTGGGCTTTATCAGCAGGACAATGACTAGGATAAAGAACGAGACAGCAAGCTTGTAATCGGTTGACAGCAATTGTACTAAGCCATCTGGAACCCAATCGCCCGGCGTCAGGTAACCCACTACCCGTTTGTAGGCAAAAGTTACCAGCAACTCTGAGAAGGCGATAACAAAGCCCCCCGCTATAGCCCCCAACGGATTGCCTACCCCACCCACGATTGCCGAAGCAAAAATCGGTAAGACCAGCCCTAGATACGTAAAAGGTTTATAACCTTTATCTAAGCCGTAAAGGGTGCCGGCAATGGCAGCCAACGCACCAGTAATAATCCAGGTAATCATCACGACCCGCTCGGGGTTAATACCAGACAGTAAGGCGAGATCTTCGTTGTCTGAGTAGGCCCGCATGGACTTTCCCGTTCGGGTTCGATTGAGAAACCAAAATAAAAGGGCCACAATCATTACGGCGGTGATTACCGTGATGCCCTGAGAGGTCTTAATCGCCAACCCCTGATCCAACCCGGTCATCTCCTTGAACGCGCGGGCCTTCATTATGAAACGTTGGCCGTCAGCGAAAACCTGATCTTTAGGTCCTATAATGAAACGGATCAGACCGCTCAAGAAGAAGAGCACGCCTACAGAAACGATAAGATAGGTTACTGGCACCGCTTTTTTTTCGCGATAGTAGCGATAGACAAGGCGGTCGGTTCCAAGACATAACCCGATGGTCACGATCATTCCGATGGGGAGCGCTAGTAATGCGGTCGGGAGCGGTCCCAAACCAAACCCGCGTGCTTGCAATACCCAGGTTACGAGAATGGTGACCATTGCGCCGAAGGACATAGTCTCGCCGTGGGCAAAATTAGAGAACCGCAAAACGGCGTAGACCATAGTGACGCCCAGAGCCCCAAGCGCGAGTTGGCTGCCGTATGCGATACCCGGCACCAAAACAAAATTCCCAATCAGGGCTAAAGCGTTTAGAAGATCTATCAGCACCCTTTTTTACCCGCCAAGAAAGGCCTTGCGAACCTCGATGTTCGCCAGCAGAGCTGCGCCAGTATCCGTGTAGCGGTTGCGGCCCTGCACCAATACGTAGCCCCGGTCAGCAATACTGAGAGCCTGTCGAGCATTCTGTTCGACCATGAGAATCGCTATTCCCGTACGTGCTATTTCGATAATACGATCGAACAACTCGTCCATAACCATGGGCGAGACCCCCGCGGTTGGCTCATCCAGCATTAACACTTTGGGCTGAGTCATAAGAGCTCTGCCCACCGCTACCTGCTGACGTTGACCGCCAGACAGTTCGCCCGCTAATTGACGGCGTTTCTCCCGCAACACCGGGAAAAGCTCGTAGACCCCAGACAAGGTATCCGAAATGTCATCGCGGCGGATAAAGGCGCCCATCTCTAGGTTCTCTTCCACGGTCATCGAGGTGAATACGTTGGCACTTTGTGGCACAAACCCCATGCCGAGTTGTACTCTTTGTTCAGGTTTGAGGTGGCTGATATCTTGGCCATCCATGGTTACCCTGCCCTGCCTTAATTCCAGCATACCAAACACGGCTTTCATTGCCGTTGATTTACCAGCGCCATTCGGACCTACCACCACGGCAACCTCGCCTTTATCTACCCCGATGCTACATTGGTGAAGGATATCAACACCTCCGTAGCCCCCACTCATACCTTCGCCTGCAAGGTAGGTCACAGCGGCTCCTGTTGAGTCTGTTTTTGCCCACTTCCAAGGTAGGCCTCAATAACCGCCTCGTTATTCATGATCTTGTCGGCGGTACCCTGCGCCAGCACGCTGCCGGACGCCATGACAATAACTGGATCGCATAACCTGGAGATGAAATCCATATCGTGCTCTATCATGCAGAAGGTATAGCCTTGCTCCCGATTTAGCCGCAAAATGGAATCGCCAATAGTTCGAAGGAGAGTGCGATTGACCCCGGCCCCAACTTCATCGAGAAATACTATTTTTGGTTCGGCCATCATCGTGCGGCCCAGTTCAAGAAGTTTCTTCTGCCCGCCTGATAAATTACCGGCAAGTTCGTTAGCAACCGAGCTAAGTTGAAGAAAATCTACAACCTCATCGGCACGTTGCCTGATTATGGTTTCTTCTGCAATAACTTGTTTGGGGCGTAACCAGGTTTCAATCAGGCTCTCACCAGACTGCCCACTGGGCACCATCATCAAGTTTTCCCGAACACTTAAAGATGAGAATTCGTGCGCGATCTGAAAGGTTCGTAAAATACCTTTCGCAAAAAGCTCGTGAGGCTGGCGCCCGGTGATGTCTTCGCCGTTCAGCAGGACTTTGCCTTCGTCTGGAGGGTAAATCCCAGCGATAACGTTAAAAAGAGTCGTTTTCCCAGCGCCGTTGGGGCCGATCAGACCCGTAATACTCCCCTGCTCGATCGCAAGCGAGGCATCTTCGACAGCGCGGATGCCGCCAAAGTGTTTGTACAAGTGCTCAATAATGATCAAATGTCGAACCGCCGACAAAAAAAAACGGCCCGGCATAACCCGGGCCGTAACTTATCCGATTTACCGGTAACCGACGGTGGTATTCTTTCCGCCTTTGACCAGAATTTCTTTGTAACTGCCCGCAGATTCGCCTGGGCCGATTAGCTCAACCGCTGAAGCACCTACGTAATCAACATCTCCTCCGTTGGCGATATGTTCCAGAGCCTTTCCAAGATCCCCAGGAAAGACTTTCTGACCTGGTGCATTTGCGACGTCCATTACCTTCGATTTAAAGTCTTGGCTGTCGGTAGACTTCGCTGCCTGCATAGCGAGAATAAGAAGCGCTGCAGCGTCGTAGGACTCTGGTGCAAACGGTCCACTTTCAAAACCAGCTGCTTTAGCCATTTCGGTGAACATCGCGGCGCCCGGGCTATCGGTGCCTGGTACGTCGCCGATAGATCCGTTTAAGCCATCGCCTATATCGGTAGGCAGGCTGTCTCCAATCATTCCGTCTGGCAAATAGAAGATGTCAAAAGCCCCGGTATCAAGCGATGCCTGGATAATGCCTTTACCACCGTCATTGAGATACCCGGCGACTACCAAAATGTCACCGCCGGCCTGTGCAAGTGCCGCGACTTCAGCGCTGTAATCACCTTTTCCGTCTTCGTGAGCCACGTTGATCGTCACATTTCCGCCAGCGGCCTTGAAATTGCTTTCAATACTATCTGCGAGCCCTTTGCCATAGTCATTGTTGGTGTAGGTAATCGCTGCGCTCTTATATCCATGATCGCCCAGAATTTGGGAGACCACCTGGCCCTGACGGGCATCCGATGGCGCAGTGCGGAAAAACAAGCCGTTATCCTCAGCCGTGGATAGGCCGGGTGAGGTAGCAGAGGGGGAGATCATTACGATCCCATTTGCCATAGCGACATTCGCCAGGATTGCACCAGTAACACCGGAGCAGTCGGCCCCCATAATGGCGTTGACTTTATCCGAGGTGATCAAGCGTTCGGCAGCGGCAGTAGCGGCTGCCGAGTCAATACAGGTTGAATCTGCACGGATACTGGTAATCCCCGTTCCGCCCATAAATGACCCGCTCGCATTCACCTCTGCGATGGCCAATTCAGCACCGGCTGCCATGGCCGGTGTCAGAGACTCAATGGGCCCAGTGAAGCCCAAAATTATTCCTATCTTGACATCGTCGGCGATCGCAACTCCTGAGAGCATCGCGCCGGTGACAAGAGCCAAAAATACCTTTCTCATTGAATCCCTCCTTGTGTTGTTCTGTTGTTCATAAACCAAACCGGGTGGCGCAACAATTGATGCTACCCAAACCGGACAGGCGAATACTGACACAGCACCGCGGTCAAAAAAAGGCCTAATAAGATGAGGGGGCCAACAGTGTTAGACAAAGTGCGTAACCTTTACCCAAAACCTAAGTGAAATTGTCGGTCCAGCCAGCTCAAACGCTTACATTGGATGCTATTTAACGACGGAGAACGTCATACATAAAACCAATAAGTTAGATATCGTTTAACTCCTACTATATTGTTTTATATTGGTTTTTACTTATTTACTGCAATCAATCGTTAAAAACTTGAGACCCTGTGGTGATTGGCAGTTGAGGGGCGAGCACAAAATCCAGGCATCCATACGCTGCGCGAAGCGCCCGCTCTACATCAGCCACGCTTCCGGCCCGTGCGAAGATAAAACCTGGGTAAGCACAACCTTCCGGCCACGGGACTAGGATCTGGCCTTCTCGAACGTCGATCTCGACATCGATAATGTCGGGTACGCGCCGGGCCGCACTAATGCCTTCAACCCGGCGGAGCACTCCACCTTGTGTCACAGGAATCATCATGACCCCGTTAGAGCACGTGCGTTCACCCACAACTGCTGGCAGTCGTACCGCATTAGCCAACACAAGTTCCTCCAGCGAACACCCCGTTTGAAACTCAAGTATCCGCCCGCAGCGACCTCCAACTGTCCGCCCGGCAATTTCAAGAAACCAGACACCCGAAGAATTGATACGAAGTTCGGCATGCAAAGCGCCTTCGCATATTCCTAGCTTTCTGCACAACTTCCCTAGGGCGGTAATGACTTGCTCGGTAACCTGATGACTGAGCCTCGGCGGGGTCAAATAGATCGTTTCTTCGAAAAAGGGCCCGACCATCGGCTCAGGTTTCTCAAAGATAGCCAGGACCTGCAAATGCCCATTCTTGAGCAAGCCGTCTACCGCATATTCGAGCCCATCAATGTAATCTTCAACAAGCACGGCTTCTTCGCCCAGTTTCCCCTCGGAATGTAACAGGCTATGGATCCGCTTGAGCGCCCGACTCAATTCTCCAGGGTTATCGCAGCGAATCACACCACGACTGGCAGAAAGAGTGGCAGGCTTAGCCACACAAGGATAATGAACTCCAGGCGGAGCTCCCCGGTCGAGGCTTTTTGAACCCAATGCAATAAATCCAGGACCCTGGGTATCGGTGGACCGGCAGAAGCGACGAAAGTGAATTTTACTGGTCAGCGCCTTGATAGCATCCGCTGGATTACCGGGCAACCCATTGCGCTCAGCCGCCGCGCCCGCCAACGCGACTGTCTCATCATCACTTGCTAAAATCGCAGCAAATGAATTTTCAGCAACAGCCCTGGAAATAGTATCAAGAGCTTCGGCCCGAGATTCACGATTTAACGCAAGGCCGCCGAAGCGGCTCGCTAGGCACGCATCGCCAAATGAAGCGACTACCAGTTCGATGCCAAGTTTCTGCGCCGCAAGCACAAAGGCGCCGGTACGATAACTGCGATCCGGTGCGATCAGGAGTACCCGGCGCTTTTTTTCAGTTGAAAGCAGCGTCAAGAACCATTCGAATTAGTTGGCTACAAAAGTGCGGGTAACAAATCCAACGCCACCCCGCAGCGTTATTTTAAAACCAATCGTAGTGAAGCCTAATGGGCGCCGCCACAACCCCCGCAGGCACCGCTACCACCGACCGACTGAAATACATTATTAAATACAAAAGACGCACTAACGCCGTCGTCTTTAAAGTCAATCTCTGCGCCATGAATATACGAGTACGCTATCGGGTCGACTACCAGCGCAAAGCCAGATTCATCGCTCATTTTCCGATCTTTCGACCCGACAGATTCCGCAAAGGTCATTCCGTAATTCATTCCTCCGCAGCCTCCGCCGGAGACGAAAACCCTAACAGCACTAAGGCCGTCGTCGGCATCTGCGAGCAACTGTGTTATTTTTTCACGAGCGGATGCAGTCACCGTGAGTGAATCCGCGGATAATTCAGTTTGAGAAGCGTTCATAATTGCACGTCCTTATACTTGAGCGAATATTGATTGCCCATACATACTGTGTCGGTAGATAATATGTGACTCAAAAAACTTCACCCAGTATGCGGGTTGATCGGGAATTTTAACATGCGGCGAATCCATTGCGTTGTTCTTGATGCCGAGGCGGATGCCCTCGAGGAACTCCCCTACCCAGGGGACCTTGGTCAGCGGATTTTTGACACCGTCTCCAAAGAAGGCTGGCAGCAATGGCTCGAGAGGCAAGTGTTGATCATCAACGAAAACCAGCTAAGCTCAGCTGACTCCCAATCCATCGATCTGGTTGAGCAGCACATGCTGGGATTCCTTTTCGGCGAGGGTGATCTAGGGGCAGTTCCACAAGGATTTGCCCCGAGCAAAAAGTGACCTCCTACTGGCTCGCCTGGTCCATCAGCGAGCGCATCTCAGCAACAGCCGCACCCAACCCTGAAAATACCGCGCGGGCTATGACCGCATGCCCGATGTTGAGCTCTGAGATTTTTGAGATCGATGCGACTGGTTCAACATTATCGTAGTTGAGTCCGTGCCCGGCATTCACTCTGAGTCCTAAAGAGACGCCAAGATCGACAGCGTCGACGATTCGACCGAGTTCTGCCTCCGACCTTGTCGAGTTATCTGCGTCTGCGAAACTCCCGGTGTGAATCTCAACAGCATCAGCGCCTATCAACTTGGCAGCGTCAATTTGAACCGGATCTGGGTCCATGAACAGTGAGACCCGAATATGCGTGTCTTTCAGAGCTTTGACCAACGGAGTAAGTGTGTCTATCTGCGAGGCGGCGTCCAAACCACCTTCAGTGGTCAATTCGGCACGTTTTTCCGGCACCAGGCACACGTCATTGGGTTGCACCTGAATCGCGATGTCAAGCATCTCTTCTGTGGCAGCCATTTCCAGGTTCATTCTCGTTGTGATGACCTTACAAAGTTGGTAAACGTCAGCATCTAGTATGTGCCGACGATCTTCACGCAAATGCAATGTAATTAGATCGGCACCATTGCCTTCGCACATACGAACCGCTTCGGCCAGGTCGGGATACCGAGTGCCTCGGGTCTGTCGCAATGTCGCAACATGATCAATATTAATGCCCAGTTCCATACTGTCTCCTTTGTTTTTCTTGGAGGGTTGGAGTCCACCTACATCAGACCTTGAAGGCCCTTGTTAGGTCTGCTATTAGCCGGGTACAACCGCGAATAAACCACCCGCGATAGGAGCGATCGACCCTCAAGCAAAAATCGCAGCACTGAGCGGTTAAGTTGCTTAAGCTCAAGACGGGCTCGTTCGTCAAATCCGGTCTCCGTGCGCAACGCAATCAGTGAAGACCCGTGAACCAGGATCCCTTCATTTCGTCCGGGATTATCTGGGAAGGCGCCCACTCCAGGCAAATATCGATAGATTAATTCTGCCTTCACCGCTACGCCACTGTCCTGGTCGCGTTCTAACTGTAACCCATACCCAGCTTCATTCATCAGCTGTTTTTCAAAGACTCGTAATACAGTCTCATCGTCTACACCTTGGGCCAATTGCGCGACCGCTGTCTGGTAACAATCAAATAGAGTCTCATGCGGGTCGTAACGGTGAAGAAACTTCAGCAAAAGCTCATTTAAATAGTACCCACAAAAAAGACGTCGCCTGCGCAGGTTAAAAGCGGGGCCTGGGGATTCACATTGCGTCAGGGTTTTGACTTCCCCCTTTCCAGACCAGCCAAGAGTAATCAGCCCAAACGGCCGTAAAACACCCCGAACCTGAGATTTTCGCTGACGAGCACCTTTGGCGATTACGGTGAGCCGGCCATGCTCACGCGAAAAAAGATCCACGAGCAAACTGGTTTCCGAAAAAGGTCTTCGATGGAGCACGAAGCCGGGCTGGCCTTTAACACGCTCTGCCGTCATCGGGTTTGAGAGGTGTTAAATACCATATCCCAAATCAACAACCGACTTTCGGTCGTCGACCCACCCGCGTTTGACTTTAACCCGTTGCGCCAGATGAACCCGACAATCCAACACGTTTTCGATTTGACGTCGCGCAGCAGAACCGATTTTTTTAAGACGTTCCCCACCGACCCCTATCAAAGCTGCTTTTTGACCCGCAGTTTCGCACCAGATATTGATCTCAATGTGGAGAAGTTGATTTTCGTCGGTTTCAAAAAGGGTAAGCTCTACACCACTGCCGTAGGGAATTTCATCGCCCATCTGCCTGAAAATCTGCTCGCGAACAAGTTCTGCAGCGATAAAACTCGATGAGGCAGTAGTTAGCTCGTTACTTGGGTAACCGGGACTTCCATTAGGCGCTGCAGCCTGGAGCAACTCAAACAATTGTTCACAGTTATAACCAGATTTCGCCGAGACTGGAACAATCTCTACCCACGGGTGAATCTCCTGGAGCGCTTTAATTCGAGGTAGTACGTGGTTCACATTTGGCAAAAGATCTACCTTGTTCAAGATCACCCACAATGGAACGGAAGGCCTCGAGAAGTGCTCGAGCACGATCTGGTCGGCTTGGGACCAGACTCGTGCGTCAATCACCTGGCACACTACGTGTGCGCCCTCGGCTGCCCCACGAGCCGATTGGTTTGCGATCCGACTCAGTAGTCTTCCACGAGCCTTATGAAGACCAGGAGTATCGACAATCACGAGTTGGGCATCTTCTACGCTGCGGATCGCTTCAATGCGTCGCCAGGTTGTCTGGGGTCTGCGCGAGATTATTGACACTTTAGCGCGTACCAGTTGGTTAAGCAGGCTCGACTTGCCTACGTTGGGTC
>CAUZJT010000033.1:0-21128 GCA_963580215.1 Gammaproteobacteria bacterium
ACGCCCTCGAATGCCTGAAGGCGCTCCCGGGTGCCCTCCTTTACCTTGACTTGGACACGGACAGTGTCACCTGGGCGAAACTCCGGCAGGTCTGTTTTAATCTGTTCGCTTTCCAACTGGTCAATGATGTTCGTCATCTGGAACTCTCCTATTTTTCGTGTTGCTGCCTGAACGACTCCAGTAATGAGCGCTCTTCGTCGTTCAACTCTCTTTGCGCCAGCAGATCTGGCCGTCTCAGCCATGTCTGACCTAGGGCCTGTTTTAATCGCCAACGCCGAATTTCTTCATGGTTTCCCGTCAGTAACGGGGCCGGCACCTCTACATCTTCAAACATCTCAGGCCGCGTGTACTGCGGCCAATCCAATAACCCAGCGCTGAATGATTCTGTCTTAACCGAATCATCGTTACCCAGCACACCAGGCAGGTATCTTACCAGTGCTTCAATCAGCACCATCGCTGGCAACTCTCCACCCGCCAGCACATAATCGCCGATAGACAACTCCTCATCCACCTCGTGCTCCAGCAAACGCTGGTCAACCCCCTCATAACGCCCCGCCAACAGCACCAGGGCAGGCTCTGCCGCAAGAATCCGCACCCGTTCCTGGGTCAACCGAGGCCCCTTTGGGCTGAGGTAGATCACCTTACCCCCACCGGCAGAACGAGCCGACCGGATAGCCCCCGCCAGTGGCGGCGCCATCATCACCATGCCGGGCCCGCCGCCATAGGGCCGGTCATCCACCCGACGGTACCTATCCTGGCAGAAATCCCGCGGATCCCATAACTCGAGTCGCAACTTCTCGTTCTGAAGTGCGATCCGGGTCATTCCAAAGTCGCGTACCGCATCAAACATCTGCGGAAAAATGCTAACGACATCTATGCGCATACTTAAGCGCATACTTAAATTGCGCCCCCAACGTCACAACAGTCCAGAGCGATCAGAAATGTTTATCCCAGTCCACCTCGATCTGCCCCGTTTCTAAGTCGACTTGCCGAATTACGTCCGGACCGTAAGGAATTAACCGCTCACGATCTCCTGTCAGCACCAGTACATCATTGGCGCCGGTCTCTATCAGATGATCCACCCGACCCAGCGACTCGCCAGCCAAATTAATGACTTCCAATCCTTCCAGCTGATACCAGAAATATTCCCCAGCCTGAGGCGATTCAAGCCACTGCGGATCTACCGCAACATCCATTCCGATCAGTGTTAGCGCCTGATCCCGGTCGTCGCAGCCGTCAAGGTGCGCCACCACGCCCTTACCTTGGCGCCGCCCATCTAGCACGGCTACTTCTTGCCACTTTGCATCTTGCCGCAAGAGCCAGCGCCGATGGGCGAGTATCGCGCCGCGCTCACGCGAGTAATCAAAAACACGCACCCATCCCTTGATTCCAAAAACACCACTCACTTGACCCATAATCAGCGGTTGGGCTGCCAGTGCTGGCATCGATTTTGAAGTCCGCCGCTTGCGGCAAACGCAATAGGTCAGGCGGCTTTCGTGTCGGCCTGTTGCAAAAAGGTAGCAACCCGTTCCGAGGGTTGGGCGCCATGGCCTATCCAATATTGCGCACGTTCCCGATCGAGCCGTAATGTTTCTTCGCCGGGCGCTGCCATTGGGTTAAAGAAACCGATGCGCTCAATGAATCGTCCACGCGGTTGCCGCTTGCGGTCTGACACCACAATCGAATAAAACGGGCGCTTTTTGGAGCCGCCACGAGCGAGCCGAATGGTCACCATTTAATAATTCCTCTTAAAAAATCCGTTAAACCAGTCAATTTTAACATAGTTTGTATCCTTTGAAACCTAAAACCCGCAGCCATCTTTAACGGGCAAAGGGGTTACCTGTACCCGGCATAGCACCTTTCATCTGCCCCATCATCCGTGCCAGCCCCCCTTTTCCTTTAGCCTTTTTCATCATCTTTTGCATCTGTGCAAACTGTTTAAGCAGGCGGTTGACCTCCTGGACCTGAGTGCCTGACCCAGTGGCAATGCGTCGTTTACGCGACCCTTTTATCACCGCTGGAAAGGTGCGCTCCCCGGGAGTCATTGAATTGATGATTGCAATCAATCGGCCAGTCTCGCCACCGCCAGCCTGGGCCCGGACCGCTGCCGGCAGATCGGATACGCCAGGCAATTTTTCCATCAAACCTCCCAGGCCACCCATCTGTTCAACCTGAATCAGTTGTTCTCGAAAATCCTCAAAATCAAAGCCTTTACCCTTTGCCAACTTGCGGGCCATTTTCTGAGCCTGGCCCTCATCCACACTACGCTGCACGTCCTCGACCAGGCCGACAACGTCTCCCATTCCCAGAATCCGGGAGGCAACCCGATCCGGGTGGAAGGCTTCCAGCGCATCGATTGCCTCACCTACACCGAGGAACTTGATCGGCTTTGATGTGACCTCACGAATCGACAACGCTGCGCCGCCGCGCGCATCGCCGTCGGCTTTGGTCAAAATAACGCCCGTCAGGGCGAGTGCCTCGTTGAAGGCGCGCGCACTATTGACGGCGTCCTGGCCAATCATGCTGTCAACCACAAACAAGGTCTCAACCGGATCGACAGCCGCATGAATCTGGGCAATCTCGGCCATCATTTCGTCATCCACATGCAAACGCCCTGCCGTATCCACTATCAGAACGTCATCAGCACCTACCCGGGCCTGAGCCAGGGCATCGGTCGCGATCGCGACCGGATCTTGCCCTTTTGCATGAAAACGGGCGCCGACCTGATCTGCCAGTTGACGAAGCTGCTCCATAGCCGCGGGCCGATAAACATCAACGCTGGTCAGTAACACCTGCTTTTTTTCCCGCTCTTGTAAAAACCGCGCCAGCTTTGCCGCGCTGGTGGTCTTTCCTGCACCCTGCAGTCCTGCCAGCAGTATTACTGCTGGGGGGCGAGCTACAAGATTAAGGCTTTCGTTTCGCTCACCCATTAAAGTGACCAGTTCGTCATGAACCACTTTGATCACCGCTTGACCCGGGCTAAGACTCTGGAGCACTTCTGTCCCCACGGCCCGCACACGAACCCGCTCGAGGAAAGTCCGAACCACTGGAAGCGCCACATCAGCCTCGAGCAGTGCAATACGCACCTCACGCATGGCATCGCGAATATTGTCGTCATTCAGGCGGCCGCGGCCCGTTAGGCCCTTAAAAGTCGCTTTAAGCCTATCGCTGAGTTGAGAAAACATATCGGTTGTCCAGGATTGCTGCGTGGTCTAACGCCTGCTAAGACGCCAAACCGCAATGAAACCTTACGCAGTTGGGATAAAATCAGGAAATCATTAATCTTTAGAGCATCTATTTTACATGGTCATTGAATCTGATCAGAAACTTAAAGTCCCCGTTGGAAGAATCATCCGGCCGGCCAATGGCTTCGCAAACCCATGACAGAATTGTTTAGCCTAACCGCCGCGCTGTTTTACCTCACTGCAACCGTCGTCATGCTTCGTCAAAATAGCGGGCCTGCAGACTCGACCCGCGACCGATCATTTGAAGCCCTGCTGGCTTACCTTGCTGTCGGCGGTCATGGCTTCAGCTTGGCGCCATTGGGGCTGTCTACCGGAGGGATAAACCTCGCCCTGGGCACGACGCTATCCTTGATCGGTTTTGTCGTAGTTGTCCTTTACTTGATTGCTCGGTTACTCCAGCCGGTTCATATTCTTGGCGTATTAGTGTTTCCCGCTGCCACACTGGGAGTCACTATAGGCTGGCTTTTCCCGGGAGATGCTTACGCGATTCAACTACAAGGAACGACCGGACTGGCTCATATCCTCGGTGCGGGCCTTGCTTATGCCCTTGTCAGTCTTGCGCTGGCTCAGGCACTGCTCCTCAGTGCCCAGGACTGGACCCTCAAACACAAACACTCCAAGGGGATTTTATCCGCGCTTCCCCCGATCCAAACCATGGAAACTATTTTATTCCAACTGGTGTATATCGGATTTACGCTCCTGAGTATTACCCTGGTAAGCGGCGCGCTCTCATCTGGACAGATGTTCGGCAATGCCTTTTTGTTTAACCACCATACGCTGCTGGCACTACTGGCGTGGATCAGCCTTGTAATCCTTATATCTGGCCGGATTTTTTTTGGCTGGCGCGGACGCATCGCCGTCCTTTGGACAGGTGCTGGATTCGCTCTTTTGGCATTGGGCTATTTTGGAACCCGGTTTGTCCTGGAGGTCATGTTACGTCCCTGAAAATAACCCCACGCTGGACTTTTTAGGGTAATGGACTTTCGAGTCTGATCAAAAACGTTCAGATCACCTGAAAATGACAGTCACTGGGAGCCGCACCCCCTTCTCCATTAATCGGCAGGAGATCCTGAGGGCAGGTCGAAAATACAACATAACAGTCCATCTTAGCCTGCAGTACGACAAACTGACCCGGCTCACACTGAGTAGGGAGAAAGTCCAAACTGTTGCGATCCTGCTGTACCGGAATATTCATAAAGATATTCCAGGAACCAGCGATGCTGAACGGCAATGTCACACCAATCTCCTGCAGTCCTTCAATCAGATTGTCCTGGCAATTTCGGTGATAACCTTTGGCACCCAGGAGCGTGTACCGATGCCGATCGCAAGCCGCCATAACGGTATCGTGAATACCGGGGGTCGTATCTTCCAAAAGGGTAATAATCGCACGGCGCCTATTGGTAAGGAACGTATCGCCCAGGATGGGGTTGAGTCGCACATTGGTTGCCCGCGTCGACTCCATCGACATAAACTCATTCAGATCGTAGGCGTTCAACGCCCAGCAGTCGACGACCTGGGTGCCATAGGTATTGATAAGTTTTACTTTCGCACCCGCCTCAAGACGTACAGCCTTTCCGTGACCTGCCGGAATCCTGACCGGTTCTATTTGACTCATCTTGCTCCTCCTGTAAAACCCTTGTTTGAACTAACAGCGTCGTATCGCTAGAGGCAAACTATATGCCAAGCCGATCCAAAAAGCCGTACCAACCCACAGATGCAGAAAGAAACCAGGGCTTACCGTAGTACAGCGGGCGTGTCCGAAACGGCAGATCTGACAGAACGCTACGCCCCTCTTCTATGCCCAGTACCTGCTGGCCCAACCGGGTACCAAAGTAACCGGCGAGCGCAACACCTGATCCGCAATACCCCATGGCATACCAGATACCGTCGTGGCGCCCCAGATGAGGCATATGCTGAAAAGTCCAGCCGACAAAACCCATCCAGGAATGGGTTATGCGTGCCTGGCCTAACTGCGGAAAAATAGTCGACAATTGCCTATGCAGTCGCGGACCGCTCACTGCGGGGTCAGTCTCGTTTAGAGAAACCCGTCCGCCGAACAGAACCCTGCTTCCATCCGGAGACAGTCGGTAATAAACGACAATCCGGCGTGTATCGACGATCATCCTTTCGCCGGGAATGAGCGCGCGTGCCGTATCGCGTCCCAAATCTTCGGTGGCCAGCATATAGGTGCCGATCGGGAAAACTCTGCGCTGCTGCCAGGGTGTGAGTCCAGAGGTGTATCCACTGGTGGCGATTACCACATCGCCAGCCCGGATTGAACCCCGACTGGTCTCGACAACAAACCCTGCGCCATCGCGGGCGCGGCTCAACGCCGTTGCCGAAGTCCCCCCGACTACCGTCACGCCGCTCTTTACTGCACGATCCAGGATCCCCTGATGATAGGCGGCAGGGTCTACACTGGCGTGCCGGGTCTGCACCAGTCCTCCGTGATAAAAATCTGTTGCAATTTCGCTATGTTGCTCAGCGCGTGGCACCATGAATGCCTCCATCTCAAGACCTGGCGGCTGGGTTTTTAGTTTTTGGGCCAATTTGTCGTAGTGCGCCGGAGTGTGCGCCCCATAAAATCTCCCACAAACCTGGTAATCACAATCAATCTGTTCTTTAGCAACAAAGTCCCCGATCCAGGCCAGTGCACGCTGACCTTCCCGATGCACCTCCATAGCGGTGGTGCTGCCATGGGCTTTTTCAAGCGCGGCAAAATCTGGCTTGATGCCGGTAGACACCTGGCCGCCATTGCGCGAACTGCAACCCCAGCCTGGCTCATGGGTATCGATCACCAAGGTGCTGCGCCCGCCCCGCGCGGTTTCAAGAGCAGCGCAAAGGCCCGTATAACCGGACCCAACCACCAGCACATCTACCGAGGCAGGCAGGTCCGACGGCAATGAGGGTACCCGTGGAGTACGCTCCCACCAGTAGGGAGATTCCTTGTAATCAGGGGCAAATACGGTTGGGGAATCGTTCGACATGAAATGCGCCCTCAGTGCGGCAACTCGCTGACCTGGTAGGTGGTATCCGCCAACCAATCAGGATGAATCTCAACGCCCCATCCCGGTTTGTCACTGACCATAACCTGGCCTTCGTTGATTGTAAAAGGGGATTCGACAAAAAGACCCTCTTGCCAGGGACAGTACTCAGGGCCTTCAATCGAGAATTCCAGGTATTTCCCGGCATTCGGAATAGCACGTAACAGGTGCATCGTAAAAAGCGTCACCATGGACAGATTGGCGCAGTGTGGAGTGCATGGCAATCCCTGCGATGCCGCCATCTTGGCAACTTCTATCGCTCGGAGCATCCCGCCAACGTAGCACACGTCTGGTTGAACGATGTCGACCGCGGGCATCTCAACCATTCGCCGCCAGGTGGCAAGATCACAATCCTGCTCTCCCCCGGTTACATCCAGTGATAACGCCTGGGTTACCTTTCGGGTTTGATCCAATTCCCAGTACAGACAAGGCTCCTCGAAATGTTCAACACCTTCATCTTCAAGCATTTGTCCTAATGTTATCGCCCGAGAGGGTGAAAATCCTCCATTGGCATCTACCAGAAGCGAAACCTCAGGCCCCAATGCGCGCCGTACCTTGGGCACGATTTCCTCGCTACGTCCCGGCCACTGGTCCACATCGTGGCCGCACTCAGCACCGACTCGGAACTTAAAAGCATCGAAGCCGAATTGCTGGCGCAGTGCAACCAGGCGCTCTGCCTCGGCTTGCGCGGTGATGTCTCGACGCATGCTGGATCCGTAAGCCCTTATCGGGCCCGGAGTCCCGCCCAGTAACTCGCACACGCTTTTTTGCTGAATCTTTCCCAACCGATCCCATAGTGCCGTCTCTAGACCAGCAAGCGCCCGACGCAGATAAGATCCGGGAAACTTGTGTTCATGCTCGGGTATTGAGTTGACCAGTGCAGCGATATCGCTTGCGGGCTGACCCAATGCCCAGGGCGCAACCTGGCGGTGCAGCACCTGCGCGCTGATGTCGGCGTTATAGGGGGAAACCTGGCCCCAACCATCGGTTCCATCGTTCGCGCTGACCCGCACGAAGGCAACGAACTCCCGACTAAAGGTCTCGACCCGGTTAATGATCGGTGCCTGATCAAAAGCACTCACCGCACTGCACCAAGACCAGTCAGATGGCGCCATTGAATTCTTTGTGACATCCCTTACCTCCATTTCATGGTGACAGAACATTGTCGGGTGATCACTGTGGTCGTCCACAACCCGTAGCGGCGAATCTAACCGACTTTTAGGAACACCTACAATAGAGCGTGCACGCTATCCGTTTGCCCGGTTCAACACCTGATCCTGTCATCTTGCATCAGCGCAGTTCGAACTGCACCACTGTCGAGTTAATCCGCTTTGAAACTGTCCACACATCATATCCAACAACAACGCATTGCGGGCAAGTAGCTGTTGGTCATGATTCTGGCAACAGCCCTTGCCGGCTTTGGCTTAAGTGATTTTCTCCGGCTTTCGGGCGGATGCGCACTGACAGCATTGATGATGCTGTGGCGACGAACCCGACGAATTCAAAGAATTCAAAGAATTTAGTGTTTCATCTTTACTGCTGTTGGTTTTGGTGCTCTGGGCTGGGCTTACTTAATCGGATATCGCAGCCTCCCGCTGTTACAGCTCATAACCCAGAATCACCTACTGATTAGTTTGTTGTCTGCGGCAAGCTATTTACGCCTGATCACCGATGCAGGTCAGGAAAACGTGAATTGGTGACATCAGGCTTAAAAATCTTTTTTAAAACGCTCGCAGGACCGCACCTATTTGCTGCGATGATCAACCTGTCGGCGCTGATGATTTTTGGAGACCGACTTGCTCGAAATGGACGCCTTAAGCGCACCACAGCCACTTCGATCCAACGAAGTTTGCACTGGCCACTTTGTGGTGGTCTTTTTTCACCGCAATGGCGACGTGCCTGCTTTACGCGCCGAGCGCTCGACTGGCTGAACTATGCATGCCGTCTACACCATCATGCCTGTTTGGTTTCGTTTTTACCTTTGCCGAACATCGCTTCCGTGCGGGTGAAGCGCTGGCAACCTTTGAAGGTTTCCCAGTAAAATTTAGTGCGCTATGGGTGCCGTCGATCATGGTGATCTGTGTGCTAGCGCTGCATCATGTACTTCCCACAGTCTTAGTCCTGGTACTGGTATCTGCCTTGTCTATTGACGTCACCACAGCCGTGCTGGCCTGGCGGCGATCACTCTTTCAAGCTTTAAGCACTATTGGAAACTTCAGCTCGGAGCGCCTGCCGGAGATATATGGTGAGCTGGCATTGTTTTTCAGTGCCAGCATCATGGCGACTGGCCTTGCGGCACTGATATCGCAAACATCGCCAACGCTGAATGTTGGCGCTTTCACGCCTGAAGTGACTGTTGCGGTGCTCGCCGTATTACTGGTGTTAGCGGTAGCGGGTGTCCACGCCCTGGTCAGTATCGTAACGGCATCAGCGATTCTGTTACCGCTTGATCCAGAACCGGCTCTGCTCGCATTCGTTTTTCTCGTGACCTGGTCGGTAGGGGTTACTGGTGGGCCGATGTCAGGCCTAAACCTCGTCATGCAAAGCCGGTACCTCATAAGCGCGCAAGAATACTTTTCCTAAAATATTGGCTACTCCCTGGCAATGTTCGGTGCGGTCAGCGTGATCATCGTAGCTTTTTTAGTTAATGCCTTGCGCTTGAAAGCGCTACTCGGGCACAAGGTACCAGCGGTATTCCAACGGCGTAAACTCCTTGGCATAGGTGTCGAGCTCAAACTGTTTGCACTGGCGATACAGTGACAAATATTCCGCCCCCAGATATTCATCAAGCACCGAGGGCTTTGTCAGCTCATCTAACGCCCCCTGCCAGGTAAATGGGACTGCGCTATCAAGCTCGGTACCGGCATTGTCGGTGCGGGGGTCGGGCGGGGCCAGCCCTTGACTGATGCCATGGTGCAGGCCAGCCAGCACCGCGGCAAGTGTCAGGTACGGGTTGGCATCTGCGCCAGCCATGCGATGCTCAATGCGCCGCGCCGTGTTATCTCCCGCAGGGATCCGGACGGCGACCGATCGATTGTTATACCCCCAGGTCGGTCCGGTAGGTACGTACAGGTTCGGTGCAAAACGCCGGTATGAATTCACATTAGGGGCAAAAACTGCCATCGATTGAGGTAGTAAATCCAGCATCCCCGCAACGGCCTGGCGCAGTTGAACACTCCCCTCACTACTGCCGTTATCAAATACATTGTGTCCCTTGTCATCCAGTACGCTGACGTGGACGTGCAGGCCATTACCGGCATCTTCAGGATAGGGTTTGGCCATAAAAGTGGCCACGGCGTCATGCCCTCGAGCCAGTCCTTGAACTGCTCTGCGCAGTAGGATCGCGTGATCAGCCGCGCGCAGCGGATCTTCTACATGTTGCAGATTGATCTCATACTGACCCACTGCATATTCTGCAGTGGTGGCGCCTAGCGGTACCCCCTGCGCCTGACAGGTCGTCTCAACTTCACTGAGAAATCGAGTAAACCCATCAAGGTCGGCAAGGCTGTATACCTGGGTCGCCGAGGCTCGCCGACCGGTGTCGGGCAATACCGGTGGACACGGCCTACCTTCATCTGCACTCGCCGCATCAATCAGGTAAAACTCCAGCTCCAGTGCCACCACCGGATGTAGGCCTGATTCACGTAGCCGCTCGACCACAGCGCTAAGCACGTGGCGCGGATCCACCGGGCACGCAGAGTCATCCAATTCATACAAACTGCCAAGCACCTGCCCTGCTCCTGGAGGGCCCCACGGGACTAGGTTAAGCGATCCGGGAACCGGGCGCACTTTGACATCGGGATCGCCGTCTGAGAAACCGCGCCCACCTGCATCAGTGCCGCGACCGGTGACATCGAGCAGGTAAATCGAACTGGGTACCTGCAAGCCATCGCCATATACCTTGGCAAGGTCGTCACGTGGGATCCGTTTTCCGCGCACAATATTGCAAATGTCGGGCAACAGGACGTCGACAAACCGTAACTCGGGGTTATTTTTCAGGAATTTTTCAAGTTCCTCATTCATTCGTTTATGTACCCCGTTTGCTTAGCGCTTGGACCCTGGATACGCACGATCAGCGCTACTCATTTGCTCACAGCGTGTCTCACGAGTGAGTGCAATACTCACTATCGCAATTGCCAACCACGCCAGCATCAACAAAAAGCTAACCCGGTAGTTTTCAAAATGATACACCCGCATGCCGTCCGTCCCTGTCATACCGCGCCAGAAACGGTCCAGCAACCAACCAATCAATGGCTGTAACAGCATTGGCCCGCACATAACACCCGTATTAATAACCCCAGAAATCGTTCCCGCCAACACCAGTGGCACCGACTCTTTTGCCTGGGTAAACCCCAGGATCATCGCCCCGGAAAAAAACCCCGCACTCACAAGTGCGCTCACCAGAAGCCACAATGGCAGATCTGGAACCAGCAACGCAAGCGTCCAACTGCAAAAAGCAAGCACTGTAGCAACGAGGTATGGGGTCCGCCGTCGAGAAATCCTTTCTGACAACAGCGCAAACAGTGGACCACTGAAAGCCATCGCAAACATTAAAACCGAACAAAGCGTGGCCGCCGCGGCGGGCGACAGACCATAAACATCGGTCAGAAATGGCATTCCCCACAATCCTGCAAAAGTCAGAACAGATCCTACGATCCCGCCAGGGGCAATTGCCAGAAGACAGGTGTTTCGGTACCCAAAAACCGCGGTGAGTTTTTGCCACTCAGCAGACCAGTGCCCCCCTTGAACGTGGACATTCACATAACTATCGTAATTTCGCTCTGCGGGATCATCCCGCACCATCAACCACACCACCAGGCCCAGCAATAAGCCAACCCCCGCTGCCGCAGCAGTCACTGCCCGCCAGCCAAACATGCCACTTGCAAACTGCAGGGGTACTCCGGCAAAAACCGCGCCTAACATTCCGGCAACCAACAGCAGTCCGATTGCCATTGAAAAACGGTGCGCGGGCAGCCAATGTGTAGCCAATTTTAATGTGCACACAAAAGCCACAGACACCGATCCGCCAATTAAAAAACGACCGATGCCTGCCCAGATGAGATCGGGTGCAAAAGCGAAAATCAGCGCTCCTAGCGTACTCGCCAGCAAGCCGCCCAAAAGAAGGCGGCGCGGCCCTAAGCGGTCGACAAGAAGCCCCGTGGGCACCTGCATTGCTGCATAGGAATAAAAATAAAGGGCCGACAGGCTTCCCAAGGTAGCTGCGCTCAAACCAAAATCCAGGCTGAGTTCGTGATGCAGTACGGCCGGTGCGACCCGATGAAAAAATCCCAGAAGGAAAAACCCAGCTCCCAATCCCCAGATAACCCAAGCAACGCTTGCGGGTGGGTAGCGCGACGGTGGGTCAGGCTTTAACATAGAATTGGCGTGTAAACGATCAACTTTGCATCACCTTCGGTTTAACATTGGCTCTGTCCAATAGGTGTAACTCACACTAATATCCAGCATGGAGTGACGACAGAGGTTGTACAATGGATAGGTTGTCCTGATCTGCCCAATTGTTATCGTAACTTGCTGATAACCACTTTAATCTGGCCACAACAGAATCCATGAAACCTTATTCTGCCTGGAACGTCTTTCGCAACGGCCTGTCTAAACAGAAAGGCTGGGAGCGCGCCTGGCGGGATCCTGAGCCCAAAACCGAATATGACGTCGTCATCGTTGGTGCCGGACTTCATGGCCTGGCGAGCGCGTATTATCTTGCTAAGAACCACGGTATCACAAATGTCGCCGTCTTGGACAAGGGCTGGCTTGGCAGCGGTAACGCCGGGCGCAATACCACGATTGTCCGATCTAACTACATGTTGCCCGGCAATCGCGAATTTTACGAGCACTCGCTCAAGCTCTGGGAAAATCTAAGCCACGAACTGAACTACAACGTCATGTTCAGTCAGCGGTCGCACGTCTCGCTGCTACATAGCCCCGCCGCACGTGATGGCGCGGCACGGCGCTACAACACCATGCGCCTGACCGGCGCTGATGGCGAGCTGTGGGATCTGCCAACACTAAAACGCAAAATACCACACCTGAATTACAGCGCTGATTCCCGTTTTCCAATCATTGGGGCCACAGTACAACCTCGCGCAGGCACGGCACGCCACGACGCCGTTGCCTGGGGTTACGCTCGAGGTGCTGACCAACGTGGGGTTGACATCATTCAAAATTGTGAAGTCACGGGCGTTGAACGTACAGCCAGCCAGGTGACCGGCTTAAAAACCAGTCGCGGCATTATCCGGGGGAAGAAAATCGGCTTCGCGGTTGCCGGTAACACGTCAAGACTGTGGCGAATGGCTGAGCTTGGAAAGCTGCCAATTGAATCACACAAACTGCAGGCCTTTGTTTCTGAACCGCTTAAGCCGCTACTGGATCAAGTCGTGGTCTTCGGGGTCGGTGGGGCCCACTTCTACATTTCTCAGTCGGACAAAGGCGGCATGGTCTTTGGCGGCGACCTGGATTGGTACAAATCCTACGCGCAACGCGGTAATTTTCCAATCGTGCAGGATGTCGCCGAATGCGCTACCTCCATTTTGCCCTGCCTGGGTCGGGTGCGGCTTTTGCGACACTGGGCGGGCGTTATGGATATGTCCATGGACGGATCCGCATTTTTATGTAAAACACCGCTCAGCAACTTGTACCTGAATGCCGGCTGGAACTATGGCGGCTTTAAGGCAAGCCCGGCATCGGGTTGGTATTTTGCCGATCTGATCGCTAACGACCGACCCCATCCGGTGATCTTGAACCACACCCTGTCTCGCTTTGAGCGGGGTATCAATATCGACGAACGCGGTGCGGGCCCAGACCCGAAACTGCACGGATAAATCACGACCATGCTGAGAATTCCCTGCCCGTTCTGCGGCACACGCGACCACAGCGAGTTCAGCTACGGTGGCGATGCATCTGTTGAGTATCCGGCGCTCGAGGCACCGGCCGAGGCGTGGCTTGAGGCAGTATTCCAACGCGATAATATCGACGGTGTCCAACTCGAAACCTGGCAACACCTGCACGGGTGTCGAATGTGGATCGTAGTTGAACGAGACACCCGTACCCATGAAATTCATTCTGTCCGCCCGGCTCACGAAGGCCTGGCGAGCGTCTTGGCGCCAAGCGCTGACCCGGTAAACGAGTCATGACGGCTACACGACTTACCAAAGGCGGTTATATCGACCGCGACCAATTGGTGAATTTCACCTGGGACGGTCGAACCTTGTACGGCCACGCGGGCGACTCATTGGCCTCTGCCTTGCTGGCGAGCAACCAACAAATACTGGGGCGCAGTTTTAAATACCATCGACCCCGTGGATTAATGTCCGCCGGAGTCGAGGAGTCCGGGGCACTGGTGACCATCGGCCGAGATGATCGGCGTGATGCAAATGTCCGCGCCACCACCCAGGAACTCTATGCGGGCCTGGTCGCACAAGGCCAGAACGCATGGCCCAGTGTACGCTTTGACGTCGGCTCAATTAACAACCTCTTTGGGCGCTTCCTGGCCGCTGGGTTTTACTACAAAACCTTCATGGGTTTACCCCCCTTCGAATGGGGCTCGGGCACTGGCATGTGGATGCGCTATGAAAAGATCATCCGCAAAGCAGCCGGGATGGGTACAGCGTCTCGCTCGCCAGACCCGGATCACTACGAGCATGCCCATGGTTACTGTGATCTGCTTGTGGTCGGCAGCGGCCCTGCCGGTCGAAGCGCAGCCTTAACCGCTGCGAAAGCCGGCCTTGATGTGATCCTGGTTGAGCAAGAAGGAATACTGGGCGGAGATACACTGGCTCAACCGCAAGCAACAGATAATCTTGCAGAGCAGATCAAAGCACTCAAAGGTGTCGGTGTACGCATTATGGTCCGTACCACAGCGTTCGGCCTTTATGATGGAGGTGTTGCCGGCCTGCTGGAGCGTGTAACCGATCACCTGGCTGAACCGCCGACGTGGATGCCGCGGCAACGCTGCTGGACACTGCGCGCCAGATACACCGTGCTCGCAACCGGGGCTCTGGAGCGTCACGTGGCTTTTGGTAACAACGATCGGCCCGGCATCATGACGGCAAATGCAGCTCGCGTTTACCTTAATCGTTTTGCGGTTCGTGCGGGTGAGAACATCGTGATCGCCACCAACAACGATTCTGCCTACGCGGGCGCGGCCGAACTCGCTCAAGCGGGCGCTTCGGTCCAGATCCTGGATGCCCGAAAGAGCATACCGGATGCTATCCGTGCCCAGGCCACAGATGCTCATGCAGCATTGCGTACGGGCGCAGCCCCACTGATGGCGCATGGTGCAAAAGGCATTACAGCGCTCGGCATAGCCGAACAGCAGGCGGCCAACTGGCGAGAGGCCGGCAAAACCGACTGTGACTTACTCCTTGTTTCCGGCGGCTGGTCCCCAGTGGTCAACCTTCTGTCACACCGCGGGGTCAAGCCGGTGTGGGATGCCGATCTCGCCTGCTTTGTCCCTGGACAAACCAACGAGCCTTTAGCGATGGCCGGTAGCGCCGCAGGGGTCTGGAACGATAGTGCGTGTCTGTTATCTGGACAGGCAGCCGCGGAGCGCGCAATAACACACCTGGGAGGCGCTCAAGGCTCTACCGCCACCCCTGCACCCGGAGGATGGCAAGGGGCAATAGCCCCTCTTTACGAGGTCAGCGTGCCTGGGCGCCAGTTGAAATCTTTTGTCGACCCCCAGCATGACGTCACCACGGAAGACATCCGATTGGCTCATCGCGAAGGCTATGTGTCCGTTGAACACCTTAAACGCTATACCACACTGGGAATGGCAACCGACCAGGGCAAGATGGGTAATATCATTGGCCTTGCGTTAATGGCTGAAGCTCTGGGTAAGGAGATTCCCCAAGTCGGCACCACCACCTTTCGACCGCCCTATACTCCTGTCAGTCTGGGCGCGCTTAAGGGCCGCAACGTCGGCAACCATTTTCGTGCCTTGCGGCGCACACCCCTGCACGAGTGGAACCTGGAGGCCGGCGGCACAATGACCATGGCCGGGCTTTGGCACAGGCCCTGGTATTTTGCCCGCTCAGGCGAAACGATCGGCGATGCCTATGTGCGTGAGGCGCAAACGACTCGTCGCACCGTTGGTCTTTGTGATGTGACTTCGCTTGGCAAAATTGCAATTCAGGGTCCCGATTCAACCGAACTATTGAACCGCATCTATAGTAATCCGTTCGCCAAACTCCCAATCGGCAAGGCCCGTTACGGCATCATGCTACGTGACGACGGCTTTGTGATGGACGATGGCACCACCTGGCACCTTAGCGAGTCAGAGTACTTCATGACCACGACAACAGCTCATGCGGGCAAGGTTATGGCTTTTCTGGAAGAGCTACTGCAAACCCGCTGGGCCGATTTGCGAGTCCACGTGACCTCGGTTTCCGAGCAATGGGCCGGTGTTGCAGTGGCAGGTCCCAAGTCACGGCAAGTACTCGAATCCTGCGTCGAGAACCCCGCTGCCATATCCGATGCCAACCTTCCATTTATGGGAGTTCTGGAAACCACCTTAAAAGGCAAGGTCCCTTGCCGAATCGCACGCATCAGCTTTTCTGGTGAACGCGCCTTTGAGGTTTACGTGCCCTCTGATTTTGGCCCAGACATAATGGACGCTCTGTGGGAGAGTGCCCGCTCAATGAATGGTTGCCTATACGGTCTTGAAGCACTGGGTGCGCTGCGTATTGAAAAAGGCCATGTGACTGGAGCCGAACTCGATGGTCGGGTCACTATTGAAGACGCAGGACTTGGTCGCATGGCATCTGATAAGAAACCTTACATTGGTAGCGCTCTTCGCAAACGCCCGGACATGACCCGCGATAATCGGCCACGACTGGTGGGAATTTTTCCCCGTGATCGACGTGAGATCTTCAACGCAGGGTCGCTGTTATGTGCCCCGGACCATATCGAAGGCTATGGTGAAGGCTGGATTACCGCCGTCACTCACTCACCAGCGCTGGGCCATTGGATCGGCCTGGGATTTATCTCAGGTGGGCACAGCCAGTGGCAAGACAAAGCTGTGGTGTGTGCCGATCCGATTCGTAAAGGTAATACCGCAGTCGAGATCGTCTCTCCCCATATGTTCGATCCCAACGGGGAGCGCATGTATGGCTGAACGACACTCCGCTCTAGGTGCCGGCTATAGGCGCGGCCCACACGGTAAGCCAGGTGAGCCTGGTGTGCGCCTGCAGGAAATCACAGGCCTGGTACTGCATCAGGTGGCTGCATGGCCGCAAACTGTGACCCAGGTCGGCGATCAACTGGCGCAGGCTATTGGCTGCACATCAGCACCACAGCCCGGCCATTCGGCCACCGGCTCTTACGGCATCGCTTTACGGGTCGAGCCATTAAAGTGGTGGCTGCTGAATGCCGAGCCACCGCAATTGTCTGCTGACAGCGGGGCCACACTGGATCTATCCCACTCCCGCACTCATATCCGGATCAGCGGGCCTGAGGCAGCGACCTGTCTCAACCGTTTTATTCCCATTGATCTTCGCGAATCACACTTCACAGATGGACAAGTTGCCTCCAGCGGCTTTCATCACGTCGGGGTAACGCTGTGGCGCTCCCCAACCGGACTCGATCTTTTTGTCCCCCGCGGCTTTGCCCTTTCATTGTGGGAGATGCTGCTGGAAACCGCCGAGCAGTTCGGGCTGGATATCAGCTAAAACCGCCCCACCGCCGAGTTGGGAGCAGTTTAGCCCAGCACTGAGAAACTGCTGTCGGGATTGATCTTACGAAGGCGTGACATAGTCGCCGTATCGAGTACAAAATCGATATGCGCCAGGCCAAATTGAAGCGGATGGCGATCATGGTCATTGCCCGCCTCACAGTAATCTATAAGGCCCGCCATCAACCGCCCTGCCGCCGGGGCATTTTTAAACTGATTGCCGCTGGATCCGCAGGCCATATAAAAGCCATCAACCGCTGAGCGATCGTAAATCGGCAACCAGTCTTCGGTCACATCGTAAAGATCGACCACGCCACGCATGCGAGTCGGCACTTTCAGCCCTGACATCCGCTGGGCAAGCCGCAACGCCTGGGTAGTCGCCTGCTCGGTGAAATCACGGCTGAAATCATCCGGATCCACCCACTCGCGCAGATCGCACTCAGGATCCTCACTACCGGCAAGCACAAAATTACCTGTTTCCGGGCGGCAATACACCCCGATATCATTATCTGATATCACCAATTTAGAGCTCTCAAAATCAAGACCTTGCGGCGCGGGCACATGCGCAACCTCCTGGCGCAGAGCCCGCGTGGTGATTTTCATATCTACATCGGCCCCGATCATTTGGTTCACTTTAGACGAGTGCGGGCCGGCCACATTAACCACAACCGGAGCGCTAATCGTAGTGCCGTCGTCAAGGGTCACACCCCCCACCCGGTTGGCGCTCACCGGTATGGCCGTTACCTCGCGGTTAAATAAAAACTTAGCCCCTCGCGCCGTTGCTGCCACTTGAATATTTTGTGCGGCCAACTGGGGGTCACTGACAAAACCCGCAGTTGGAAAAAAAACACCTCCTTCGATACGACCCTTGCCTGGCTCGCCAAAATCGGGGTCGTCCATGCGCCGAGCAGGGGCGAACGACTGTAAGTCATAGCCCGGCAGTCGTTTTATAATCTGGTGCGCGTCCCAATGCTCATAGGGTATGGATAATTTTTCAACGTTGGCTACAATTTTTTCAAGGTGGCCATTGCCCTTGGTTTTCATCACCAGGCATCCGCTTTCCTCGAATCGGGCAGCTTCGATATCCAAAGGGCAATCGAGAAACGCTTTCCAATGCTTCCAGTCAAAATACCCGTCATAGGCAAACGCGGTACCTTCCAGAGTCGAATAATGAACCCGGATGATGGCGCAGGAACTGGAGGTTGAGCCGTAACCGGCTGCCGGCAGGCGGTCGACGCTGATAGTTTTGCGCCCGCCCCGGGTAAGCTCAAGCGCCACAGCGGCCCCGATCACCCCGGCACCGATGACAACTGCGTCGCAACAATAATGCTCGCTCAAATTAAGACCTCCAACCGGGCTCCGCAGTTAACGCAGATTCGGCCCTGTTTTTGACGTTTTCAAGGAATAGTATTAATCAGTTGGCAATGGTGCCAATGGTAGTAATGATTCCCGTCACGTAGTGATGGTATTTTAGATAACCGGCCGGGGTGCCAAGGTACCCATCGACACCCCATGTGTTATTCATTGTCACGTCCACCGCCGAGAAGTGTTCGCTGTCGTAAACGGGATCGAAAGCACCGTGCGTGTGATAAGACGCCGTGGTAGTGGTTCCAGAAGGCACGTCCATTGGCGAGCCCAGATTAACTTTATCTACGGTACCTTTTTTAGGCTCACCAGCGCTAAACGTAGCATCCGAGTTGCGATACACCCAACCGCCATATTCGCGGTTCTGGGCAACTGACGTCGGGTTGATGCCATTGACTACATTGTAGGCTGCATCATTTTGTGTGGAGTAACGTAAGCGCGAATCGGTGCTATCACTGCCGGAACTGGCAACCAAAGCGATTCCAACTGCCCCGGCCGCCAACAACGCAGTGTGGACAATGCCCGCTTGATTTTCATCCCCCTGGTTCGCAAGCATTCCCCCGGGGTGTCCAAAAACTCCAGACAGACTGACCATCCAGCGTTGATAAGCGCCATCCGCATAGCGCGTGCTCTCGCCCTGGCGAAATTGCAGCGCCAATTGTGCCAAGCGGCCTAGCCCTATTTGCCAGCCGATGACGCTGAGTCCCGCCTGGTCAGGAGCCGCCACACGAGCCGCCCGTAATTGCCCCAGGGGTAAATTCAGATTCAGCGCCAGGGCGTGAGCCGCTACGCCATCAGGTCGATCCACCTGAAATACCTGGGCACCTGCCCGTCCCGAACGCACACCCAAAAACCAGCTGGTTCGATCAGGAGCATCATCCGCTTCAATCAGTGAGCCGCCGGCTGTCCAATGCAACCCAAAAGGATAAAGATCAAAAGCAGCACCAGAAAAACTGACGCCCGAATTTCCAATTGAATGAAACAAGCTGGCATCACGACTGGAATAAGCATTGGCGAAAGATGAAAGGCCCTCGCCACTGCCCCAAAAACCGCTCGCACTGAAACTTGGCTGATTGATGCTGCCCACAAACATCTGTTCATCGCCAGCAAAACCGGCGAGTGTACGAAACTCACCGGCCCCGGGGATCGGTGATACCTGCATCCATAGTGGCGAAGTCGATTCAACTGTTTCAGCTACCACCGGCAAAAAAGCCGGCCAAAGGAAAAGCAAACTAAAACGCAGCGAAGTCGATAGCGCTCTGGGCATGTCGGTTAAGGTCAAATCAGAAGTACGAACGCCGACAGACTAACTGATCCTAACTGGACTGCCAACTCCTCTGACCTGGGTCGCGCCTAAGACACCTGTTTAGTCGTAAGGACTGTAGGATCGCTTTATGAAGTTCCGTGAACTGTTGCTCGCCAGTTGTGTTCCCTTGACCTGGGGTCTGGGGTTCACGCTATCCAAAGCCGCGCTTGCTGAGTTTCCACCGCTTATGTTGATGAGCATGCGCTTTCTTATTGCTGCGCTGGTTTTAGTCTGGTTCGTACCGTTCCCACGCAACTGCCTGAAGGATCTATTTTGGATAGCGCTGGTTGGCTCCACGATCCAGTACGGCCTGACCTTTACCGGGCTTTCAATGATCGATGCCTCGCTTGCCATTATCGTGGTGCATCTGGAGGTCCCTTTTGCGGTGCTGCTGGCGGCAGTTTTCTTTCGTGAACGCCCAGGCCTGCAACGCCTGTTAGGGATGACTGTCTCTTTTGCCGGCATCATATTGATTGCTGGGCTGCCGAGCGTGGAAGGTCAACTCTTCGCAATTGTGTTAACAGGCAGTGGTGCGCTGATCTGGTCTGTGGGGCAAATCATGTATAAGCGCATCAGCGACCGCATTACCGGGCTAGCCGCAGTGGCCTGGATTGCGGTTATGGCTGGGCCGCAGATGCTCGTTGGGTCAATACTGTTTGAGAGCGGTCAACTGACAGCCCTGATCAACGCCACCTGGGTTGGCTGGGGGAGTGTCGTGTATCTCGGCTTGGTCATGACTGTGCTTGGCTATGGAATCTGGTACACCGTGCTGGCGCGTAACCCGGTCTCTCATGTGATGCCGGTGCTTTTATTGTTGCCGGTTTTCACCATTGCAGCTTCGATACTGCTGCTCGGAGAGCGACCCTCGCCCGGAGTTTTATCCGGTGGCGCAATCGTACTGTGTGGTGTGGCGCTGATCGTCTTTACCCGCTCCCCGCAAGGGCCAAAAACTTCAAACGCTTCATAATTACCCCCAGACCGGTTTAATTAGGATTCGAATAACAAAGCGTTATAGGAGTAAAATTGCCGTTGGGATTGTTTAAGCCAGCGCAGCGCTTGTGCTCACCAGCAGTGTGGCGCTTTTAGTGCTGCTCGGCGTCACGCTCAGGTGTGCCGGCTAAAGCCATATCCAATGAAAACCTTCCACGCCCCATGAGTTCGATTCCGGCCGCATCAATACCCACGCCGATTGATACTTGGAAAATACCGCTTGCGGCGCTTGCCCCGCAACACCGTGACTTTCAAAAACTCCTCAACCCGGCCGAACAAGCCCGGGCTGCGCGCTTTGTTTTCGAACACGATCAGGAGCGCTTTGTTATCGCCCGAGGCGCCTTGCGTACGGTGCTTGGGATTTATCTGTCGGTCCCTGCGGGCACTATCGAGTTTAGCTACGGGCCCTACGGGAAACCGTCCGTGCAGGAATGCGCTCTGGAATTTAATCTCTCGCATGCATCTGACTGGGCCTATCTGGCCATCAGCAAAAG
>CAUZJT010000034.1:0-21051 GCA_963580215.1 Gammaproteobacteria bacterium
TTACTAGAGTCAATTACCGTTAGGATGTCGCTACTATTTTAATTGATGGGGAGCTATTTCAATTGAGGGAACCCTTCTTCCGTTTTTTATTAAAAGATTGAGGGGGGTGAAAAAGACTTGTCGAAAAATCAGACCTCCTGCTCGACCGATCAAGATCATGCCACTCCAGGAGGGTGGTGTTCGAACTGTACCTCATGGTTAAACGGATGGGCGGCCAGAGTAAGTAGTTAACTTTTGTATATCAATATAGTCGAGAAGAAGGTAACACATCATGAGAATAGACGTATGAATCATTCTCCAGGTTTTAACCCAAATTCCCTTTTACCGGAATCAAGGCCGATCAAACATGGGGTGAGTTATCTGAGAGATTTGGGGCTATAGCCAAAGTGCTTGCGAAGTGGAAGAAATATTTGTCAGGCAGTCCGTCCTAGATGCTTTCTTTTGGCAAAGGTCTGGCATCTGGCTCGCAATCCGAGATCCGGTGTTCGTTGATAGGTTGTGGTCCAGCGGGAAGTATGAGGACGTGAATCTTGACGCGTATGGATCGATACGTCATGCCAAGCAATGGCTATAGATCCTGCGTGTTGGAACGTTTGAGAATTTACGTTTCCTTGATTTTCTTCTAAAATCCCACTTCGTTCTTTCTAAGAACTGTAAACAGTTTGGCTTTTAATGCCGACAAAAAAAATCCTCCCTGAGTCAGGGAGGATTTTTAGTAAAACAAAACTTCTAAATTAATTCTTCCAAAGATCTATCTGAGCTCTGTGATTAGCAATAAATGCACTTGCAGCATCAGCATGACTCATACCCAAGTTGTCAACATTATTGGCCATCTCACCAATTTGAGGGGCATTAAAAGCCATTTTTGTATAGAACTTATATGCATCTGGGTGAGTTAGGGGAAATTTAATATAGGCGGCTTTTTTGAGCCATCCTTTCGGAGAACCGCATCCAGTAGTTTCCAAAGTTCCACCATTCTCTAATCTGCACCCTTCGAAATAAGGAGGAAAGTCAATAAATGTAAAACCTGCTGCATCAGTAAAGTTTGGCGACCAGTTAAAGATAACTGTTCCGCGACCTTCTTTCTTAGCAGCTTCTAATTCAGCCCATAGAGCACTGGCGCTGCCTGCAAATTTTACTGTCCATAAATCATCTATACCTAAACCTTTAAGTCTATTAGGCATAACATCTCCATGCCATTCCTGAGGTCCTTCTAACCAACGACCCTTTCCTTCTGAATCAGCTGTTGCAAAATTCTTTGCACAATCAGGAGATTTTAGAGCTTCCCAACTGGGTAAACCAGGGCATAGTCCGTCATCAATAACCCAATTTGGAATTCCCATTTCCTCAAATGTTATTAAGTCGTGGCTACCAGCGTCAATCAAACCACCTTTGTCCATTGCTTCATAAAATGGGATTGCCATTGTTGACTCCCAGGTCTCATGAGCTACGTGAAGATCTCCAATTCTAACTGCCTCATATCTTGAAGCAGATTCAGCTGGAACTAATTCTACGGTGTGACCCATTTCTTCAAATACTTGGGACATTACATGAGCCATAACAATTTGACTTGACCAGTTTAATACTGGAATTCTTATTGGATCTGCAGCTTTTGCGATGGTACTAATAAATAGTACGGATAAAATAGTAGCAACTTTTATTAGTGTTTTTAACATAATTTCTCCCTCCTTAGTCTTGAGTGTCAGAATCGTGAACTAGCAGCACTAGTCTATAAAAGATAAATCTGCTTTACCAGGGTTCTGTCGATGCACAACTATTCGTTTTTAGAAGCGATACTTCTCATTTAGTTGTAATGAGTTAGGCCTTTCCTTGTGTACCGCACTCAAGTCTAGTCCAGTTCACTGGGTAGACCCACAACCAAATCCACACCAATTTGATTAGAATGCATGGTAAATATGGTTTTAAGCGCATCCCTGGGCTGCGTTCAAGATCGAATACAGCAGTCAAACGCCCAAAAGGGACCGCCCCGGCCCCACCAGCCTGGTCTGAAAGGCACCAGGGGCAAGATTGACCGTCCGAAAAACCGGGTGGCGTTAACTATGCTCTGACCCGTTCTTTTTTCGGATCGTAAAAGGGGAAGGGGACGACAACAGCTGGAATGCGTTTCTGATGCCCGTCAAGCTTGCCCACTTCAACCTCCGAGCCTAACTCAGCATGTTGCACATCGATTCGACAAAGTGCGATGTTCTTGCGCAAAATGGGTGAGCGTGTGGCGCTTGTGATGACGCCGATTTGAGCTCGACCTACACGAACACAGTCACCATGGGCTGCCGGCTCATTGCCTGTCAGTTCTAAGCCCACTAGTTGGCGTTGCGGATTGGCCTTGCGCTGAACCAGGGCTTCGCGCCCGATGAAGTCATCTTCCTTGGATTTCAGAGGTACGGTGAAACCAATACCTGCTTCAAAAGGATCGGTCTGATCACAGAACTCATAGCTTGCGAAGATTAAACCGGCCTCGATGCGTAATATGTCGAGCGCTTCCAGGCCAAGCGGTGTCAAGCCGTAGGGTTGGCCTGCTTCCCATACTGCATCCCACACGGCACATGCATCATCGGGATGACAGAATATTTCAAAACCCAATTCGCCGGTATAGCCGGTGCGCGACACCATAACCGGGAGGCCGTGCATATCGCTAAGTCGGCCTATGGTAAAGCGAAACCAGCCGAGCTCCTCTACCGTGGGTTGTGCCGGCGGTGTCCAGATAATCTGCTTAAGAATATCCCGACTACTGGGGCCTTGAACAGCAACGTTATGTAACTGATCTGTAGATGATTTAACCAGCACCTTCAAGTCAAGTTTTTGTGCCTGCTCACGCAACCACAAGCCGCTGTAATCGTCCCCCCCGATCCAGCGGAAGTTGTCAGGACCTAATCGCAAAGCGGTACCATCATCAATCATGCCACCGTGGGGGTAACACATGGCAGTGTATGCCACCTGACCAACAGCCATGCGTCGCACGTTGCGGGTCAGCACTGTTTGCATCAGCGTTTCCGCGTCAGGCCCGAGCACCTCGAACTTTCGAAGCGGGGAAAGATCCATGATCGCGGCTTTTTCTCGGCAAGCCCAATATTCATCGATGGCACCCGTATTGTTGAATATTGTAGGAAGCCAAAATCCTCGGTATTCGGTGAAATTACGAGTGAGTTGAGCTGCGCGAGGGTAAAAACCGGTCTCGCGGGTCAATTGGGTTTCGGCGTCTGCTGTCATTCTGTATGCAATGGCCCGTGAAAAGGCCTTCTCCGGGGTATAGATTCGAACGTGAATGTCGGTTGGGTTCCAACCATTGGCGGCACTGATATCGTCCGGGCAGGCAGTCGAGGCACAGACAAGATCTGTCATAGCCTTAAGCAGTACATAATCGCCAGGCCGCGACCAGGGTTCGTCTAAGAAAATCGCATTGTGCTCGTCGATACCGGTGTTGTAAAAAAAATTGACGGCCTCCCAGCCGCGGCGGGGCCTGACTTTAAATGGCGCCATAGCTTTGTTAATATTGTCCGAACAGTTCGGGTGGCCAAAGTAGCCTTGATCCTCATAGTATTTGGCGGCACAGGCGAGCCCAAAGGTATCGTGGCGCCCACAGGTATCTTGAACGACCTCTACTAGCGGTTGCATATCGCGATCGAAGTATTTCGCATAAAGACCTGGCCCCGGGTATCCAGCGCCCACCAGGGTACGGGTGGTGGTCATGTCAATATGGCGTTCTTGACCTCGATCGAGCGCTGCGCGGGAAAAGGCTAAAAAGTCAGAACATTCTCGCCCCGCCACATCGATGATCTGGATATATTCTCCGGCATGCACGGTGTATTGCCCGGCTGTGCAGCGGTCGATACGTAGTTCTAAGCGCGGTTCAGCCAGTGGCTCTGGCAATGGTGGTTCGCGCAGATCCCGTTGACGACTGCGCTGGACTTGAACCACCAACGAGGTGGAAGGCGTTTGCTCATCTACGGCCATCGACTTACCGGGGGCACAAACGATACAGAGCAGATTTTTGCCCGCGGTGTAGTTCGCCGCTAGGCCAGGGGGTGTTTCGGTACCGAAAAGAGGCAAGGCCTTTGCCTGGGACAGATCTATGTTACGTCGATTTAGTCCTGCAAGCACTTGCTGTGTGTTGCCATTTCGCACAGACATCGATTGTTGAAAGCCTGATGCCTCAAGGGGTTCATCATCTGATAATCCAGCGCAATCAGGCTTTCCGTTTTTGTCAAAAGCAATCAGTTCGCCGGGTTGAGATCCTTCCGGGTCAATAACCGTGATGGAATCATCGCGAAAAATCTCAAAAACGATCGAGCCGCCCCCGGGAACGGTATAGCGCTCGAGGTAGGGGTCTGCCCGCCATAAGCCGGGTTCAAGGATATGAGCCGTGGTTGATATCAAAATATTAATCCAAACAGAAAATAGGTAACGCTAGTAGCTAAGACTGTTGAGCGCTGGCGATCGTATCATGAGGACTTTAAGTGGGGAAAAAAAACGGCCTGATGGTTTCCATCAGGCCGTTTCAAATCATCAAAGCTAACTGAGTTTTATCGACTTAGCCGTGCTCATTCTCGATTGCGTTTTCGTGTCGAATCGCGGAGATGATCGGGATAATACATAGCGCTACTGCAATTACTATCCAGATCATGACGCCACTGCTACCGGCGCTATTGAACACAGCGCCTGCGCCTTCCCACGACTCAATTGGACTTGAATCAAACATAGTTGTTTCTCCTATTATTCGTTGATCTGATACAGATCAGCTGTAGTCGCGGGATTGCATATTCTCAGGATAGGCAGCCACCGGTATCTCTGCATCGACACCGAGTTTCTGGACTGAGTCGGAAGTTCTGAGGATTCCGCATTTATTCAGAATCCACGATACAACGTAGCCTGGAATAAATCCTCCCAATCCCATAGCTATTGCACCAACCAGTTGCCCGGTAAAGCTTATAGGCGGTATGCCCTCAGCATGGGTTGGGTATCCACCCAGTAGTACGCCGACCGCCAAAACGCCAATCAAACCGCAGACACCATGCACGGAGACTGCGCCGACCGCGTCGTCGATGCCCCAGCTGGTGATCATTTTGTGAGCGTAAGGTATGACCACGCCACCCAGGAACCCAAGTGCGAATGCAGTGCCGGGGTACCATAAGTCCAAGCCCGCCGCTGCACAGAAGATTCCTGCCAGGGCACCAGACATCATCCAGAAGGGGTCCTTGGTGATGAAATAAGCACCTATGATGCCGCCCGCAAATCCCATAAGGGTGTTAAACGCAAATGCAGAAAGGTTAGTTGCTCCGCCGTAGATATTCAGCCAACCGGCATCGGCCGAAGAGCCAGCCATCGGAGCGGGGTAGATCAGACAAGCGCCGAGAAAACCGAAGAACCCAATGATGATGATCATCAGTCCGGCGATGGTCATTGGTACGCTATGCCCGGGCAGATCATTTGCTGATCCATCGGCGTTAAAGCGCCCGACCCGCGGTCCCAGGTTGATCAGTACACCTAGCGCAAAGAAGCCAGAGATCATATGCACAACTCCAGCGGCGCCGACATCGTGATAGCCCCAATCAGCGACCAGCCAGCCACCGGCCGACCAACCCCAACCGGCTGCAATAATCCACACCACTGATCCGACCAGTGTTGCGAGGATTATCCAGGAGCTGATTCGAATCCTCTCAATAACGGAACCAGAAACGATCGACGCCGTGGTTGCTGAGAACAGTACGAAGGCCGCCCAGAAAACACCCGAGGCTTGGTCTTGCAAGTTTGGCCCCATGCCATCGCTCCAAGGCACGTAATACTGCGCAAATTCTGCGCTAGCATCTGGAATGAATATATTCCCGGTGCCGTAGGCCCAGTAAAGCCACCAGCCGAACAAAAAGAACGTTGGAATGATGAAGGCAAACGCCAGGATGTTTTTGACACCAGAGGCGAGTACATTGCGGACTCGGGACTGACCCATTTCATACATCATAAAGCCTGCGTGAATGCAGACCATTAAGCCTGTGGCCCACCAGTAATAGGCCTCCATACTTGCGTTTGCGGCGGCATCAATGACCGCCCTTAGTTCTTCAGGACTCATATCGCATAACTCCCTTTTTGTGGGTTAGTGTCAGGAGACACTATGCGCTGTCCGGGTCTGCGTACATCACGTCGCCGGAAGTGGAACAATACCTCCTGAGCATGACTTCGCACCGAGTGAAGCTGGTGCACCTGCGCCGATTTCGACTCAGATGGACAATCATTTTACATCATTATTTTGCAAAGTTTCCACCGGTGAGATCGGTATAATTAATCTAGATTAAAAAAAAATTAAAACGTCCTAAGTAATTGAAAAATAGCATAATTTAATTAATGGACTCTGAAACCATTTTTGACCTTATGAGAAAGAAAATCGTTTAATAAGGTAAACCTAGGGTAATCAAGGCTTGTAGTTACCTGCTGGCCGATGTGTCAAAATCAGAAAAAAGGAGTAGATCGATGGAAAGCGACGGTCAGTTAGACAAGTTAAAAGACTCTCTAAAAGAGCGGGGAGTTCGTTACTGCCTGCCAAGTTACGTCGATATTCATGGCGTGTCCAAGTCGAAGTTTGTACCGATTGAACATTTCGATCGGATGATGGCAGGATCCGAGTTATGCACCGGCGCTGCGCTTGACGGTGTCCCGCAAGAGGTCAACGACGAAGAAGTTTCGTCGCGACCAGACCCGGCGAGTGCGATCGTTCTGCCGTGGCGAAAAGACGTGGCCTGGTTTGCAAGCGACCTTTGGTCTGACGGCAAGCCCTTTGAGCCGTGCAGCCGAAACATATTTAAGCGCGTGCTGGGGCAAGCGGCAGCTATGGGGTACACCTTCAATTTTGGAATTGAGCCAGAATTCTTTTTGCTAAAGCAAACTGAAAATGGTGAATGTGTGCCTATCGGACCACGTGATGATCTAGCTAAGCCAGCCTACGACATCCGATCGACACTGGACAGTTTCGAGCTTCTTGAAGAAATTGTGGAAACTTTAAATGACCTCGGATATGACGTTTATTCTTATGATCATGAGGATGGAAACGGTCAGTTTGAGATCGATTTCATGTACTCCGATGGCCTCACTATGGCGGATCGGTTCGTGTTTTTCCGACATTTGATACAGGAGTTGGCTCATAGGAAAGGCTACTTTGCGACGTTTATGCCTAAACCGTTCTCAGACCGTGCAGGCAGTGGTGCACACTACAATATGTCACTGGCGGATATTAAATCCGGCGAGAACCTATTCGAGACAGCAAGCGACCCACGCGGCTGCGGGATTACAGAGCTTGGTTACTGGTTTATTGGCGGCATACTTAAGCATTTACCTGCATTAGCCGCCGTTATTTCGCCCACTGTGAATAGCTATAAACGGCTGATTAAAACCGGCAGCATGTCGGGTTTTACCTGGGCGCCAGTGTTTGCCTGTTTTGGTAACAATAATCGGACAAATTCTGTTCGCGTGCCCTCGGGTGGCGGGAGAGTCGAGCTTCGAGCTGCTGATATCGCCAATAATCCTTACTTAGGAGGAGCCATGGTCTTAGCCGCGGGGCTCGAAGGAGTCCGCGAGCAGATCGACCCCGGTGCGCCACATACTGAGAATATGTATCTTAAGTCAGATGAGGAGCTTGCCCAGATGGGGGTTAGTTATCTTCCACGCACCCTAGGCGAGGCGGTCGACGCTTTTGAAGCAGACGATTTGGGTCGACAGGTGATGGGCGATCTGATGTTCAAGACTTTCGTCGACTTTAAACGTGGCGAGTGGAGTGAGTATTTGACCCATGTCAGTGACTGGGAAGTCGATCGTTACCTCAAACTTTGGTGAGTGCCGGCCTTGATACGTTTCAATGCGTTAAAGGCATATGTTGATAGTAGGATCTGGTCTGTCGTCAACCTGAACCGACAATGCCGATCGCTTGCAAGAACAAACGTGAGTTATTCGAACCGGTTGAGGAATGCAACGCAATTAATTAGCACCTTTCCGGATCAATGGCATTGGCTATTCCGGGTGTACGGTATCCATCTTGTCGCCATAGGATAGGAAAATAATTTTCGTCTAGGCGGCAGTCATCAAGATGTTTGTAGCGGCCATAAATGGGTCCAGTGCCTTGGCTCAGGGATTGGGGCGCAAACTGTGCGTTGGACGGCATCCCGTGCAACACCAAGGCGCGCCGGCCGGCGGATGACTTGTTCATCCCAGAACCGTGCCAAGTCCAGCCGTGGTGAAAGGAGCAGCTCCCTGCGGGCATCTCGACGTAGGCCACCTGCGCGTCGCGTTTTTCGCGGTCTGCAGCTTCGTGCATGATTTGCCGATAATCGGACGGGTCATGAAATTCGCCTTCGGGATTTTGCTGCTGGCGCCATCGGTGTGATCCTCTGATCAACTCAAGCGTGCCATTCTCTTTCGAGACATCGTCAAGTGCGATCCAGCATGTCAGCATCTCACGGGGGGTGTACCAACCGAGGTAGGCGTTGTCCTGGTGATACCCGATTGCCCGCGCGCCCGGCGGTTTGCTGATGACATTGTCTTGTGCGATTCGCATGCCGGGCCAATGGCCCAGCTGTGAAAGGGCTTTGCCGAGATCTTCCCTTAACACTGTTGCACCAACCCAAGGGTCGGCCTTCCAGGCATTGCAGATCTGCCGAGTCAACTGGGGATCACTCTTTGCTTCCTCCCAGTTCACCTCATCAGGTTTGATTCCGGTATGGAAATCTCCTTGGAACAAACGATCAGATCGTTCCCGAAGTTGCGCCACAGTTTTCTTATCGACCAGGTCTTCAACGATGAGAAAGCCATCAGTATTGAATCGGTCTATTTGATCCTTTGTTAGAAGAAGCGTCATTCGGGTGTTCGATCAAGTGCGATGAGAAGGCACCCGGTAGTGGTTTTTGAGTTGTGAGTTGTGCCAGGTGGGTAACTGACAAAGTCACCGGCTGTTAACACGGTGCCGTCATTTTCGATCAACTCGCCTTTCAGGATGAGAAATTCCTCGAGTTTTTTATGTTGATGAGGAATCGTGGCCGCCCCAGGGTCCATCCGGATTACATACCAGCCGATTGCGCTGATGGGGTCATAGCTGATATTCAACAGGTGCATGTCTTTTTGGACTGGCCCGTCAAGATCATATGGGGTAAACACAGAACTGTTGAGGTTGGTGATCTTTCGGGAGATGCCCGGCCCTTCATCGGTGGTTGTTGCCATGAGTTTTCCCTTGTTTAGCATTACCGCGAACACCGATAATAATAGTCAACCGATGTTGTTGTGTAGGGCGCCTGATTTACGCTAAATACCACGTTGCCTTGTGGCTAATTTATGAAGCGGCGTTGACGAGTTTTTACAACGCCAGACAGTCCATATTTCAGGGTGCCGTCTATTCACCGACAGTGGCGTTCTTGAGCGGCAACCATTTTCCAGCCAATTAATGTGGCTTTGTGAACTTTAATACCAGAGCGATCTTTTCGCCATTTCAAGAAAGTAGAGTCGCTCTAATCTTAAGAGGGCTAAAAGTAGAGTAGTTTCTCCTAAAATCAGGTGATTAGATAGTTTGTCCAATATAGAATCTTGGAAGAAATGAAGGAGTCAAAATAAATGACGAAGCGAGTAGCGGTAATCGGGGCTGGGCCCAGCGGCCTGGCGCAATTGCGAGCCTTCCAGTCGGCAGCCGAGAAAGGGGCCGAGGTTCCCGAGGTAGTCTGTTTCGAGCGGCAGGCCGATTGGGGTGGCATCTGGAACTATACCTGGCGCACAGGTACGGACGAGTACGGTGAACCGGTGCACTGCAGCATGTATCGTTATTTGTGGTCGAACGGCCCTAAAGAGTGCCTGGAATTCGCGGATTACACTTTCGAGGAACATTTTGGTCGGCCGATCGCATCCTACCCACCGCGCGCCGTATTGTGGGATTACATCAAGGGGCGCGTTGAGAAAGCCGGTGTCAGAAGTCAGATTCGTTTTTCCAGCCCGGTTCGTTGGGTCCAGTACGACGAAGATAAGGATAATTTCTCGGTTACAGTTCATAACCTGCTCGAGAATCATAACTATACCGAAGAATTCGATTATGTGATTGTGGCTAGTGGGCATTTCTCAACACCGAACGTGCCGGATTTTGAAGGCCTTGCAACGTTTAACGGACGAGTGATGCACGCTCACGATTTTCGGGATGCGCTAGAGTTTGAAGACAAAGATATTCTGATCATCGGTACGAGTTATTCGGCAGAGGATATCGGCTCGCAATGCTATAAGTATGGCGCCAAGTCCATCACTGTTTCCCATCGAACGGGGCCAATGGGCTTTCATTGGCCTGATAACTGGAAAGAGGTGCCACTTCTGACCCGGGTTGAAAAAAATACCTGCCACTTTAAAGACGGTTCCAACAAAGAGGTCGATGCAATCATTATGTGCACGGGGTACCTGCATCATTTTCCGTTCCTTCCTGACGAATTACGCCTGCAGACCGGCAACCGCCTCTGGCCGCTTGATTTGTATAAAGGTATTTTCTGGGAGGCAAACCCCAAGTTGATGTACTTAGGGATGCAGGATCAGTTCTACACTTTCAATATGTTTGACGCCCAGGCGTGGTACGCCCGGGATGCGATTCTCGGGTGCATCAACTTGCCTGGCCTAAAAGAGATGACTCAGCACAGTCAGGCCTGGCGCGCTCGCGAAGAGAAACTCGAGGACGATGAGCAGATGATCTGGTTCCAGGGTGATTATGTTCAGGAGTTGATTAATGAAACCGACTACCCCAGTTTTGATGTTGAAGGTGTGAACAAAACTTTTATGGAGTGGGAGCATCACAAGCATGAAGACATCATGACGTTCCGTAACAATGCTCACCGCTCGCTAATGACAGGCAATATGCAGCCAGTCCATCACACACCTTGGCTGGAGGCCAAGGACGACTCCTGGGAGTCCTACCTCGCTTCGTCTTGACCTTGAGTTTTCAGTCAGAATCGGCGCCCGACTCCTGCTGGATTTGTTTTGATACTCGGAAACCGATGTTTCCTGTAAAGAAAAATTGTTTCCACTAGTTGAATTGTTTGTCCAAACGGCGTAGGCTAAACCCAAGCGAACTGACAAGCATTCTCAGAGGTTAAATAATTATGTGTGGTATCGCAGGGGTTATGTACCGAGGCGTCGGACAGAGTTTCGATACCGGAAAAGCGCTCATACAGATGCTCGATGGCTGTCAGCATCGGGGCCCTGATTCGACCGGTTTTGCGTTGTACGCGCCAGAGAAATCAGGGCGATTGAAAATGCGCTTTTTTTTGGAAAAACTTATCGAAGGCGACAGTCAGGACTCCATTAACACTATTCGGGGGCGCCTTGGGGAACTTGGCGCCGTCGTCGAAGAAGAGGCACAAGTCGGTGACAACTACCGGGTAACAGTTCGCTTCGGGGGTGATATTCAGAAACTTTCCTACGAAATGGAGCGCGCGGCCAAGGTCATTTCTATTGGAACCAGCCTGGAGATTGTCAAGGATGTGGGTAGTGCTCACGATGTTGACGATCGTTACGATGTACACGAGTTTCGCGGCACCCATGGTTTGGGACATGTGCGCCTAGCCACGGAAAGTGATGTAAAGCCCGAGGCTGCACATCCTTTTTGGGCAACCGGTTTTGCTGATGTGGCGATCGTCCATAACGGACAGATCACCAATTATTGGAAAATGCGTCGGCGCCTTCAGCAGCAGGGATTTGAATTCACCACCGATAATGACAGCGAACTGATCGCGGTCTATCTTGCCGACAAACTGGCGCAGGGCGCTGCCCTTAAAGAGGCGCTGGCAAGCTCTATTGATGATCTGGACGGTACCTTTTCCTTTTTGGTCTCTACGCAGGACGAGATTGGTTATGCTAAGGATCGGCTCGCGGCTAAACCCATGATCATGTACCAGGACGAAAACCTGGTTGCAATCGCCTCAGAGGAAGTTTCCTTGAACCGCCTGTTCCCGGGGCAGGCCTTGAATACCCGGGAGCCTGCTCCCGGAACTTACGCGACATGGTCTCGCTCGATCTAGCACAACTAAGCGTTCGCGAGGCCAACACGCGGTTGCGCGCGTTGGGGGAGGCGGGGGAAGACGTCGAGATTCTTAACCCCGATGCGCGTCATCATATCGGCGTTGGCTTGACCGCGCCGGTTCGAGTCAATGTTAGGGGTTCAGCAGGGTATTTCTGTGCAGGGCTAACCGACCAGGCACATTTCAACATCAGTCATAACGTGGGCTGGGGTGTCGGCGATAACATGTACAGCGGTTCGGTTGTGGTTGGCGGTAACGCTGGCGCCATTCCGGGCGTGGCCATTCGCGGTGCGGAAATCGTGATTCACGGCAACATGGGTTCGCGCGCGGGCCAGGTCATGAAAGCAGGGACTTTATGTTGCGTGGGTAATGCCAATTTTATGGCAGGTTACATGATGTATGGCGGGCGCATCATTATCCTGGGAGATTCTGGCGAACGTCTGGGAGAGGACATGTCCTCTGGTGAGATTTTCGTTGCCGGCAAGGTCGAAGACCTCGGTTCTGACGCAATGTTGACTGATATCGACCAGGGTGAACTGGACTCGTTGCACGAATTTCTCGATCGCTACGACATCAAAGCGCCGAAGGGTTTCTCAAAAGTGGTAAATGCCGGCACGAAGCTGCGCTATGGTACGTCGGAGCGGCCGATGCGCAGCATCCCTTTTCAGAGTTTCTCCGGCGCATCTTTTTACTGGAACCCCAAGATTCAAGAAGATATTGCGATCAAATCGCAAAGCGGTCGCTATCGTATCCGAGGCTATGGTGGAGCTCGACCTTTGCCCCATTTTAGCGATATTGGTTTTCGCAAGAGCCTTGCCAGCGCGGGTGCCGACCGGAATGTTATTGACAAGGTAAGCATGGATACTGAAATTGGTGGCATAAATGGGGCAAGGCCTTTGAAACTCAGTATGCCGGTAATGATCGCACCGATGAGTTACGGCGCACTCAGTCGATCCACCAAGCAGGCCATTGCATTGGGGTCGGCCATGTCCGGGATTGCTGAAAATACCGGAGAGGGTGGTATGAGCGATGCTCAGCGAGACGCAGCTGGGCAACTGATTTTCCAGTGCCTCGGTGGGCGATTAGGCTGGAATATTCACGACATGCGTCGAGCTGATGCTTTGGAGATCTATATATCGCAAGGCGCAAAGCCTGGCCTTGGCGGTCAGTTGATGGCGAAGAAGGTCACCCCGGAACTGGCGAAGATCCGTGGAATTCCGGCTGGGATTGACCTGCGCTCGCCATCGCGGCATCCCGATATTCTTGGGGCTGACGATCTGGTCATCAAGATAGAGGAATTTCGTGAGGCTACAGGCTATGAACTTCCAGTGAGCGTAAAACTCGGTGCCGGGCGGATACGTGACGACATTAAGATTGCTGCGAAGGACGGTTTCGATTTTGTCGAGCTCGACGGTATGCAAGGCTCGACCGGTGCAGGTAGCTCCGAGGTAATTGACAATGTGGGTATTCCCACGTTGCCGGCTATCATCGAAGCTATTGAAGCGCTTGAAGAGATCGGTGCCCGTGACAAAGTCCAGTTGGTTCTCATGGGCGGCCTGCGTGACGGTGTTGATGCCGTTAAGGCGCTGTGCCTGGGTGCGGATGCTGCTGCGTTTGGCACATCAGTAATCATTGCTGGGGGTTGTATCGCCTGCATGCAGTGTCACGTAGGTACGTGCGTCACAGGTATAGCAACACAGGATCCAGAACACGAAAAACGTTATAAGCCTGAGAATGAATCCCAGAATATTCATCGTTTTCTCGAAAGTGTGCGTTGGCAGATAGCTGCTATTACCAATGCCCTGGGTTACGATAATGTGCGCCAGTTAGGTCGCGATGATCTAGTTGCGCTTACCCCCGAGGCTGCGCATATCACTGGATTACCGTATGAACCAGTGCCTGTTGATACTGCCACCTTTAATATGGGCACTGCGCCATGAGTGTTTATGGTCTCGAGCGCATCAGTGTTCCGGTAGCACCACCGGGTTTTGTTGACGATACCGCCGATGTGCATTTTGTCGCCGCCCCTTGCCAGGCAGCATGCCCTGTTGGCACTGACGCACCATCCTACATAGCCTATATCTGGGAGAAGAAGTACGAGGAGGCTTTTGAGGCGATCACCTCTACTAATCCATTCAGTTCGATCTGCGGACGAGTCTGTGATGCGCCTTGTGAGCCGGCCTGCCGTCGGGAAAGCAGTGATGGCGCTGTGCAGATTCGAAATCTCAAGCGGTTCGTCATGGACCAGCTTGGTGACGATCCACCCCTGACTACTTTTGAAGTCACCCGGCCAGAATCAATCGGCATTGTCGGCTCGGGCCCCGCGGGCCTAACCGCGGCTTTTGAGCTATGCCGCGCAGGATTCTCGGTTCACGTATACGAGATGACCGACCGCCTGGGTGGGACGATGGTCTGGGGCATTCCTGAGTTTCGTTTGCCCTCTGGCGTCATCACTGAAGACATTGTCAGACTGCAGCGTCAGTGCCTGGGTCTGACAGTGCACCTCAATACAGGCCTGGGGTCTGGCGTTTCACTTGAGGAACTGAAGTCGTGCCACGATTCTGTATTGATGGCAATTGGGTCCTGGTGGGGTAAACCCATGGGTATCGCTGGGGAAGACCATCCGGCAGTAGAAGACGGCGTGAGCTTTCTTCGTCGGATCAATTCTGGTGCGCGGCCACGGATGCCCGAGACTGTGGTGGTGGTTGGCGGCGGTGATGTGGCGATGGATGCCTGTCGCGCGGCGTTGCGTTTACCAGGTTGTAAGACTGTTAAGGTCGTTTATCGACGTGGCCCCGAGGATATTCCGGCCCGTAAAATTGAATTACACCATGCACAAAAAGAGGGCATTGAGTTTATCTACAATACCTTGCAGACGGGCGTTTTGGAAACGTCGGACGGTCTTGCGCTGCAGTGCGTTCGGACTGAAGCCGGGCCGCCCGATACGGATGGTCGCAGTGCTCCGGTAATCGTCGACGGTAGTGCGTTTGAGATTTCTTGCGGCATGGTCATAGCGGCGGTTGGGCAAAAGGGAATCTGCGACGCGCTAGAAAGCGCAGGACTCATGGGCAGTGACCGGGTTGAGGCAGATTTTGCGACAATGCGTACTGCCGACCCAAAAGTGTTCGCCGCTGGGGATGGCGCTTTTGGTGGCTCGACCATTGTGATGGCTATGCATCATGGACAAAGGGCGGCTTATTACATTAAAGCCGCGCTTGATCAGATTGAAGCACCTATTCCTTACCGCACCCCGTTTCGTACCCGTCGGGTGCCGGTGGCCCAAGATGCCAAGTGGGAGCAGTTTCCCATCGAGGAGCCAGTCTTTCATGGTGTGGGTGCACAGCCACAAACATTTCCGGAGATCGAGGATACCTATGACGAGCCGGCAGCGCTTCGCGAAGCCGCGCGGTGTTATCGCTGTGATGCAGAAACAGGGTCGGCCGATTATGCGGTTCGCCACCGTGAAGATCTTTTTTCAATGGCGCGCACCCACCCCCAGGACGCCAGCAAGCACCAGGCGATGCTTAAGCAGCGTCTGCAAGGGCGGGAGAACCCCTTCCCAGAAGGGCGCTGGCCATCGCTGGATGATTTGGTTTTTCTTCCGGCAAATCTTTCCCGCTTGGTGATCGACCCCTACCGTGAAGCCTGCCGAATTGATGTCAGTCTGGGCGTCGGATTGAGTCTCGATATACCATTTCTTGTCGCTGGCATGGATGATGCGCCTGAGGAAGTTCGGCGGGCGGCGTTTCAGGCGATCCACGAGAGCGGCGGCGGGTATCTGGGCGCGCTATCGCCGGAGATTGAAATTCCCTGGATCCAACTACTGCGACCCAATGAGGCTGCAAACCCGGATGCAGCTGGACAGATTTTTCGTTGGAGTGGTAATGCGTCATCGATACCGACAGGTTCTGCGCAAGATTGCGTAACAGGCCTTTGTATTACCGAACTCCACGAGGTCGACAGCGCTGTCGAATTTGCCCTTAATGCAGGCTTTAAGCTGCTATTACTTGATGGTACTGGAGATAACGTTTCTTTGTCTGCAGAACTCAATACACGGCCTCAGTTTGGCCTTTTATCCGATACGGTTTTGGCATTGCGGGCCCGAAAAAAGGAAGAGGCGCTGATGCTCATCTACAGTGGAGGCGTGCGTTCGGGAACAGATGCGGCTCGGCTGATTGCCTTGGGCGCAAGCGTTGTTGTGTATGGCGTGACTGGAGCCTTGGCGATGGGCGGCCAGATTACAGCAACAGGGCTAAAGTGGCACTCGGACCGCTCACAGGAAGAACGCGCGCAGGGCCTTGCTGCTATCCTGCAGGCTAATGCCGGTGAGGCATCAATGATGGCGCGGTGTACTGGAAAGACCCGCCTGCATAATCTTGAGCCAGAAGATCTAAGGTGCGTGACGCTAGCGACCAGCACTATGACGGGTATCCCGGTGCCCGGTTTTAACGTGAAATCAGGGCCAGCGATCGCATGACTGGCCGTAGCGTGCAGTCGGTGTTGGCGCGCACAAATGCGCCGAACCCCAATACTGCCTATGAGCGCGAAAATCAACTGGAAGACGCGATTGGTCGACAGGTTCGGGTATACCGCACCCAACTTGGCATGACGATTGTAAATCTTGCCCGTCAATCGAATCTATCGCCCGGAATGCTCTCTAAAATTGAGAACGGCCATACATCGCCCTCGCTTGGCACGCTTCAATCTGTAGCCGGAGCTTTGAACGTTCCTGTTACCGCATTGTTTCGTAAGTTCGAGCAGGAGCGAGAGGCTTCGTTCGTGCGGGCAGGGCAGGGTTTAGTTATTGATCGTCGAGGCACTCGCGCGGGGCATCAGTATCACCTGTTGGGCCACTCGGTGGGTGATCGGGCGACCTTGGTAGAGCCTTACCTTATTGTCATCTTAGAGGCGTCTGAGGTTTTTCCATTGTTTCAGCACGATGGTGTCGAATTTATTTATATCCTCGAAGGTGAGCTGGTTTATAGACATGGTGGCCAGATGTATGCCATGAGTAAAGGCGACTCCCTTTATTTCGATGCTGATGCGCCACATGGCCCTGAGGAATTAAAGCGTTTGCCTATTCGCTTTTTATCATTCATCGTTGAGCCGCAGCCGACGTCGTGAGAACATCCACGCTTCCAATTCAAATCTCAGAGTAATACGAACTGAACGCTTCACCGGAGGGTAAGTCCAATGGCAGTTAACCTGGCAAAAGTTGCTAAAGAAAAAGGTATAGAGTATTTCCTGATCAGCTTTGTAGATCTGTTTGGGGTGCTGCGCTCAAAGCTGGTGCCAACGCGGGCAATTGGCCAGATGCAAAAAGACGGCGCTGGTTTTGCTGGCTTCGCTGCGTGGTTGGATTTGACGCCAGCTCATCCAGATATGTTCGCAATCCCGGATCCGGCTAGTCTGATCCAGTTGCCGTGGAAGCCTCAGGTAGCATGGCTTGCAGGGGATCTGTTCATGGGCGGCGACTGGGTGGCGGCTTCGCCACGGGTCGCGCTGAAGAAGCAGATCGCAAAGGCGGCTAAAAAAGGCTATTACATGAAAACCGGCGTCGAATGTGAGTATTTCCTGGTCAGTCCCGACGGCTTGTCTTTATCGGATCCCAGCGATACCCAGGAAAAACCTTGTTATGACCAGTCGGCTTTGATGCGGCGGTTCGATGTCATTAGCGAAATCTGCGACTGCATGATCCAGCTTGGCTGGAACCCATACCAGAACGATCACGAAGACGCGAACGGTCAGTTTGAAATGAACTGGGATTTCGACGATGCGCTGATTACGGCTGATCGTCATGTGTTTTTCAAATACATGGTCAAGGCGATTGCTGAAAAACATGGGTTGCGCGCGACCTTCATGCCTAAGCCTTTTATCAATCTCACGGGTAACGGTTGCCACGCACATGTGTCGGTCTGGGACAAAGCCGGCAAGAAAAATCTGTTCCACAATGCCCGTGACCAGATGGGCCTGTCAAAACTGGCTTACCAGTTTCTGGGCGGTGTATTGCACAACGCTGACGCGCTTACTGCCGTTTTTAATCCGACGGTAAACAGTTATAAACGCATCGAGGCGCAGGTGACTCTTTCTGGCGCAACGTGGTCACCTAACGCGATTACTTACGGAGGCAATAATCGTACTCATATGGTTCGGGTGCCAGATGCCGGACGTTTTGAGTTACGGCTGATGGACGGCGCCGTCAACCCTTATCTGTTGCAGGCGGGTGTGTTAGCTTCCGGCCTTGATGGTGTTGCCAGCAAGCGTGACCCAGGCAAGCCGCTCGATATTAATATGTATACGCACGGCCATACCTTGAAAGGGGTTCGTCGCCTGCCCTCCAACCTGCTGGATGCGATTCGGCTTTTCGAGAAAAGTAAAGTATTGCGTGCCGGACTCGGTGATGCCCTGATTGATAGTTACGCCAAGCTAAAACACCAGGATTGGCGCAGCTACAGCGCTTCGATCAGTCAATGGGAGCGAGAGCATACCTTGGACTGCTGACCTCAGTTCGGACGTTATCAAAGGGCTTGCCAGTGAAGATTCTCGTCTTTCAACACATACCGTGTGAGCATCCTGGAATTTTCCGCGAGTTCTTTAGTGAGATGGGTATTGACTGGCAGGCGGTGGAACTGGATGCCGGAGATACCATTCCTGAGCTGCAGCCTTTCGATGCATTATGGGTGATGGGTGGGCCCATGGATGTATGGGATGTAAATACTTGCCCGTGGTTGGTTGCGGAAAAAGAAGCCATTCGCCGTTGGGTACGCGATCTTCAAAAGCCTTATCTGGGCCTCTGCTTGGGGCATCAGTTACTAGCCGATGCACTCGATGGTGAGTGCGGGGTCCAAAAAAGACCTGAGATTGGAATTTCGAATGTCAACCTAACCGACCAGGCAAGTGATGATCCATTGTTTCGAGGAATTGATTCGACGATCAAGTGCCTGCAGTGGCACTCTGTTGCAGTCACGCGTCCGCCCAGTGATGCGGTGCTGCTAGCGAGTTCGCCCGATTGCGAATGGCAAGCGATGCGGGTTGGTACGAACGCCTGGGGGATTCAGTTTCATGTAGAACTCCAGGATAGTACGATAACCGATTGGAGTGAAGTGCCCGCTTACGCTGCCGCACTGGATAAAGTCCAAGGCGAGGAGTCACTGCAGAAAATGCAGGTCGAGGCCAAGAGCTATATGCCGCAGTTTAAGGGTAATGCACGCCAGTTATTTGACAACTTTTGCCGCGTGGTCGACTGAAACCCAATTTCAGTGTGGCCCGAAGGTGCCAGATGACAGGGTTCGTTTAACCATTTGTGCCCCACCTTAGACAGTGGCGTTTGCTGACTTTTCTCGCAGGCCTGCCTTGATAAGCATGTGGTAATTTGTGGGTCAGACCAGACAGGGTTTTAACTTAAGATACGAAAAACTGTGTGACATACTGACTGTATCTCCTGCAATAACCGCCCTCAGGGTTGATGGGCCTCACAGATGTCACAACAGCTTAATGAATTTACCGGTGAGTTAACGCGGCTCCTGCCTTCAGAGGCGTTGCTGCTGTCAGCAGAAGCTCGTCGGCCCTATGAATGTGACGGCTTAACGGGTTACCGTGAACTGCCCGCCATGGTTGCCTTACCCCAGACATTTGAGCAGGTGCGGGAGATTCTTAGACTCTGTCAGCGGCACCAGGTTCCATTGGTGGCGCGTGGTGCTGGTACTGGCCTTTCGGGTGGTGCGACGCCTCACTCAGAGGGGGTGCTCCTCAGTCTGGCCCGCTTTAGCCGTATCATCGAGATTGATCCGCAGGCCCGTACAGCCAGAGTGCAGCCAGGGGTTCGCAATCTTGCCATCAGCGAGGCGGTTGCAGAATACGGGTTGTACTACGCACCGGATCCATCTTCACAAATCGCTTGCACTATTGGTGGCAACGTGGCCGAGAATGCAGGTGGTGTTCATTGCCTGAAATATGGCCTTACTGTGCATAACGTGATTGCGGCTCAAGTAGTGCTGATGGGGGGTGATGTAATCAACGTAGGCGGTACAGCGCAGGATACTCCAGGATATGACTTGCTTGCGACGATGATTGGGTCTGAAGGGATGCTGGGCGTCGTCACCGAGGTCACAGTACGTCTGTTGCCATTGCCGGATGCCGCCAAGGTGCTTCTGGCGGCGTTTGATACTGTCGAGTTGGCGGCAGCGGCTGTCGCGCAAGTAATAGCGAAAGGCATTATTCCAGCTGGCCTTGAGATGATGGATAACCCAGCTATTGTGGCTGCTGAGGATTTTGTCCAGGCGGGTTACCCCAAGGATGCTGCCGCTATTTTGTTATGCGAACTCGACGGTACGGTTGCTGAAGTCGAGGCGGATATTCAAATGGTGTCGGACCTGTTGTATGAAAGCGGCGCGCGCACGGTTGATGTCGCGCGCGATGAAGCCGAACGGGTGCGTTTTTGGTCCGGGCGAAAGAATGCCTTTCCAGCGATAGGTCGCATCTCTCCAGATTACTACTGTATCGATGGCACGATACCGCGCAAAGCGGTTGCTAAGGTGCTGTCCGGCATTGAGCGGTTATCCGCGCAAAGTGGGTTGCGTGTGGCTAATGTGTTTCACGCGGGCGATGGCAATTTGCATCCACTGATTCTTTACGATGCCTCCAAGCCAGGTGAATTCGAGCGTACCGAGGCCTTGGGCGGGCAGATACTCGATCTTTGTGTGCAGGTAGGCGGTACCATCACTGGCGAGCATGGCGTCGGGTTAGAGAAGATCAATCAGATGTGTGTTCAGTTTACTGATCAGGAATTGGATCAGTTTCATGCCTTGAAGGCGGTGTTTGACCCCGATGGACTGCTGAATCCTGGTAAGGCAGTGCCCACCCTGGCGCGTTGTGCTGAATTCAATGCCATACACGTCCATGGTGGCGAGCTGGCGCATCCCCAGATACCACGCTTTTAAGGGGGGCTGCCCAGATGGATAGTTTTGTCGAGTCGCTACAAGCCCGGATCGTCGCCGCCGGCGAATCTGGCACACGCCTG
>CAUZJT010000035.1:0-20565 GCA_963580215.1 Gammaproteobacteria bacterium
GAGGTTCTGGGGCGATCGCTATCTTCAGCATCGCCAGGCGTTGTTCTGCGCTCGCCGCAGGCACTGGCCGGTGCGGCGGCTGGCCCGCTGGCAACCACAGTACCTCGGCCCCGCCGAGTCGATCGCTAACCGCGGTGATGGTGTCCAGGTGCCCCAGGTGCACTGGATCAAAGGTGCCACCGTAAACGATCAGCGGAGCGTTGGGCGATTCAGACAAAGAGGCGATGCCGGGCCGGCTCAGGAGCGGATGCTGCCGTCACCGTAGACGATATATTTCTGAATGGTCAGTCCTTCAAGCCCAACCGGTCCGCGCACATGCAGTTTGTCGGTACTGATGCCGATTTCTGCACCCAGGCCATATTCAAAACCATCGGCAAACTGTGTTGACGCATTGACCATAACTGAGCTGGAATCAACCTCGCACACAAAACGCCGACTCTTGGGCAAGTTATCGGTCACGATGGCATCTGTGTGCCCGGAGCCGTAACGCGCGATATGGTCCATCGCCTCGTCCAGGGTATCGACAATGCGCACTGCCAGCACTGGAGCAAGAAATTCAGTCTGCCAGTCAACCTCACTCGCGGGGATACACTCGGGTGCCAAAGCGCGGGTACGTTCACAGCCCCGCAGTTCCACTCCGGCTTCTCGGTACCGGGGCAGGAGCTTTTCAAGCACAGCGGCCGCGATGCCAACGCCGAGCAGCAAAGTCTCCATAGCCCCACAGATGCCGTAGCGGCGACACTTGGCATTGAAGGCAATCTCTACTGCCTTCAAAAGATCGGCGTCATCATCAATAAAGACATGGCAGTTACCATCCAGGTGCTTAATCACTGGCACTTGCGATTCGGCACTGACCTTTTCGATCAGGCTCTTACCGCCACGAGGCACAATGACATCAATGTATTGTGGGCTGGCCAGCATGGCACTAACCACAGCGCGGTCAGCCGTTTGCAACACCTGAATCGCGCTTGTCGGCAAATCGGCATCGGCAAGCCCTTGAGACAGGCACTCGCCAATGGCGCGGTTCGAGTTCAACGCTTCTGAACCGCCACGTAAGATCGCTGCATTGCCTGATTTCAAACACAATCCAGCAGCATCAGCAGTCACATTGGGACGCGACTCGTAGATGATGCCAATCACCCCCAGAGGTACCCGCATACGCCCTACGGTAATGCCTGAAGGTTGTGTGCTCATCCCGCTGACCTCACCCACCGGATCTGGCAGACGGGCAATCTGGGCTAATCCTTGCGCCATGGCATCAATACGCACCGGGGTCAATTCAAGCCGATCCAGTAGCGCCCCTGACAACCCGGTTGACCGAGCCGCCTTGAGATCCGCAGCATTGGCCTCGCCAATGCGCTCGCGGGCGCTAAGAATCTGCTGGGCCATAGCTTCCAATGCCGAATTTTTTTGCCCCGTGCTGGCCCTTGCCACAAGTCGGGCCGCCGAACGGGCCGCCTCGCCCGACTCGTGCATCCAGTCGCTGATCTCGCCCGATACCATGGATATTTTATTCATCCTTTCAATGATTTATAGCGTAATTCGCATCAAGCGTATTTATACCACAAAGCAACAGCACGACTCGCTCCAGTTCGGCCCAGACACCTCCAGGCGCCTGACGTTGGCCTTTGAGTACCTGATCGGCAATCGCCAGACCATGCAGCACGCGTGCCCACTGGGCGGTGTCCAGTCGAGTCAAGGCGGCTGAGATACAGGACATCCGGCTACGCCATACCCGGTGTTGCTGGTATACCGACTGACGATTGGCCCCTGCCGCCAATTCGATGGCCATCTTGTATAGGGCGCGGGTCTCGCGCACCAGTGCCCAACTCACCAACACTGCTTCAGAGCCCTCCCGGCGTAAACCGTACAACATACGCAAGGCGTGCGGCGCATTACCCGCAAGCGCTGCATCGGCCAATGCAAAAACCGAAAAGCGTGCTTGGTCACTGACTAGAGTATCGAGCAGTGTTTCGTCGAGTTCCCGATCCGATCCAAGCAACAAAGGCAGTTTGCTGATCTCCTGCGCTGCGAACAACAGGTTTCCCTCTGAATAATAGGCAAGGCGCTCTATCGCCCCACGGGTCGCTTTAATGCCCTGCGCGCGCAGGCGCTGGTCGATCCAGCCCGGCAGTTGTGCCAGGGCCACCGCCCGCGCCTCGACCGCGATCCCATGCGATTCGAGCGCCTTGAACCACTTGCTGGATTGCGTGCTCTTGTCAACACGACCCAGAATCAATACCAGATGCGTACTGGGGTCGTTGTCGGCAAGAAAGTCGTTGAGCGTACGCACCCCCGCGTCCCCGGGCTTGCCACTAGGCAGACGAATTTCCAGTAAACGGGCACTGGCAAACAATGACAGGGATCGACTGGCACTGCTGATTTGCTGCCAGTCCAGATCCACTCCGGCGGTATAACGCAGTATCTCCTCCACCCCATGCTGGCGCGCCGCAGCACGAATAGCATCGGCACTTTCTTCAATCAGTAGTGGCTCGGTACCAAATAACAGGTAGACATTGTCCAGGCCCTTGCCAAGACGCCCAGCGAGGGAGGGTGGCGCTATGCGCAAAAAGATCTCCGGTCTGAGTTACGCCACTGAGAGTGCTCAGACTGGGACAACCAGACCCACCGCACGCGACTGGATGTTCAAGGCAGCACTGCTCAACCGGCGGATAATCCGGCCTACGATCTCGGTCTGCATAGAGGCCTTTAGTGCTTTTTCTTGCTCTTTCTTTTGCAGCAACTGGGTGCTCTCGTAAGTAAGATCACGACTGAATGACAGTTGGCTGTTAGCGACCAACACCTGACCGCTACGCTCGACAACACGGTAGATCACGTTGTACTGCAGGGTATAACCGGTCGCGATGCCGTTACTCCCGATAGCGTTGACCCAACGGCTGTATTCCACGGTCGCCAGATCAATAATCACCGTGGCGGCAGCTAAATCCTTAACTGGGCTAACGCCACTTTGGCGCAGACCCTGGCGCAGGTGGGTGACCAACTCTGGGTCCTGACCCGTAACCAATGGTGCCGACATAACAGAAGCCAGTTCAACCTGCCCACGCAGATGAAACCCGCATCCAGACAATACGGTCGCGAGAACAAGCAGAAATAGAGTTCGAATCATGATTTCAACAGATCGTGACAAACAAGTGCCCACACAAACATGGACCAACAGAACTGGTAATTATAACGACGCCCGAGGTCTCACGACGATGAGTAATCGACACTAGAGAACCTGCGCCAGTTTACCCCGCTTGCGCGGACCACGTGCATCGGGTGTCGCATAGACTTTACGAAGATCGGGCACTGCGTTGAATTTCTCCGTCATCCAAGCTTGTGCGGGTCCGTGTGGAATCGTATCGGGCTTATGCCAATACACCAGTGTCGGTCGCCGCAGAGATTTCTCACCGACGCCGTTGAGCGTATTGCCGGAAACCTCAGGCAAAAGCGCCTGCTGTTCGGCACTGGGTTCGAATGACTTTTTTTGTTTTTTGGGCATCGCGCTCAATCAGTAGATAACGACTTGGTGGGCGGGCTTTAACCAACCCAACCGTTCGGTCACAACAGCGATATGCTGAATCTTAGCGTTCCCGGCCTTGGGTGACTCACTCATGCATCTTGTCTGGTGCCAGTATGCCGCTGGTGTGATTTTGCGGCGCACATGGTTCCGTGCTTTGGTCATCAGTTCTGATCCAGATCGAACATTATCAACACAAACGGCATAAATCATCCTGATAGTACGGTGTAGACCCAGTGTCGCGCTACTATGATTCAGTGTCGTCACAACAAATACTCGGGCTGGTTTTGTAACTAGACTCTCGTCCACAGGCCGACCTACTGTGGAGAGCGATCATGCAGGACACCGCTATTAAAAACGACCGCCAAGCCATCGCAGGCTGGCTTGCCGAGTGCCCGGATACCACATCGGTGGCAAACTTTGTGCCCGGCCCTGGCATCCACAAGCTATCGCTTCGATTCGATATCACCCGCCTACGCGAGGCGCTGGATCAATGCCTGGCGCGACATGATTTCATGGGTGACATGCAGGCGCAGGGCTTCGCCGCCCTACCACTGACCCGCAACCCGGATACGCCCGACATCAGTGCCAACGATCTTTCCGGGCGCTACTGGCTGCGGCCTGACGACTCCTACCAGGAAGTGGCCCGGGAGGACCTGGTAGATGAAGCGTCGTTCGGTGAGTTTGATCCATTGTTTGCTGATACCTACTTTGAGCAGGTGCACGCCGCGTTGAGCGCACGTTTTACCGTTGGCCGTATGCGGGTGCTGTCAAAGGGGCTGTACAACTGCAACAGTTGGCACCGTGATCCCGAACCACGGATTCATATTCCGATCATCAGCAACCCGGGGGCATTGTTTGTCGTCAACCATCACGTGACCCACCTGCCTGCTGATGGCTCGGTCTACTTCACAGATACCCGGGGCTATCACACCGCCTTAAACGGTGGAGAACACCGGCGGATACATGTCGTCGCGGCGGTCGCAAAAAGCTATGAAACAGATCACTGAGATCTTCTGATCCCAACGACAGTTACGACTGCGCAGGCCACTTGGGGCAACGGCCTTACGCGATCATCACACCACGCGGTTGTGGATTCACATACCCCACCTGCTCAACAGTCCCTAAGGTTTCGGTCTGAATTTAGGTGGCCTTCTGATTGCCATGAACCCCAGCCTGATGACTGGGGCCTGTATGATCACCTGGAATACTAGAAACTGTCAGTCATCACGGTCTGGCACAACGGCATTTAGCACGATCACAACCACTGCGACCGGGGCCGGGCGGTCTGCACCGCATCTTAGGCCTTCGACAGTTTTCTGGCGCATCCGCTCATGAGCTCTGGCGTTTTTATGAAGGCGGCTATTTCACCGGCTGCGATAGCAATTTCAGGATCGCAAGCGCTGCTCCCATCGGTTAACCACAACACCAGACAATCCAGCCGCGACCAATGCCAGCAGGTAAGTGGCAAAACCGAACAGCGGTAACAAACTCCAGAGCACAAAATAAAACGCCAAAAACGCAATCTGCCCTTGCATCATGCCGCGCATCACCGCGAGCCCTCCCGCGCTGCCGTGCTCGCGGTGGGCCGCTGCGGCCAGCACGCCTGCCACAATCAATACGGTGCCAAGTAACCCAGACAACATTGGTCCAAGCATAGGGGCCAGAACAGTAATGACCAACACCAACGCAGTGGTTACCACCATGCGCGTCACCAATACGGTATTGGATGAGAAAGCGGGTAGCGGTGATCGGCTCGACGATCCGGTAAATCCCAGGCCCGCAATGATCGACCCCATGCTAAGCAAAAAAATCAGCGATGGATCCGGACTAAAAAGCGCCAGAAAAAAAACTATCACCAGATAACAGCCCTGGGCTGTTGCCTGACTGGCAACCCAGCCGCAACCGAAACTGACAGCCATGCGGTAACCGGCAGCCGTCGCAGCGATGGCCGGCATTGCGTACAGCGTTCCCAGCGCTGCCTGGATCGAGAAATCGGCCCCGTATTCAACAAATAGAAAAACCGAAATCGGCCCGGTTGTCACCGGCAAACCGGCCACCCAGCCTCCGGCAGCGGTACCCCAGCGACGCGATACCCATCCGGCTATCCCAACAATGAGCGGTGTAGCAAAAATCTTAAAAAGCAATAACATCATCGCGTGATCTGCAACTTAGAATCAAGTCCTACTGGCATCGGAATACTCGATCAGGCCAAGCGACCGATACCGTCTAAAGAGCCCCGTCGCACCAAGAATCATCGGACCGGGGTTTGATAACGTGAGCGTACGAGGTGGATCCGCCCGGTAATAGATCCAAAGTGGCCAGGACAGGCACTTACTTTCCATCAAAAACAAATAGCTGATTAAAAAATTATCGATATAGATAGCTTAGCGACGCCAAGGATAATTACCGATTTTGCCCAACGGACTAATGTACAGCACACTTCATGGCGCCAGCATGATCAACCAACTTATCCGCGATGCTGTCTTGCGGTTATGACAGCGGGATAGCTCAGATAACAATATTAACCAGCTTGCCCGGCACTACAATGATTTTGCGCACCGGCTTATCCCCGACGTGGCGCGCAACTTTGTCATCAGCCAGCGCCGCCTCACGGATAACCGCCTCGTCAGCATCCGGGGCAACTTCTACCTGGCTGCGCAGTTTGCCGTTGACCTGGACTACCAGCACCTGTGTTGCCAATGTCAGCGCACCTTTATCGACCTTGGGCCAGGGAGCATCCAGCAGCTCGCCGGGCATTTTCAGCTCCTGCCACAGCACATGGCTAAGATGCGGCGTAATTGGCGCCAGTACCCGAATCAGAATACCCAGCACCTCACGCATCACAGCTATACGCACCGGGTCTGAGCCTGGGTCAAAACGCTCAAGAGAGTTAAAACTTTCCATACACGCGGCAACCACGGTATTAAACTGTTGGCGCTCCATGTCGCGGTTAATTTTCTGCAGCGCCCCATGAAAAACCCGACGAAGAGACTGACTCTGCTCATCGAGAGGCTCAGCTGCGGCACTATCACCGCGCAACGTCTCACGGTGGCTATAAACCAGTGTCCAGATTCGGCGTAGAAAACGCTGCGACCCGGCGACCGCGTCGTCGTTCCATTCAAGCGATTGCTCGGGGGGCGAGGCAAACATGGTGAACAATCGCACCGTATCAGCCCCGTAACGGTCGATCAAGCCCTGTGGATCAACGCCATTGTTTTTGGACTTGGACATGGTCGTCCAGCCGGTCGGTGTCAGTGCAGCACCATCGGTTGAGCGTTTCGCATCTGTGGTTTTACCCTTGGCGTCTTTTTTGATCTCAACCTCATCGGGGCGCACCCAGACACGCCCCTGCTCGGTACTGTCATGATAGTAAGCTTCGGCCAGCACCATTCCCTGGCATAGCAGTTTGGTCACTGGCTCGTCACTGCTGACCAACTCCAGGTCGCGCATCAGCTTGTGCCAGAAACGAAAATACAAAAGATGCATCACGGCGTGCTCGATGCCGCCAATGTAATGATCAACTGGCAGCCAGTAATCCGCGCGCTTATCCAACATGGCCTGTGCGCCCGGGGTGCAGTAGCGGGCGTAGTACCAGCTGGATTCAACGAAGGTATCGAAAGTATCGGTCTCACGTTGTGCGTCGGCGCCGCACGTTGGACACGATGTCGCGCGCCAATCTGGGTCGGCCTTGATTGGTGACTGCACCCCCATGAAGGTGACATCTTCGGGCAACAGCACCGGCAGATCAGCATCTGGCACCGGCACTGCGCCACAACTATCGCAGTAGATCACCGGCACAGGGCAGCCCCAGTATCGCTGTCGCGAAACACCCCAGTCACGCAAGCGATAGTTCACTTGGCGCTCGCCAATACCCTGATCTTTCATATAACCGGCGATGCGCTCAAAAGCGCTTTGAAAATCCAGGCCACTGAAGTCCCCGGAGTTGACAGTGATGGTGTCGTCCTTGGCTGGCCACGATGCCGCAGAAACATCTATCACCTCGCCATTGGCCGGAGCCACTACCTGAATAATAGGCAGGCCGTAGCGGGTCGCAAAGGCGTGGTCGCGTTCATCGTGTGCCGGCACCGCCATAATCGCCCCGGTCCCGTATCCCATCAGCACGAAGTTGGCGACCCAGACCGGTATCTTCTCACCGCTTAAGGGGTTAATCGCGTCGATACCAAGCGGTACACCTTTTTTCTCGATGGACTCAAGTTCCACCTCGCTGACACCACCACTGGCACATTGCGCGATAAACGCGGCTACGCTCTGATCTGTCTTAGCCGATTCAATCGCAAGCGGGTGATCGGCGGAAACCGCCATAAAGGTAGCGCCGAATATTGTGTCTGGTCGAGTGGTAAAAACCCGCAGCGGATCACCGCCCGCCGCCAAGGTAAAATCAACTTCCAGGCCGCTGGAGCGTCCGATCCAGTTGCGTTGCATGGTCTTGACTGAGTCCGGCCAGCCCGGCAGGTTGTCTAGTTCCTCCAGCAGTTCGTCGGCATAGGCGGTAATACGAATAAACCACTGTGGGATTTCGCGTTTTTCGACCACCGCGCCGGAGCGCCAGCCTTTACCATCTATAACCTGCTCGTTGGCCAGCACCGTCTGATCGACCGGATCCCAGTTGACTACAGCGTTCTTGCGGTAGGCCAAGCCTTTTTCCATAAGCCGGGTAAAGAACCACTGCTCCCAGCGGTAGTACTCGGGCCGGCAGGTGGTAACCTCACGTGACCAGTCGTAAGCAAAGCCCATGCGCTGCAACTGTCCGCGCATATGCTCAATGTTCTGGTAGGTCCACTGCGCCGGGGGAACGGCGCGCTGGATCGCGGCATTCTCGGCCGGCAGGCCAAAGGCGTCCCAGCCCATCGGCTGCAAAACGTTGCGTCCCAGCATTCGCTGATAACGGCTGATGACATCGCCGATGGTGTAATTGCGCACGTGCCCCATGTGCAACTGGCCCGATGGGTAGGGCAACATGGACAGACAATAGTACTTCTCGCGATCTGGGTCTTCTATGACCTTAAAACTGTGCTGTTCCAGCCACCAGGCCTGGACAGCCGATTCCAATTGTTGCGGTGAGTAGCGCGGCTCCATGGAGATCCCTGATAGGGCCGCAAAACGATGCGGCAAAGCTAAAGCATCAATAATGGCTAGACGAATCGTCCTGATCGTTCGGGGCAGGCCAGTCACAAAAAGGAAACGGCCGCTCGTCGGAATTGAAGGTTAGGTACTGCAGAACGGAGTAACTGAACGCGTTCAAGTCAGCAGTAAATTCATGCAGACGTCCTGCCTGGCTGCCTTTGACCAGTTGATGTACAAACTGGAACAACATGCTGATGCCGACCAACAGGCGCACCACGGTATAAACTACAAAAAAGTAGATGATCATCAGCGCCAGACGCAGCCAGGTCTGGCCGCTGCGCATACGGGTGGAAAGTTCACTGGTCATGGCAGGATCGGCCTATGCCGGTCATGTTTCTTGTTCCGGCAAAAAGAGGGCGTATTTTACACCATTGCCCATGACAGCTATGCAATCGCGGCCTCGTTGAGGTTCATGCGCCACTATAGCTCACGGCCGGCTGTCCAGATCGGGCAACAGCGCAGGTACGCCCTGCCACCAGCTTGAGGATTTGGTTTTTTCTTTTGTACTGGCCTGGCTTGGGGAGCACGATTGCATGCCTGCGGGCTGTGTGCCGATCACGAAGGGCATCGCATCGCCCACGGTACAAGGCGCATCAATCAATGAAGATGCGCTGCGTGCCCAGGTAATATTCCTGGGCTGATACAGCTGCACGGGTCGCAATGGCAACTGGCGCATCAACCGAGCCCAGACCTTAAGAGCACCGCTGGCGCCCGTCAGGCCGGTTGGCTCATTGTTATCCAGCCCCAGCCACACCACCGCCAGAATATTGCCGGCATAGCCCACAAACCAGCTGTCCCGATAACCATCGGTGGTGCCCGTCTTGCCGGCGAGTGCCAATGACTTAGGAAATTCCCGCGCCAGCGCGCGCGCAGTACCGCTGCGAACCACTTCCTGCAAAGCCCGGTTCACCAGAAAAACTCCGCTGGAGTCCAGCGCCAACTGTGAGCGCAAAGGATAACGGGCAAGCGGGCGATCATCGCTGTCGGCAATCCAACGGATGGTGCGCAGTGGCGCGCGATGCCCACCTGAAGCCAGACTCTGGTACATCTGCGCGATCTCCACTGGCGCAAGATCTACCGCGCCCAGAGTAATCGATGGAAATGCCAACAAGGGGCGCACAATACCGGCAGATTGCAAGACCTTGATCACCTGTTCCAGGCCCACCGTCAGACCAAGGCGGGCCGTAGCCACGTTGTAGGACTGCGCTAACGCATCGATCAGCTCAACCTGGCCGTGATCCTTACGATCATAGTTGCGTGGCCGCCAAGGTTTCGCGCCATTGGCACGCCACTCAAAGGGGCTGTCATCAAGGATGCTTTGCAGGTGGTAGCGATGAGGCCTGGACAGAGCAGCAAGGTATACCGCGGGCTTGAGCAAAGAGCCGACGGGGCGGCGTGCATCCAGCGCCCGATTAAACCCGCCGCGGCTGCCCTGGCGCCCACCGACCACGGCGAGCACTTCTCCGTTATCAACCTGCAGTACCACGATCGCCCCCTGCATTTTTCCCGCTGGCAGCTTATGGGCACTTTCCAAATCGGCCAGAGTGTCTTTGAGCGCGCCTTGGGCGGCGTGCTGAATCAGCGGATCCAGCGTGGAATGAATCCGCAGCCCCTGCGTTTGCACAATGGCCGGATCAAAATGGCGCTGCACCTGGCGGCGCACGTAATCAAAAAAGGCTGAGCCGCTGGTGCGGGTGCCCCCGAGCGCCGACGCCAGTCCCAAGGGGGAGGCTTGCAGACTTTTCAGCCTGGCAGGATCGATCTGCCCAGCCCGGACAAGCTCGGCCAGCACCAGGTTGCGCCGCTGTCGGGCACGTTGTGGATGGCGGCGCGGATCATAAGCGCTCGGCGCCTTGACCATGCCGGCCAGCAGTGCCAGCGCCGGTGCTGGCAGTTCGTTAAGCGGGCGGCCGAAGTAATGCTCGCTCGCCAGCGCAAAGCCATGAATCGCCCGGTTGCCAGACTGGCCCAAAAACACCTCGTTGACATAGGCTTCGAGGATCTCCGATTTGCCATAATGCCATTCCAGCAATAGCGCCATCACAGCTTCAGTGGCCTTGCGCCGTAGCGTGCGACTTGGCTCTAGGTAAAGATTCTTTACCAGTTGCTGGGTCAGAGTGCTGCCGCCGGCCACCACGCGCCCAGAACGAAGGTTCTGCAGCAGCGCGCGCATCACCCCCAGGGGGTCGATGCCATGGTGATCCATGAACCGGCGGTCTTCCATGACCAGCAGGCCTTGCAGCAACAGGCCGGGTACCTGGTGTAGCGCCACCGGCGCGCGGTCCTCGTGACGCAGCGGCAAGATACTGCCAAGGCGAACGGGCTCGAGCAACGCCTCATCGAGCTGTTGGCCATTGTCCGCAGTCAGCGCACTGATACGGCCATGGGCAAAATCGACCTGGGCGCGTATCGGCGGAACCTGCCCCTGCATGTCATTGAAACCACGCAGATACACCGTGGCTTGACTCTTGCCTAAGCGAAAGGTGCCGGGGGAGCGGGCGCTGGTATCCTTGTGATAGCCGCGTACTGCAAGTTCGCGCTCAAGTACCGCTGCATTGAGCGGCAATCCTTCGTGCAACTGCCGCGGACGCGAGTAAACATGTGCCGGCAGCGACCAGCGAGTACCCTCGAACTGGTGGCGTACTGTGGTATCCAGGCGCACCACCCACACCGCCCCAGCGCCGAGCGTCACCAAGCCCAACAGGACCACGGCGCTGCGCCAGGTGATACGGCGACCTCGGCGCTTTTTAGAGCGTGCCACGATAGCAGATGCGATCAGTTAAAGCGTTCAGAGTTAGTCCGGTAATGGCTGGCGGCACTGCCAGCAGATCTCAAAAGTAACAGGATTCGATTCACCACAGTCCTGGCAAAGTACAGTCTGATCCGGTGCCGACTCGTAGTCTGCGATCAGTGAGCGAGCCATAGCTAACTGGTGGTCGCGTTCGACCCACACCTCGGGCCAGGTTTCGGTTGCCGGTAATTCGCCTAGTGCGCCGGCGGCGTGATCATTAAAGACCTGGGCGCGAACCCCGGCCGCCTCAAGCATCTGCGCCACCAGCTGGGCCTCGCCCAAACCAGACGCCGTAAATACCCGTCGCACTGTTATTGCGCCGATTCAGTCGGTATAAAGATGCTGGCGTGACCAAAGCAGGGTATTGTTGCGCTCGCGCGTGAACAACACCTGGAACAACTGCAAAGCCCCAATAAGAAAAGCGGCCTGGGAACCGGCAAGATACAGTCGCCAGGCCCGGCCGAACTCATCGTCAAACTGATTGAGCACCTCGTCATAAGCGCCATCGTAGCGGGCGAGCCATTCCTGCAGCGTTCGAGCGTAGTGCAGGCGCAGGTTCTCGACATCGAGCACCGAGAACCGATATGGCTCAAGGATATCCATCATTTCGCGCAGGCTCGGGGGATAAGCGCCAGGGAAAATGCGTTTTTCTATCCAGGCGTTCATCAGCCGTGGCCGGTTACGGCCAATAGCGTGCACCAGGGCGCGGCCATCGGTCGCAAGGCACCGATCAACCACCTCGCCCAGCGTGGGGTAGTTCTCCTGTCCGACATGCTCAAGCATGCCCACAGAAACAAAAGCATCAAACTCACCGCTGATGTTACGGTAATCATCCAGTACATAGGTGACCTGATCGGCATAGCCTTCGGTGCGGGCACGATCCGAGGCATAGCGCACCTGCTCTGCTGATACGTTCCAGGAAGAAACCTTGGCGCCGTAATGCAACGCCATATGGCGAGCCAGGCCTCCCCATCCGCAACCGGCCTCTGCCACCCGATCACCCGGGCGCAACTGCAGCTTGCGGCAGATATGATCCATCTTGGCTTGCTGGGCCGCCTCGAGGCTCATCTTGGGTTGGGGAAAATAAGCGCAGGTGTACTGCATCTCGGCATCGAGCCACAGCCGATAAAAATCGTTGCCAATGTCGTAATGATGATGAATGTGCTCTCGCGAACCATCGGGGGTATTGGCTCGGGGCTTGCGCTGTTGCAGCCGCTTCACCAGCTTTACTGGCCCCCGTACCTCGGCGACACCTCTAAACGCCTCCACCAGGAACCCGACCAGATCGCCTTCGACCGTAATACCGCCACTGGAAAAAGCGTCGCCAAAACCTATTTCCCCATAACGGACCAACTGCATCAGCGCCGCCTGATTGTGAATGGTGGCAGTGCCTAGCGCTTTACCCTGGGCCGGGGTAATTGAAAACCCGTCCCACAGCGCCACGGTGAAACACGGCGAACCCATGGACTCGACCACACGGCGCAATACATACCTTTCATAGGCACGAGAGGCGGGTCGCGTGCTAGCCCGGCCTATCTTGTGCGCCAGGGGTTTATCGTTGCCAAAAACTGGGTTAGAACTCGCCATTGCGCTGCCAAGCGTGCAAACGTCGGTGAAAATAATCAGGGTCTTAACCCGAAATGATACCCATCAGGTTAAGTCCGTCAAGATGATCGTTGTATTAACTTATCCTATGCAAGGTCTTGTGGCTGGCGCGGCCAGGCATTCAATACTGCGTGCACCAGGGTTGCCAAGGGGATCGCGAAAAAAATACCGAGCACCCCCCATAGGCCGCCAAAGATCAGCACCGCGGTGATAATGGCCACCGGGTGCAGATTATTGACCTCGGAAAATAAAGTCGGCACCAACAGGTTGCCGTCCAGTGCCTGAATAACGAGGTAGGCGATAAACAAGGCTAAAAATTCACTGCCAAAGCCCCACTGGAACCAGGCCACAAAAACCACCGGTATCGTCACCACGGCGGCCCCGACGAAAGGAATCAGCACAGACAAACCCACCAGCACCGATAGCAGCATGGGGTACTGCAGTCCCAGTAGGGAAAAAGTCACCAGACAGGCAAACCAGACGATCAGAATCTCCCAGAACTTACCCCGCACATAATTGCCGATCTGGCGATCCACCTCAGACCAGACCTGGCTCACCAGCTGATGCTCGCCCGGCGCCAAGCGGCCCATCCAGATAACAAGCAACTCCTTGTCCTTCATCAGGAAAAATATCAGGATCGGCATCAGAACCAGGTAGATCAGTAATGTGATCAGGCCCATGACCGAGGCCAGCGAGACCGACAGCAGTTTTTGCCCCCAGGAGGTCAGCTCGGTGCGGATCAGCACCATGATCTCGTCAATCTGCTGAGCTGAGGTAATCTCGGGATACTTCTCGGGCAGCTTAAGCAACACTTCCTGGCCGACGTTCAACATGCTCGGGATCTGCTGCACAAACTGGGTGGCCTGTGACGACAGCAGCGGCAATAACCCAAACAGAATAAGCATCACAAAAAACAGAAAAGCAAAGTAGACCAGCAGGACTGCAAAAAGACGCGGTACCCGCGATCGCTCCAGTAAGACGACCAGTCCTTCAAGCAGGTAAGCGATCACCACCGCTGCCAGTAGCGGAGCCAGCATGTTGCCCATCAGCACAACAATCACAAAAAGCACCAACAGGAATAGCGTCAGAAACACCACCTGCGGGTTGCCGGCCTGTTGTCTGAACCAGTTGGCGATCATCTTCATGAGTACACCCCTATATCAAGCTATGCCACGCCGTGATCTGCTTACGGCGTCCCAAGTCTAACTCGATAAAATTTCAAAATCGTGGGTTATTTGCGCTACCGAATCAAGCATCTTGGTAGCTGAGCAGTACTTTTGCGCCGACAAACTGATGGCGCGATCAATCCGTCGGGAGTCAAGCTGCTTACCGGCGACCACGAAATGCAGGTGAATACGGGTAAAAACTTTAGGTACCTCGCTGGCCCGCTCGGCATTAATCTCAACGCGTATATCGGTAAAGGCTTGGCGCGCCTTGCGCAAAATCAATACGACGTCGATCATCGCGCAGCCACCCAGGCCCAGCAACAGCATCTCCATAGGCCGCGAACCCAGGTTCTGGCCGCCCACATCAGGGGAGCGATCCATCACCACCTGGTGGCCACTCTCGGTTACCCCTTCCAATGAATCATCTTCTTTTAGACGAATTGTGGCTTGCATGCTTATTCCTTTGTGCCTTAAGTACCGAACAATAATGAAAGGTGTGCGCCCGGATCCTCCTGGCGCATAAAAGCCTCACCCACTAAAAAGGCATTAATGCCCGCCTCACGCATGCGCGTTACATCTTCAGCGGTGTGAATCCCGCTTTCGGTCACAAGCATTGTATCGCCGGGAACGCGCGGCGCCAGTGCAAGCGTGGTCTCAAGCGCAGTATTAAAGGTGCGCAGATCACGATTGTTAATACCCACCAGGGTCGGTGCAAGCTCAAGCGCGCGATCCAGCTCGGCACCATCGTGCACCTCGACCAGCACGTCCATAGCCAGATCTGCAGCCCTTGCAGCCAGCTCAACCATCTGCGCCTGCTCAAGAGCTGCCACAATCAGCAAAATGCAATCGGCGCCGATGGCCCGGGATTCGACCACCTGCCACGGATCGATCATAAAATCCTTGCGCAAAACCGGCAACGTACAGGCCGCCCGGGCGGCTACCAGGTGGCTCTCACCACCTTGAAAAAAATCACGATCGGTCAGCACCGAAAGACACGATGCTCCGCCCGCCTGATAACTGGCCGCAATCGCCGCCGGATCAAAATCCTCGCGGATCAGCCCCTTGCTGGGCGAGGCCTTTTTAACCTCGGCAATAACGCCGGCGCGCCTCATCTCAATGCTGGCACTAAGCGATTGCGCAAAACCCCGAGGCGCCGACTGCTCTTTAGCCTGTGCGTAAAGATCGGCCAGGGTATGTGTGTGCTGGCGCTCGGCAATCTCTTCGCGCTTTCGCGCCAGTATGCGCTCCAGGATATCGGCCGGCGCTTTCATGCGCTTAGGTTTTGTTGCAAAAAATTGTGCAGCAGTTTGTGGCCATACTGGGTGAGGATGGACTCCGGATGAAACTGCACCCCCACCACCGGATCCTCGCGGTGGGCAATACCCATGATCTGGCCATCATCGGCGCGGGCAGTAACCGCAAAACAGTCGGGCAAGGTGGATTCGTCGACCACCAGAGAATGGTAACGGGTTGCCTGAAACGGACTGGGCAGCTCGTTAAAAATGCCCTCGCCCTGGTGCTCGATCATCGAGGTCTTGCCATGCATCAATGTGGGCGCGCGCACAATATTTCCGCCATAGGCCTGAGCAATGCTCTGGTGGCCCAGGCACACGCCCAGGATCGGAATACTGGCACCGTACTCGCGCACCAGATCTACCGAGATACCGGCCTCATTGGGCGTGCACGGCCCAGGGGAGATCACCACATGCGAAGGCGCCAGGGCGTCCACATCGTTTAAGGTGATCTGGTCATTACGATAGACCGCCACCCGCTCACCCAGCTCGCCCAGGTATTGCACCAAGTTGTAGGTGAATGAATCGTAGTTGTCGATCATCAGCAACATATGCGCTTTAACCTATTGTTCTATCACGTTTACTATTTTGCTCACGTTTACTACTTTGCTATTGATGTAGATACCCATATTGATACCCACCTTCGACCTCACTTGAAACTAAATCTTGTATGAGTCAGTGTAATTTTAGTTTAAATGGTCCTGGTAGATTTTTAGGTTGGAAAGCTAGTCGTATCCGCCGCGAATACATGCCGTTAAGCGGATAAAACAAATCTACCAGGAAAGGTGGGATTACAAAGGGCCAAAACTCAAGGTAGGAAACCAGATCGGCCAACTGTTCCATCGCTAATGGTGCCCAAGATACAGGCTCTTAGCCTCTGGCTTGTCCTACAGGACGATTGGGGGGCAGGGATCAGCGTGGGGGAGGTACACGCGGCGACTTAGAGGTCGCCACCATTACAGGGCATAAAACCCTCGTAAAAGGCCAGACAACCACTATCGTCTTCGATATGATCTCAAATCAATTTCCTGAATCTTGACCCGCATCAAGGGAACCCCATTGTCAGTCACTTAAAGGTGGCGCAGCAATTCTCAGCCGCGTCGCTCGGCTATCACTTGTCGAGCAAATTACAAAGCCATCTTGCGGTTCGCATCAGCCGGGCGTCTTGGTCTGCGCCCGCAATTAACTGAACGCCGATCGGCAGGTGGGTGCTTCCTTTAAGCAGCGGCATTGTTAATGCTGGCAGTCCTGCCAGAGTCCAAAGAGTACAAAAGATCGGATCACCGGTCTGCTCCAAGGTAGCGGGTGCTTCGCCAGCCGCCGAGGGCGCAATGATCGCATCAAATTCGTTAAACAACTCACAGAAAAACGTATCTACGGCATCGATAGCATCGATGGCCTGGGCGTAGTCTTCCTGGGAGTGATCTGCGGCGCGCTGCAGTGCACCGGTAATCTGGGCGCTCATCAGTTGCGGGTGTGCAACAAGATCTGCGCTTAACAGTTGATGGATCTCGATATCATGAATAACCCGGTGATGATCAATCAGATTGCCATAACCGTCGGGCAAATCTATTGGCTCGGCATAGGCTTTTAGAGTCTTTTGAAGTTGCGCAAAACCGGCGCGGGTGTCTTGCTCGAGTCTGTCATCATAGGGCGCACTTACAAAGGCAAACCGCGGCTCGCCAGGTGCCTCTTGCAGATAACCGCTGGACAGGTGCGGCTTGGATACAGTTGCGGTGGCGCTGTCATTGATATCGTAGCCGGTTAACTGATCTGTAATCAGCGCAATATCTTTAATGGATCTTGCAAAGGCCCCCACCTGATCGAGCGTGCCGGATGTGCGCAGTACCCCGCTGCGCGAGATCAGCCCCCGAGTGGGTTTAAAACCATATACCCCACAAAAGGAAGCCGGGCGGATGACAGAGCCGTTAGTCTGGCTGCCGATGGCCAGCGGTATCTGCTGCGCGGCAACTGCAGCGGCTGAGCCGCTGGATGAGCCGCCCGGAGTGTGGCCTGGGCGATGCGGGTTCTGAGTAGTGCTTGGCGCCTTAAAAGCGAATTCTGTGGTGACCGTTTTACCCATAATGACGGCGCCAGCTTCTTTAAGCTTGCTGACCACGGTGCAATCCACATCCGGAGCACGCTCGGCGTAAATCGGTGAGCCGTAGCACGTCGGCATATCGGCGGTATCGTAGATATCCTTGATACCCACGGGCACGCCATGCAGCGGGCCCATCGCACGCCCCTTAGCACGTCGATCATCGGCCGATCGGGCCTGGGCCAATGCCAGATCTGGATCCAAAAACACCCAGGCGCCAATCGCGGCATCGGTTTGTTCAATCCGCAAAAGGCACGATTGCAACAACTCTACTGAGGAAAATAATCCCTCGCGTATACCACGCGCTGCTTTTGTGGCAGACAAGGTGTACAAATCCATCGGGCAATTTTAAAACAAATGGATAAAGGCGAGCTTAAGATAGCGCGCCATGCGCTCTTATTAGCATCCGAAAAGGAAGGCGCGTCGAGCGAGTCGACGGTCACGATGAAAAAAGGGGCGGGTTAACTACTCACTTAGTAGTTAATGCCCCCACTAATCATCTTCACCTCAAAATCAGCCGAGCCAAACCAACACGCTGACTCAGAAAGTCAGCGTGGGCGTACATCATCATCTCAAGTGATAAGCGATGATGTAACCGTCGTTCTTGGCAATAGCACACAAGCCATCGCCAAATACAACACCATTGGCAATGGCTGTGTTTACTATTGAGGTGATCTGTTGCTGTAGATCACATCTACTGATACGGCATTACAGAAAGACTGAAAGCTTGGTATTTTTTCAGTCAGTAATGCTGTTTCTTAATTATTTAAAGTCCAACAACCTTTTGGGCGCATGGGCCTTTTTCGGTCTGGCCGACTTCGAATTCAACAGCCTGGCCATCGCTTAATGTTGCGTAATCGCCACCGGCCTGAATCTCAGTATGATGAACAAACAAATCCTTGCCGCCATCATCCGGGGCAATAAAACCGAAGCCCTTCTCTGCGCTAAACCACTTTACTGTACCTTTAGTCATGCTATTTACTCTATTTTGTTTTGGTGAAAGAAACGAAAACTCATATTGAAGTCACCACTTCTATATGGGCATAGTGAATTTCTACGGAAATAGTGAAGCTCTACGGGAAAGATGAAACTCTACGGAAATAGTAAAACTCTACGGGAATGATGAGATTCTACGGGAAAAGTGAGATTCTTTTGCGCCTAAATCAGGCGTGACCGTCTATCTTAGCAGGTTCTTCGTCTGATGGGGCTTGATCAACTTGATTATTCTCGGCAGCTGCTGCCAGCTTTTTTTGACGTTTGTCTTCCTTTTTTTTCTTTTTGGCAATCTCTTTTTGCCGCTTTTCAAACGAATAGTTCGCTCTTGCCATAGGGTAGCCTCAGTTTATTTTTTAAGTAGTTAAGGTAAATATGTAGTGTCAGATTCCAAGGAGTGTACCCCGTCAGCTGGCCGGCCACTGTTTAAACAGTCCGGTGTAAATGTGAGTGCATGATCGGTTTTAGGTCCATGGGGGCTCATCTGCCCGGCTATCGATAATATAGCCCAACTGATTTGGCAATATTTTGAGTTTACCGCATTGCGGTGGGTTGTTGAAATTGATTAAGCCGTCTTGATTTTATCTCCGGCGCCGGGGATCTGTAACCGAGTGCTAAATGGGGTCGGCGCTTGATGCCGTGTTGGCGTATTTTTGGTACTGCTCGATGATGAGTCTCGCTTTTTTTAAGACTGTAGCGAATCTCTTCGTTTAGCATTTATCCGAGCGCTTTGAGTTAAAGGGTCCGTTGCAGCTGTGCTCCCAAGGGCTACCGGGCTCGATGAGCCGGGCCACAACACCAAACGTTGTGGCCAGCTAAAAAACACCGCGCCCTAAAATCAGGGCTGCCCGTGGTACTCAATAATCGGGCCGTAGATCAGGCCGCTGGCACTTTGGACGTTTGACTGTTGCGTAGTTGTGGCACGGCCGGTTGTGGTGAGTGAGCTGCCCGGCGGCAGCGAATACAGCAGATTTAAAGCGCGACTCAGTCTGGCGGTAATAATATTGGCCAGGATCATGTTGGCATCGGGTATGAGAGGCGCATCTATTGGCTCGATGCCAGCCAGCGCTTCGGCGCCCTCATCAAACACTGCTTAGCCATACTTGGCGGGGCTTATCGGGCGAGCCGTGCGATCGACCAGCTCGACGCCAAGGCGGAGCTTCGGGGCCCCTATATGATTTTTGTTAAACCCGACCCAGAGATACTGAGCGATTGGGCCGCTTGGCGAAACGACTCATGCTTTTTAATTGCCGCCAGGGCACGGATGTGCTTAAGGTCTGGTTGCAACTGAAAGTCGGCTTGAGAATTAGCAAGTCGGTAAATGGGCCGTGGCTTAGTTCTTATGATGAATTGTTACGACATTACAATGGCAACAATGCCCGTTTAGCTGTTTAGACCCATCATTTGGGGCATCTGGGCTGGTAATTCGCCCTGAGTGAGGGTTTTGGGGCAAAGGACTGCTGTCGCGATGGTGCGCCAGTTGGTAGAATCGCGGCCTGAATTTTTGACCAACCCCAAAGAGGTCCCCCATGGGAAAGCGAGTGAAGAAAGGGAAGATTATGAATAAGAATCGTCCTGTGAATAAATCCAATGCGGCGAGTGATCAAAAACGCATACGGGAAAACGCCGCAGTATTAAAAGCGCTTAACAGCGCGTAGTAACCCGCCCGGGGTAAATGATGTGATAACGCAGGCCTTGGCGTGGTGTTGCCAAGGCGCCTGGGACGCTAACCCACTGGCGTGAAATCAAACTCCTCGGAATTGAGAATAGCCTCTACCCCGCCCAGTTTTTTAATCAGGCTGGCCTGATCGGCGAGAGCCTGGCAGTTTACCTTCTCGGGATCCACCAGCGAGAGCATCTGCTCGTGACAGCGCTTTTGCACCTTGGCAAAACCGGGATCGCCGGCCAGGTTATTCAGTTCATCCGGGTCGGCCTGCATATCGTATAGCTCG
>CAUZJT010000036.1:0-20524 GCA_963580215.1 Gammaproteobacteria bacterium
AGCGGCAGCACCATCCGGTAACCGCGGGCGGATTTTTCGGACAGTCGGACATTAGCCATAGCGACTTTGATATTCCGTTTGTTGCAGCGATTGATCAGGTTCGGCCAGATTTCGGTTTCCATCAGTACCAGCATTCGTGGCTGAATCTGATCGAGAAAGCGATCGACAGCGAATGGATAGTCATAGGGGATGTAGCGATGACAGACTTTGTCACCGAAGGTTGCGAACACGCGCTCTGCACCGGTTGGTGTCATCGTCGTGATTAAGACGCGTGGCGGTGGTACTAAGTTCAACATCTGTTGAACCAGTGGGGTTGCGGCGTTGGTTTCACCCACCGATACCGCATGCACCCATATATCGTATGGTCGTGACGGACGACCGCCGCCGCCAAAGCGTTCAGCGAGTCGGAATCGGTACGCCGGACTTCGCGCGATGCGCAACGCCAGACGAACTAGCAGCACAGGCAGTGCCAGCCATAACAGCGAGGTATAGAAAATTCTAGCCACGCCTGCTCAACTTAGGCAGGATTTGGTGTTGTTTCTTCGGCCAACCAGTCACGTGGCTTGAGAAAATCTTGTGTCAGGCTTTCCTCGGGGCTTCCGGGTTGCGGCTTGAAGTCATAACGCCAGGCCACACGGGGCGGCAGGGACATCAGTATCGACTCGGTACGCCCGCCGCTTTGCAGACCAAATAAGGTGCCGCGGTCATAGACCAGATTAAACTCGACATAGCGTCCACGGCGGTACAACTGAAAGTCCTTATGCTCGACTGTAAATGGGGTCGTTACTCGCTCTTGTACGATCGGCAGATAAGCCGGCAGGTAGTGATCGCCGATACTGCAGGTCAGGGCAAAGGCGTTGTCAAAACCGCCCTCGTTGTAGTCATCAAAAAAAAGCCCACCCACGCCGCGTTGCTCATCTCGATGTTTCAGATAGAAGTATTCATCGGCCCCGTGCTTGAATCGTTGGTACAGATCCGTACCAAATGGGGCACAGGCTGTTTGGGCCATGCGATGCCAATGCAACGTATCTGCGACGAAGCCGTAGGTCGGGGTCAGATCAAAGCCCCCACCAAACCACCAAGTCGGTTTGCCAGAGGTTTCGGTGCAGAAAAAACGCACGTTCATATGCGAGGTTGGAACGAAAGGGTTTTGTGGGTGCACCACCAGTGATACCCCCATCGCCTGGAATGGGGTGCCAGCAAGTTCCGGGTGCCGGATAGATGCAGCGCTGGGCAATGCTTTGCCACGAACATGAGAGAAATTCACCCCGGCCTGTTCGAAGACGTGGCCGTCGCGAAGGACACGGGTCCGGCCACCACCACCGTTTTCCTGGGTCCAGAGATCTTCATGAAACCGTGCTGCATCGCCATCGACATCAGCCAGCTTACGGCACAGCCGATCCTGCAGATCGGTCAGGTAAGTTTTAACCTCGTCGATGGCAATCGCTTGGGACATGGTGATTGAGACTCTGGATGTCAGGAATTGCGAAGGATTTTGTTAGTGGCCGCATCGGTTATTGTGCTCGGCCCCAGCGCGACTCCTACGTGCCCGTCAAGAATACAATCAATCTGGCTGCCAAACTGGGCCAGAACCGCCGGCCCGCGGCGCAAGGGCGGTCGGCCGCTACTGTTCGCACTGGTAGAGACTAATGCAGTGCCGCTTTCGTGACACAGCTTTTGCACCAGCGGATGCGCACTGACCCGTACCGCCACGGTGGCGTGCTGGCCGCGTAGCCAGATCGGGGTGCCAGGGCGCGCGGGTAACAGCCAGGTATGGGGGCCAGGCCACGAGGCAAGCGGGCCAACAAGAAGTTGTGAATCTGTCATGTCGACGAGACCGCGCAAGCGCAGCGGGTGATCCGCAATAACGATCAGCCCCTGGCGCCACGATCGACGCTTGAGCGCAAGCACTCGACGTACGGCTGCTTGGTTCATGGGGTCGCAGCCTAAGCCGAAACAGAACTCGGTGGGATAGGCGATCACGCCACCGGTAACGACACAGTGCGCGGCGAGTGACGGATTCTTGGTCAGTTGCTTGTCGATTCCAGTGATGCCTGCAAAGCTTGGTTTTTGTCACGTACGGCTTGGGCGTCAGCCTCGCGTTGCTGAGTCAGGCGCACTGCCAAGTCTGTATCTGCTATGGCCATGATCTGTGCTGCGAGGTAAGCGGCATTTTTCGCCCCGGCCTTGCCAATCGCAACGCATGCCACCGGCACACCTCCAGGCATCTGTACCGTAGACAGAAGTGCATCTTGTCCGTTGAGCGGTCCGCCATCCATGGGGATGCCGATGACTGGTCGTATGGTCAGTGCAGCGACTGTCCCGGCGAGGTGGGCAGCAAGTCCTGCTGCGGCAATAAATACCGCGCAACCACGCTCATCTGCCTCTTGGACATAGCGGTGGGTATCTGCCGGAGTCCGATGGGCTGAGGTGATCCGTACTTCCCAGACAATGCCCAAGGTGTCTAGTGTGTCCAAAGTGTTCTGTACCGTCTTTAGGTCCGAGTCGGAGCCCATCAGTACTGCAACGAAAGGTGTAGTCATATGATTGCGTTTTAAGGTTGAGTGAGTATTGTGTCATTTGACCGCGCGCCAGCCGATATCCGGCCGCCAGGCGGCACCACGCCAGTTGATGGTGTTGACCGTTTGGTAGGCCAGATCCTGCGCCTCCTGGACGGTTTTCCCCAGGGCAGTGACACAAAGCACGCGACCACCATCGGTGACAATGTGATCCTTATCCTGGCGAGTCCCGGCATGGAAAACCTTGATGTTATCCGACTGGGCCTGTTTAAGTCCGCTGATCTGGTCGTCGCGCGCGTAATCACCTGGATAGCCTTCGGCTACCATTACCACCCCCAGAGCAAAACGCGGGTCCCATACGGCATGATAGTTGTCCAGTTTCCCCGCCAGAGCGGCTTCGCACAGTTCGACCAGATCCGAGCGTAAGCGCATCAGGATAGGCTGGGTTTCAGGGTCGCCGAATCGGCAGTTATATTCCAGCACTCGGGGGTTTCCCGATGCGTCGATCATCAGCCCGGCATAGAGGAATCCCGTGTACGGCATATTCTCATCGGTAAGACCTTTTACCGTGGGGTGAATCACATCATCCATGATGCGCTGGTGCAGCGCCGCGGTGACACGAGGTGCGGGTGAGTAGGCACCCATTCCTCCCGTGTTCGGTCCGCGGTCTCCCGTCTCGCGTGCCTTGTGGTCCTGCGATGTTGCCAGCGGCAGCACCTGTGTGCCGGCAGTGACACAGATAAAACTCACCTCTTCCCCCTCAAGGAACTCTTCGATCACTAACCGTTGGCCCGCGGCCCCGAAGCGTTGGCGTACCAGGATTTCATCGACCGCCTCCAGCGCTTGCGCTCGATCATGGGCGACGATAACCCCTTTTCCGGCAGCGAGACCGTCAGCCTTAATCACCATCGGCACCGGGTGTGTCCGAATCCAGTCACGGGCGAGCTGCGCGTCCGTAAAAGAGCGCCAGTCAGCCGTTGGGATTTTGTGGCGCTCAAGAAAGGCTTTGGTGAAACTTTTCGATCCCTCCAGTTGTGCTGGACCGCTACGGGGACCAAAGCAGGCGAGGCCAGCATCACTGAAGCGATCGACAATGCCATTTACCAGCGGCACCTCGGGTCCAATAATGGTCAGGTCGATCTGTCGTTTCTGCGCAGCGCTAAGCAGAGCGCCGATATCATCAGCCGCAACCGCTAGGTTTTCGACACCCGCTTCGCCATCAGTTCCAGCGTTGCCTGGGGCGACGTACACGATATCAACCCGTGGTGATGAGGCAAGCTTCCAGGCCAGCGCATGTTCCCGACCACCACCACCGACTACCAGAATTTTCATCTTCAGTGCCGGAAATGGCGCATGCCGGTGAAGACCATTGCCATCCGGTGTTCATTGGCTGCGCCGATCACTTCCTGGTCCCGCTGCGACCCACCTGGCTGAATCACCGCACGGATACCTGCCTGCGCTGCGGCATCGATACCATCGCGGAATGGGAAAAATGCGTCTGAGGCCATAACTGATCCAGCGACTTCGAGGTTTTCATCGGCGGCCTTGATGCCGGCTATCCGCGCCGAGTAGACCCGGCTCATCTGCCCGGCTCCCACGCCAATAGTGCGCTGGTCAGCGGCATAGACAATCGCATTGGACTTGACGAACTTGGCAACCGTCCAGGCAAACAGCAGGTCGCGGGTTTCTTGTGCACTCGGTTCACGTTCTGAGACGACCTTGAGATCAGATGCCGTGACCCGACCCAGATCCTGTTGCTGTACCAGCAGTCCACCACCCACCCGCTTGAAGTTCTGCTGTGAAAAAGCATCGGCATCGATGGCTTGAACCTGCATTACCCGTACGTTGGGTTTTGTCGACAGGGCGACCAGTGCTTCACCCGTAAAAGTTGGTGCGATAATGACTTCGACAAACTGGCGCTCGAGAATCAGCGCTACGGTGGCGCCATCCAGTTCCTGATTAAAGGCGATGATGCCACCGAAGGCTGAAGTGGGGTCAGTGTCATAGGCCGCCTGATAAGCATCCAGGCCCGTTGCGGCCACAGCGACGCCACAGGGGTTGGCGTGCTTCACGATCACGCAGGCCGTTTCGGCAAAAGCACTGACACATTCCAGCGCTGCGTCTGCATCTGCGACGTTGTTGAACGAAAGCGACTTGCCTTGCAGCAACTCAGCTGATGCCAGTGTACCAGGCAGCGGCTGACGCTCCTGATAGAACGCGGCCGACTGGTGTGGGTTTTCACCATAGCGCATGATCTCGCGGCGAGTGAACTGCAGGTTGAGTGTTGCCGGGAAGCTGTGCTCGTCATCCTTTGTCAGGTAGTTGGAGATCATGCCGTCATACTGAGCCGTGTGACTGAAGGCTCGCGCTGCCAAGCGTTCGCGAGTAGAACGTGAAACGCCTCCGGTATCTTCGATCTCTGTCGCGACCGTGGCGTAATCAGCGTGGTCTACGATAACAGTGATCGCCGCTTGATTTTTGGCTGCCGCGCGCAACATGGTTGGGCCGCCAATGTCGATATTCTCTATGGCCTCGGCCCGAGTACAGTCGGGTCGGGCAATGGTTTGCGCAAAGGGGTAGAGGTTTACGGCAACAAGATCAATGGCTCCGATATCATGGGCAGCCATCTCATCATCATCGATGCCACGACGACCCAGCAGGCCCCCGTGGATGCGCGGGTGTAACGTCTTTAGCCGCCCGCCCATCATCTCCGGAAAACCCGTGTAGTCCGATACTTCTACAACCTCCAGGCCATTGTCCCGAAGCAACTGGGCGGTGCCACCGGTAGAGAGTATCTCGATACCAAGCGCCGCGAGCCGGCCAGCGAATTCGGCGGCGCCGGTTTTGTCAGATAGGCTGATCAGTGCCCGTTGTATGGGTATGCGGTCGTTTTCGCTCATGGTGCTTACTCATCATCGCAGTTAAAAAATGTTCCAACCGGTCTGGCTAGACGTGTGCCGCACCTACCCAGACCTTGTTTCAGCCCAGCCCGTACTGGGTGAGTTTTTTCCGTAGCGTATTGCGGTTAATACCCAGCATGCGGGCCGCCCGGGACTGGTTGCCCCTGGCCTGGTGCATCACAGCTTCCAGCAGAGGCTTTTCGATCTCGCCAATAACCAGTGGGTACAGGTTTTGCGCCTCTGTCCCTTCGAGGTCGGCGAAATAGGTCACCAGTGACTGGCGTACACACTCACCTAGGGGCTGGACTCGGACGGGTTTCATGTTTCGCGACAGGTTAAGCTATCAAAAAAAGCGGTCACCAGTGCCTGTTGGGCGCTCGGACTTGAAGTACGGTTAAACAACCGGCAAAAAGGGTTATGTGGGCTAAGCCGTGCAGCGTACCACTGGAAGTGCTTGCGGGCGATCCGCACTCCGTAGTCACAGCCGTAGAAACTGTACAGCGCGTCCAGGTGGCCACGCAGCGTATCGAATTTTTCTGCCAGTGGCGGATCACCTGGATCCTGGTTTCGATCCAGAAAGCTACTGATACGCCCCAGCAGCCAGGGTTGTCCCTGAGCCGCCCGACCGACCATGATGGCATCGGCCCCTGTGGTTTGCAGGACCTGCCGGGCATGCTCAGGGGTATCGATATCACCGTTGGCGATCACTGGGATCGATACTGCCGCCTTGACCTCGGTGATGGTGTCATAGTCGATGGGGCCATGGTATTTGCATTGCCGGCTGCGGCCATGAACGGTCAGTGCCCGGATACCGGCTTGCTCGGCAATACGGGCGATTACCGGGGCATTTCGCGAGACCCTATCCCAGCCAGTTCGCATCTTCAAAGTGACGGGTACATCAACAGACTGAACCACCGCTTCCAGGATCCGTGCCACCAGTGGTTCGTCCTGCATAAGCGCTGAGCCCACCAGCCGCTTGCAGACTTTCTTTGTGGGGCAACCCATGTTGATATCGATAATCTGGGCACCACGGGCGACATTTTCCCGCGCTGCGCTAGCCATTTGTAGTGGGTCTGCGCCAAGTAATTGCACGCTGATGGGTCCGGTCTCACCATCGTGGGTGGTGCGCCGGCGGGATTTTTCGGATTGGCGAAGATCGGGAGCCGAGGTCACCATTTCACTAACCGCGAGTGCAGCGCCGTAACGCCGTGCTAGTGTGCGATAGGGTTGATCGCTAACCCCGGCCATGGGCGCGGCGAGTACCCTTCCGGCTAGTGTCAGGTGGCCAATGGTAAGGCCGGCCAAGGGTTGGGTGTCGACAGTGGGATCAGGCATTTTAGGAGCGCACCACACGCGCGCTAAAACCACTCGCTACAGGGTCCGGTTGGGCCAGTATCAGTGTGACAATGGCGCTGCGGTCAGCGCCAATGCGCACAGATTCATTAACGACGCTAAATTCACGCGGCAAATAACTTCGCCGGCCCAGTACCTTTCCAGATCGGCCATTTAGCGTGAGTTCGAGTGCAGGATAGTCTTGTGCACTATGGCTTCGATTCTGCAGGTGAACGCGTACAATCAGAGCGTTCGGCAGGTGTCGATGCAGGTCTATGCTGGTATGAGTTACCACGATGGTTGGGCCCGTTAGGGTCTGGGGTAGTTCACAATCGGTATAGCGGCACATGGCGTTAAGGGCTGGCCGCGCTGCGACCACACTGGCGATTTCTTCTAGCAGGCCAAAGCGTACCTGGGTGAAGAGTGCCAGGCACGCAATGAATATACCAGCCAATGGCCAGACCCACCCGGATCCCTCAGCGGGCGTATTTGTCTGGCGTGGGGGCGTAGCTAGCGCCTCCGTGGGGTTCGTAGCATTGAGTCTGGGCTCGCTGCGCCCGCCCAACATAACATCAAAGTTCTCCCAAGCCGGCGGTTCTGATGTGGCGCTCGGTGCCGGTTGTGCCTCGTCCCCTTCTCGACGCCCGCCGGCTCCCGTCACGTGCTGGGACTTAAAAGGTCGCAGCTCAGGGGTTGGCGTCACGGCTGAACGTTCAACCGTATCAATCGTTTGAGCCAGCTGCGCTGGATTAGCGACCTGATCGATGAGATTCCAGGCAGCGTTGAAGACTTTGCCACAATCACTACAAGCCAGTAGCCCAGAGTCTGATTGCAACTGCTTTGCGGTAACGGCGAGTACCGTGTCGCAGTAACTGCAACGGGTTTGCAATGAGGCGTATGCAGCAGTGGTCATCGGTTGGTTTCAGCCAGCGGTGCGTTGTCCCTGCAGCGCGACCCAGTCATCACGCTGCAAGACTCTGAAATTGTATTGTGCAAATGCCTGTTGCACCCGATCGGCCTGTGCCGGTAGGACCCCGCTCAGAATCAGGGTACCGCCTGGGGACAGATGCCGATCGAGGGTCGGTGCCAGGGAAATAAGCGTGCCGGCAAGAATGTTGGCAAGCACTATGTCGTAACCTATGTCGTAAGCTAAGTCGTGAGATAGCTGGCCCACCGACATGACTGATAGGTCATGATTGACCCCGTTGCGTTTGGCATTTTCCTGGGTAGCGGTTAGGGCTCTTGGGTCAAGATCTACCGCAGTCGCCTGTGTGGCCCCCATGCGCAAGGCCGCAACCGCGAGGATGCCTGAGCCACAACCCCAATCCAACACCGAGCAGTCCTTAAGTGTTAATTCTTCGAGCAAGGTCAGGCACAGTTGCGTGGTCGGATGGGTGCCCGTACCGAAAGCAAGTCCTGGGGTAATAACGAGATTCAAAGCGTTGGTATCGGGAGTCGTCTGCCAGGGGGGGCAAACCCACAACTGATCGCTGATTTTTATGGGCTGAAACTGGGTTCGGCCGCACAGCTCCCAGTCCTGATCGGCAAGTTGATCGACTTGTATTGTGGTTTGTTCGCCAATAATCCCAGTGAGCATCGTTGTGCAGGCGCCGACATCCATGCTTGGATCGAATACTCCGGTTACTGTTTGCAAAGCCCAGCGGGGATCACCGGGTTGGGCTACATCGAACTGCGGCGAGTCGCCAGCGTCTGTTCGGCTCACTGCGATGGCTCCAAATACCTCGAGAGCCTCGTCTACACAGTCCGCCACATCACAGGCAACCGTGACAGAGATTTGCAGCCAGTAGGCCGCAGTTGGCCCTGCTGCATTTGCGACGGAACGACTGCTCAACTGGATAACTGGCGTTCCAGGTAATGAATATCCAGCGCCTGTTGCCGGAAGGCAGCATCGTTTACCAGTCGTCGCTGCAGGGTGATATTGGTATCAATACCGTCGATGACCATTTCCCGCAGTGCCCCACTCATGCGAACAAGAGCCTGTTCACGTGTTTCGCCATAGGCAATCACCTTGGCAATCAGTGAGTCGTAGTAGGGTGGCACCCGGTAGTTATTGAAGATGTGCGAGTCGACCCGGATACCGGGCCCTCCGGGTTGATGGTACTGGGTGATAAGCCCCGGTGAGGGCATGAAGGTATCCGGATGTTCTGCATTGATCCGGCATTCCACGGCGTGACCTCGTAGATGAATATCGTCCTGACACACGCTAAGAGGTTCGCCGGCTGCGATCTGAATCTGTTCGCGCACGATATCAATACCGGAAATGGCCTCAGTCACCGGGTGTTCGACCTGCAAGCGGGTATTCATTTCAATAAAGAAGAACTCATTGTGCTCAAATAGAAACTCGAAGGTGCCGGCACCGCGGTAACCGATAAGGCGGCAGGCATTGGCGCACAACTCCCCCATCTTGTGGCGCATGTCGTCAGTAATTCCCGGCGCTGGGGCTTCCTCCAGCACCTTCTGGTGACGGCGCTGCATCGAGCAGTCACGGTCTCCAAGGATGACCACGTTGCCCTGGGTGTCGGCGAGGACCTGAAATTCGACGTGCCGCGGTTTTTCCAGGTAGCGCTCCATATAAACAGTGTCATTAGCGAACGCCGCCTGGGCTTCACTGCGCGTCAGTTGCCACGCGTTCAGCAATGCGGCCTCGGTATGAACGACTCGCATGCCTTTGCCACCACCCCCGGCAGTAGCTTTGATGATGATCGGGTAGCCAATCCCAGCGGCGATGCGAATGATTGCGTTGGCATCGTCCGGTAGGGGTCCATCAGAGCCGGGGACACAGGGTACCCCGGCCTCACGCATCATTTTGATCGCCGAAATTTTATCCCCCATCAGGCGGATAGTTTCGGGTGCCGGCCCGACGAAAATAAAGCCGCTCTCTTCTACGTGCTTTGCGAAATCAGCATTTTCAGACAGAAAACCATAACCCGGATGGATAGCACTGGCATCGGTCACTTCAGCCGCTGCGATCACGGCCGGGATGTTGAGGTAGCTAGCCGCGGCAGGGGCCGGCCCGATACAAACCGACTCCTTGGCAAGACGGACATACTTGGTATCGGCGTCGGCTTCAGAATGCAGCGCCACGGTTTGGATGCCGAGTTCTCCGCAGGCCCGCAGAATCCGCAGTGCGACCTCACCGCGGTTCGCGATCACCAATTTGTCAATCATGGGCGTTTGCTCAGGCGCTGTCTTCGTCAATAACAAACAGGACTTCGCCGTATTCGATCGGATCGCCGCTATGTTTGAGTATCTTTCGGACTACGCCACTGACTTCGGCTTCCACGTGATTGAATATCTTCATGGCTTCAATCATGCAAAGCGTATCGCCCACATTGACGCTGCTGCCAATTTCGATGTAGGGCCTGGATTCAGGATTGGGAGAGGCGTAAAAGGTGCCGACCATAGGTGAGTGTACGGCCCCCGCTTCGTCGGATGTTTCGGCCGATTCTGTAATGGTTACCCCGGTTTCATTCGGGATGTAAGCCGGTGGAACAGCCAGCAACGGGGCGGGTGTTGCGAAGACCCCTGGTCCGGCCGAACCGGTATAGGGTGTGCTTCCACGGCTGAGTCGGATCGATTCTTCACCTTCGCTGATCTCGATCTCATTGAGTTGAGATTCTTCGAGCATCTCAATCAGTTTTTTTATCTTGCGTATATCCATGGATTGGGTCTCAGGCCTTTGTCCCAGCGAAACCCAGCTGATTCAGCGCCGCATCAATGGCGACCTCGTAGCCGCGAGGGCCGAAGCCACAGATAACAGCCTGGGCCAGGTCGGAGAAAAAGGATTGGCGCCGGAACGCTTCTCGGGCATGTGGGTTGGATAGGTGGACTTCGATAAAAGGCAGACTGACCGCAGCCAGAGCGTCTCGAAGAGCAACGCTGGTGTGGGTAAAAGCTGCGGGGTTAATCACGATGAAGCCCACGCCATCGCCGGGCGCACGCTGCACCCGCTCCACAAGCTCACTCTCGGCGTTGGACTGCATGGCCTCAAGCGTGGCCCCGCGTGAGGAGCAAAGTGAATCGGCTTGCTCGTTAATATCGGCCAGGGTCTGACGTCCGTAAATGCCTGGTTCTCGCTCACCGAGCAAATTAAGGTTCGGTCCGTGTAACAACAGGATATCAGGCATCAGTCAGTGCTCTGGTGGGTAGATGAGTATTCTCACCATTTTTTAATTTTATGTCCAGATTGGATCATTTATCGAAGATTTCGATGAAATTTGCCTATTTTTCGGCGAAAATAAGAACTCGACTATGACTCGGATATTGGTGACTCAAAGCAGGTCAGCAAGCCATCGATCGAGGTCATTTGCGGTCAGTTCGCCTGTCTTTTGGTGCTGCAAGCGTCCCTTGCTGTCGAACAGCAGTGTAAAGGGTAGATTACCCGGACTGCCATAACGGGCCATCAGGGCCAGGCCTTCGGTCCTGGCGATCAAAGAAGTGTAATCCAGACCCATCTCGTTCTCAAACCGACGGACCGCTTCAATGTCATCGACTGCGATCCCCACCACCGCCAGCGCCGGGGCGTGCAGTGTATGGGCGCCGATTAGCAGTGGTATCTCGGTACGGCAGGGTGCGCACCACGTGGCCCAGAAGTTGATGAGGACCACGTGGTTAGCCAGTTGTTCTGACGAGAAAATTTGGCCATCACTTCTTGGCAGTGAAAAGGCCACGAGTTGAGCGTCCACCGGTGTGGGCGAGCGATTGCCAAGCCAATGCGAAGCGAAAAGTCCAATTGCAAGCGCCAAGACTCCGCCAAGACCCCAGGCCATGATGGTAACCCAGGGCTTCATCGCAATTTTTTAGAGCGTCTTTAGCAATGCAACAAACGCCTGGGCACCTTTATAGCCGTAGAGTCGCTGGGCGGTATTTTCGTCGCCGCTGGTATTAAAGAACAGCATGGCCGGCGGCCCGAAGACACCGTAACGCTTCTTTATGGCACTGGTTTTCGGGTCATCGGGGTCTGTGACATCTACTTGTAGCAGACGGTAGTCAGCAAGTGCAGCGGTCACGCCCGGATCGCGAAATGTGGATTCTTCCATTCGTATGCAATCAGTACACCAGTCAGCATAAAAATCCAACAGCACTTTGTGCCCCGAGGCGTTGGCTGACTTTAGGGCATTATCCAGTGCCGACAAGGAATCGACCTGGGTGAAATGAGCATTGGTTATCGTGGCCGCGGATTGCAATAGGCCCCGACTCCCGAGTGATTCCAGCGATACGGGCGCGAGGATATTTCGATTGCCGCTAAAGCCGCCGATCATTGCCAGTACGCCCCAGACCAGCAGAACCGTTCCCATTCCTTTAAAAAGTATCTGCAAGCCCGATGCCTGTTCCGGTAGCGCACGGGTCGCGCCCAGGTAAACCGCAGTGATAATGAACAGCGCCGCCCACAGTAGCAGGACGGGTACGTCTGGCACGGCACCCAGTAGATAGATCGCGACCCCGAGTAGCATGACACCAAATATTTGCTTAACTCGTTCCATCCAAAGACCATTGCGGGGAATGAGGTAGCCGGCACCAGCGCCGGCCGCGATGAGGATTACACCCATACCCAAGGCGAGTGCCGACATCAGCGCAGCGCCCAGCCAGGGGTCGCCGTGCAAGATGGCGATGCTTAATACCGAGATCAGTAACGGTGACACGCAGGCCCCAACGATCAGGGCGGAGAGCGCGCCAAGCACAAAGATCATGCCGGCCGAGCCACCCAGGTGTTGACTGCTGGCACTTAGCCGCGACTGCAGCGCCGAGGGCAGTTGAACGTTATACAGGCCGAACATCGACAAAGCCATGAGCGACAGGATCAGGGCGATCGTACCAATTGCCCAGATATTCTGAAAATAGGCCTGTAACTGGTCTCCTGTCGCTCCAGCCACCGCGCCGATGGCCGCATAGGTTACCGTCGTGCCAAGCACATAAACCACCGATAGTGTGGCCCCGCGTAACCGTCCGCCACCGGATTGGCCAACCACACTGCCCAGAAGGATCGGAATCAGGGGCAAGACACATGGGGTAAAACTGAGTAGTAGTCCGGTGCCAAAGGCCACACCCAGGTAGCCGGCAAGTGTGCTGCCCGATATCGTATCGTCTGCACTTTCGGGTACGGGTACGGGTACGGGTGCTGCGGTGGGCGTAGCTGCGACAGCGTTGCCTATAAGCTGTGGCAAGGCAATGGTGAAAGACTTGCTCACCGGCGGGTAACAAATACCTTTTTCAGCACAACCCTGGTAACTGGCATCCACGCGCATTTCTTGGCTCCCAGCACCGCGTGCCAATGCCAGGTCTACCGCGAAATCAGCCGAATATATTGCCACATCCCCAAAGTAGGGGTCATGTTTGGTCTTCCCGCGGGGCAAGTTGTAATCTGCAAGTGTCGGGTTGCCAACGCTTAGAAAACTGAGCTTGTCCTGATAAAGGTAATAGCCTGGCGCGATGGTGAAATGTGCGCTCAGTGTTTGTGAGCCATTGGCCTTGATATCCAAGTGAAAGGCCTCATCGACGTCGAGGAATTCAGGCTCGTTCGCGGCAACACCCAGCAACTCGCGCAGGTCAGTGACACTGTTAACAGTGGTGGACGCCAGCGGCTGGGCCGTCTCTGGCGATGCCAATAGGTTCAATGCCAAAGTGTGAGTCATAGGCGGGTAGCACACCCCAACCGGCTCATTACAGCCCTGACCGCGAGCGGTGAGATTCACCTGTCCTGTATCTTCAGCGGTACGCTCCAATCCCAGAATGATCCGCGCGGTACCCTGAAGAATCTCGACATCACCGAAAAACTCATCACGCTTAATCTTGGTTGGTGGAAAAATGATCTCGCCAAGTGCGACACCCAGCGGATCGCTTTCGAACTGGAACTTATCTGCGTACATGTAATAACCCGGCGCGATCTGCCAGGTCACAGCGATCTGATCGGAAGAGACGACCTTTGCTGAAAACGCAAATGCGCGCTCGGGTTCGAGCAACTCCTCGGATTCTTGAGCTGGTACATACGCTGTGAGTGCAACCAGCAAAAAGCCAAAGAGCATTTGGCCAAGCCTATAGCGGCGCCCTTCGTAAAACCCAAGGCTTAAGCAGATGCCCTGGCCAAGTGTTTTCCAGGCGGCGTGCAGTTGGCGCGTGAACAGCGCCCTTTGGCGGCTAAAACATGTGGAATTCATGTTGGCTTATAGCGCTTGGCTCGCGGCTCGGGCTTGGAATAGGAATGGCATCATACGCAGTAATTCTCGCACGCCCGGATACATCAAATGGCTTGAGTCAGAATTTTCTAATGTTGGCCAGACTGACGTAGAATCTGTCTGCCGGGCCGCCATCCAGAAAGTAAGTCGCCATTTCTGGCTATTTTAGTCGATAGCCTTAACTCTAGAATCCGTGTGATGCCACTACTCATTCTTGCATTTTTATTGATTCCGCTGTTTGAAATCTATCTCCTGATAGAGATAGGAGGTCTGATTGGCGCCTACTGGACAGTAGCAGCAGTTGTGGGCACGGCACTGGCCGGCGCAGCCCTGGTGCGCCGCCAGGGGCTGGCCGCATTGAATCACTTTCGGGTCGCCATGGGTCAGGGCGAGTTACCCGCCCTGACCATCATGGAGGGCCTGGTACTGCTGGTTGCAGGCGCACTATTGCTGACTCCGGGGTTTTTCACCGATGCCTTGGGTTTTGCCTGTCTGACGCCACCACTGCGTCGGCGTTTCATACAGGGCTGGCTGGCTACCCGGTTGGTGCCTGGAGCGCAAAACGCCGGTGCCAATGGCGCCCGGCAGAGCCCGGTTGAGGGGGAATTTCGGCGTCTGGACGACTGATTTACCATCAGGGCCTTGACTCTGGCTGAATAATCCCTATTATTAGCACTCAGATGTGGTGAGTGCTAACACTCGTTGGGCTCAAATTTCCCCTCCATTACTCAATACTTTAGGAGATTAACTAGATGAATATTCGACCACTGCACGATCGTATTGTGGTGCGACGCCTCGACGAGGAACGAACCAGCGCCGGCGGAATCGTCATTCCAGATAGCGCAACCGAGAAACCGATGACCGGCGAAGTGCTGGCAGTGGGCAATGGCAAGCGTCAGGACAACGGTGAGCGAATGACCCCGGATGTGAAGGCCGGTGATACGGTACTGTTTGGCAAGTACTCGGGCACTGAAGTCAAGGTTGAAGGCGAAGAGGTGCTGGTGATGCGCGAAGACGACATCATGGGCGTCATCGAGGGCTGAGGTGTTTTGCACCTGAGTCGATCAAATACTCATTGATTTTTAAAGGAACAAAATAATGTCAGCTAAAGAAGTGAAATTCGGCGAATCCGCCCGGGCCGCCAAGATGCGCGGCGTAAACATCCTGGCGGACGCTGTAAAAGTGACGTTGGGCCCCAAGGGTCGTAACGTAGTGCTCGATAAATCTTTTGGCGCACCGACCGTGACCAAAGATGGTGTTTCGGTTGCCAAAGAAATTGAACTGAAAGATAAGTTCGAGAATATGGGTGCGCAGATGCTCAAGGAAGTGGCTTCCAAGACTTCTGACGTGGCCGGTGATGGCACTACGACCGCAACAGTACTAGCTCAGGCCATGCTGCGTGAGGGTTTGAAGGCGGTAGCCGCCGGCATGAATCCGATGGATCTCAAGCGCGGCATCGACAAGGCAGTAGTCGCCGCGGTGGCGCAACTGGTCGAGGTTTCCAAGCCTTGCGCCGGTTACGAGGAAATCGCCCAAGTAGGTACGGTTTCGGCTAATGCGGACGAGTCTGTCGGCGGCATCATTGCCGAAGCGATGGAAAAGGTCGGCAAAGAAGGCGTCATCACAGTGGAAGAAGGCAAGAGCCTTGACAACGAGCTGGAAGTGGTTGAGGGCATGCAGTTTGATCGTGGTTATCTCTCGCCCTACTTCATCAACGACCAGGATACTATGCAAGCTGATCTGGAAAATCCGTTGATCCTGATTCACGACAAGAAAATCTCTAACATCCGCGAGATGTTGCCGGTGCTAGAAGCGACCGCCAAGGCCAGTCGGCCTTTACTGGTTATCGCCGAGGACATCGAAGGCGAAGCCCTGGCAACATTGGTGGTCAACAACATCCGTGGCATCGTCAAGGTCTGCGCTGTGAAGGCACCAGGCTTTGGTGATCGACGTAAAGCGATGCTGCAGGATCTTGCGGTCCTGACCGGTGGCCAGGTGATTTCTGAGGAAGTCGGCATGAGTCTTGAAGCGGCAACGCTTGAAGAATTGGGTTCGGCCAAGCGTGTTCAGATCAGCAAGGAAAACACCACCGTCATCGATGGCGCAGGCTCTGCCAGCGATATCGAAGCGCGCGTTAATCAGGTTCGTGTCCAGATCGAAGAAGCAACCTCAGATTACGACAAGGAGAAGATGCAAGAGCGTGTCGCCAAACTGGCCGGCGGTGTCGCCGTGATCAAGGTGGGCGCGTCAACTGAAGTCGAGATGAAAGAGAAAAAGGCCCGCGTTGAAGATGCACTGCACGCGACCCGCGCAGCCGTGGAGGAAGGTGTTGTTCCTGGTGGCGGCGTGGCTCTGGTGCGATGTGTGGATGCGATTGGCAACGTTAAGGGATCCAATGCTGACCAGGATATGGGTGTGAAAATTATCCAAAAGGCAATTGAAGAGCCGCTGCGTCAGATCGTGGCCAACGCTGGTGAGGAAGGATCTGTTGTGTTAAATCAGGTTTGCACCAAGGACGGCAACTATGGTTACAACGCCGGCACAGGTGAGTATGGCGACATGATTGCCATGGGTATCCTGGATCCGACTAAGGTAACTCGTGTTGCGCTGCAGCACGCTGCATCGATTGCTAGTCTGATGATTACCACCGAGGCGATGGTTGCGGAAATGCCGGAAGATAAGCCGGCGATGCCGATGCCGGGCGGTGACATGGGCGGCATGGGCGGCATGGGCGGCATGATGTAAGCCTGTCTGGCTCGCCTGCGAGCAGTATCAAAGCCCCGCCCATTGGCGGGGCTTTTTTTTGGCGATCAATTCATACAGTCTGGGCCAAAGGACATGAAGCGTATAAAATGAACGCTAATGAATGGATGATCTGCAAAGATTGTTAGCAACAGGAAGTGATATGAGAAAAAGGCAATTTTCCAAGGTGATAGTTTCTGGCCGCGATCAGCGATTGAGATTGCTGCAAATTGTCGTGCTTGTTGGGGGATACCTCGCAGGAATACCGACAAGCCTCGCGCTGGACCCGGTTGTTGGCGCAACCTTGTGGTCACCGCAGCCGGCCGTATTGGAGTTACGCCCGGGACTCGCGGTCACTTATGACTATGCGCGCCGGGCACACGTTGACGATATAGAAGTGCTGAGCAACCCGGTTATTGGTAAGCCGCTGGATAACATTGCCCACCGGACTATTGACGGTAAGGTACTGACCGCCAAGCGTGCGATGATGGTGGCCGCCCACATCCGCGGGCTGATCCGATTTGAAGTGGCCGGCACTTATATGTTCAGGATCGAATCCAACGATGGCGTCAAAGCCCGGATTGGCGATCAGCAGATCTGGGTAGATCCTGAGATTCACTCCAACCGCTGGTCTCCGCCGATACCGTTGGTGATCGATGCGCCAGGCTGGTACGAGTTGTGGATTAATTACTACCAGAAAAAAGGTACCTCGGCACTGCAACTCGTATGGACGGTTCCGGAGTCAGAATCTGAAACCCACGTACCGCCAGAGGTGCTGGCGCATCTTGACAGCCAGGTAGGGCAATAGCGTTTGGTTTACCTGGTTTATTGGTAATTCAAGCCGGCGGGGTATCGAGACCCTCAAGCGCGACAATGTTCGAATCGGCCAGGCGCTGACGGATTTCTCGGTACGGCTGGTAATCGTCACAGTGGTAAAAGGCCTGCAACTTATCCCAGCTCGGGAACTCGATTATCACCAATCGACGAGGTTGCCAGCTGCCCTCCAGTTTTTCGAGTTGCCCGCCACGGGCGCGGTAGACGCCGCCAAAATGCGCTGCAATCTTTGGTACGGCTTCAAGGTAGCCGCTGTCACGATAGGCATCCATATCCGCTGGATGTACGTCGGCAATCAAAAAAGCGCTCATAAGTTTATTACTCTCCCGTAATTGGTTTTTCAGACGATGCTGATCAAGGCATCCAGCAAGGCATCGGGTCTTTCCATCATCAACGAGTGACCGCTGCCTTCCAGCACGCAGACTTGGGCTTTGGCTACTGCGCTGATCAGTTTCTCAGCAGAACGTACCGGTGTCATGATGTCGCGTTCCCCGAGAATAAAGAGCGTGGGGCACACCACGGCTTCGGCATGGCTTAGGCCAGCATCGTAATCCTTACAAGCGGCCAGATCAATGTGGATCAGGTCATCCGCTGCGCGTTCCAACAGCCGCAGGGTATTGCCCGCCATCCATAGTCCTGGGGTTTCGCTGCCCCCCAACTGTGCTGCCTTGCTGTAGCCCCAGTAGGTCAGCATGTCGATAACGCCATGGCCGTTGTTGGCGGCGTCGCGCAACATATCGGGGTGTACTCCCATCGGTGCGGTCGAGCCGATCAGTACCAGCGAGCGTGCGTAGTCAGGATAGCGGGCGGCCGCGTTCAGCGCCACCAGAGAACCCATGGAATGACCCACCAAGGCGGCGCTACCGATATTGGCAGCTGCCATCGCCTCGATTACCGCATCGGCCATGGCATCAATTGTGGCCGCGGGTTTGCCCTGTGAGCAGCCGTGCGCGGGCAGATCCAGCGCCAGTACGTTATATCCGTGGTGGGCAAAATAGCGTGATGGCAGCACCCAGACGGTGTGATCCATGCCGGTGCCATGGACAAAAACAACCGCGTCCTGTCCGCTCTGGTGTGCACGCGCGCCGGTGTAGCCAAAAAGGTTCCCACTGGGGGTCTCAAGTTCCATAGTGAGCCCCTTTTCAGCCTTTTTGCGACGCACGCAAGGCCCGGTCGAGATCCTCGATCAGGTCTTCTGGGTCTTCCAGGCCGACCGACAGGCGAATCAGGCCTTCAGAGATGCCGGCAGCGGCCAGTGCCTTAGCGTCCATGCGGTGATGTGTGGTGCTGGCGGGATGAATCACCAATGATTTTGCGTCACCGACGTTTGCAAGGTGTGACAGTAGTTCGACCCGGCTGATAAAACGCTGGCCTGCCTCTCGCCCCCCTTTGATACCGAAACTGAATACCGCCCCACAGCCCTTAGGCAGCAGTTTCTTGGCGAGTTCATGATCCGGGTGATCCCCTCGTTCTGGATAGCTGACCCACTCGACGGCCTGGTGAGTGGCCAGAAACTCGACGATGGCACGGGTATTAGTGATGTGGCGCTGCATGCGAAGGGGTAGGGTCTCCATTCCCTGCAGTACTTGAAAGGCGGTGGTGGGGCTCATACAGGCGCCAAAATCACGTATGCCTTCCTTACGTGCCCGAGTGATAAACGCCGCTGGACCGAACTCCTCGACAAAGTTCATGTTGTGAAAGCCAGCGTAAGGCTCAGTCAATGTCGGGAATTTTCCCGAGGCCGCCCAGTCAAAACCTCCACTATCCACGACCAACCCGCCAATAATGACCCCGTGACCACTCAAAAACTTGGTAGCCGAGTGAAAAATAATATCGGCACCCAACGTAAAGGGCTGACATAAGTAGGGGGTGGTGAAAGTGGAGTCGATCATTAGTGGCAGACCGTGGGCATGTGCCACCTCGCTGATGATCGGGATATTCAGCACCTCCAGGCCCGGGTTACCCAGAGTTTCTCCAAACAGTAGCCTCGTGTGTGGGGTAATTGCGGCGGCAAAGGCATCGGCATCGCGCGGGTCGACAAAAGTCGTGTTAATACCAAAGCGCGGCAAGGTGTATTCCAGCAGGTTATGGGTGCCACCATAGAGCGAGCGCGAGGAGACTATGTGGTCGCCGGCGCCAAGCAATGTGGTAATGGCCAAGTGGCAGGCTGCCTGGCCGCTGGCTGTGGCGATGGCACCGACGCCGCCTTCAAGTGCCGAGATGCGCTCCTCAAGGACTGCAGTGGTCGGGTTGGTGATCCTTGAATACACGTGGCCGGCACGCTCCGCATTAAAAAGCGAAGCGGCATGATCGGGGCTTTTAAAAACATAAGACGCCGTCTGGTAGATCGGAGTCGCGCGTGCACCGGTCGTGGGGTCCGGGCGCTGGCCAGCATGCAGGCTCAGAGTATCGAAGCCAAAGGTTTTTATCTTGCTCATTTGATTTTAGTCCGGAAACGCGGTGATCGAGGTATGAAAAGCGCTAGTCTAGTGTTCAGACAGGGTTGTGAAAACCACCAGTCGACCGGCTGAAGCAGGTTTACCCGAAGATCAGCGACATTGCTTAGCCAAGAGTTAGCTGTTATGGGCTCCTCCCCACCAGGGGGATAGCATTTGGTCCTTTAAGGGTGGCCTTTGGGGTCGAGGCTTCATTGGTCACTGTTCAGTCTCAGGTGGGCGATAATTCCGACGCTAATCACTTTCAGTCGCCCATGGTTCGATCAATTGCCCGCCACGGTACTAGCCCTTTCCAGAAATAGCGTTAGCCCGAAAGCACGGCACGCACCATTAGGGGCAAAATCTCAATCAGACCGCGTCCTATAGGGCTGCAGCGCTAAGTTGGTTACCACTCGACCACTGAGAAATTGACCCTGGATGCTACGCAAGGGCCTGTATTGCGGTGTGGTATATGCAAGCATTGGATGATAAAAGGGATCACGCCCGATATCGTGCTCATATTTAGATCGAAAATTGGAGGTATCTTGCGGATGTGGATCGCGCTCCAG
>CAUZJT010000037.1:0-20337 GCA_963580215.1 Gammaproteobacteria bacterium
TGGTAATCCTCACCCAGGGGTATCCGCTTGGTTTTGCTATCGACAGTAGGGGTAGTAATACCCTTTACGGTTCTTTGGCGTTGGTAACGCATTTTAATTTCTTCATACGTTTGCTCCGTTATGGCGCCAGAAAAATGATGGTACTGCTATAGGGGGAAATTAACGTTGATAAAGAATTGTCTAGATTTACTCTTAGGCAATCCTAGATAGATCGTCTGGCGTCCCTGTAACCGGCTGTCAACAAATAAGCAAATAGGGAAGTATGTTAATCAGGAATTATCAATCGATCTGTCAGGTAGCTCGGCGGTTTTTCTGGGTGATGAATTCCAGTAGATCGATCTTGTTGATGATACCGGTAATGACTCCGTCGTCCACCACGACAGCGACATTGTTGTTTTCGAAAACCTGCTGTACATCGCTGAGTGCCCCGTGCCGTTCGACTTTTCCTTGGAGCGGCCTTGCGACATCGCGCGAGGGATCCTCCAGAGTGTGTTCGCCGCTTGCAACTGCTCGCAGGATGTCCAACTCCTCGATCATTCGTAGATCGCCCTGACCAGAGGCTATAGGCATTTGTGAGATACCAGTGCTCGCCATACGTGCGATGACATCTTTCAGCGCTTCGTTCGGGTCAGCGAAGGCGATTTCCTGCTGCTGAAAGTCGAGCAATTCCTGTACGGTACCCAGGTGCACACCAGGACCCAAATAGCCCATATCGCGCATCCATTCATCGTTAAAGCACTTGCTGATATAACGATCCCCCGAGTCACAGACGATTGCCACAACGATCTTGCCCGGGCCAAGTTTTCGAGCCTCTTCTAGAGCGCCGAAGAATACGGTCCCGGTTGAGCCACCCGACAAAATGCCTTCCTGGCGGGCGAGGCGTCTCGCCATCAGAAACGAGTCGCGGTCGCTCACATTGATGACCTCGTCCACAACTGAAAAGTCCAGGGTATCTACCATGAAGTCATGACCGATACCTTCGACACGGTATAGCGAAGGGGTGCTCCACTCGCCTTTTTCATGGGCTTCTTTATAGATGCTGCCGTAAGGGTCCGGCCCGACTACGCGGACCGTTCGCCCAGCCTCGCCCGCTTTTTCTTTCAGATACTTTCCAGTGCCGGATATGGTTCCCCCGGTACCAAGGCCTGCGACGAAAGAATCGATTTGACCGTCTGTCGCTTCCCAAATCTCCGGGCCGGTGGTGAGGTAGTGGGCTTCAGGATTGTGCGGGTTTGAGTACTGATCTGTATAGAAAGCATCTGGGGTTTCTCGCGCGACACGCTTTGCTACTTCAACATAACTGTCTGGATGATGGTGATCCAGATCGGTCGGCGTGACAATCACCTCGGCGCCGTAGGATTTGAGCATATCAATTTTTTCCTGACTCATCTTGTCAGGAATAGTAAAGACGCAGCGGTAGCCCTTAACAGCGGCCGCCATTGCCAGGCCCAGTCCGGTATTGCCCGAGGTGCTCTCAACCAAGGTACCCCCTGGTTTGAGCAGTCCCGCTTCTTCAGCCCGCTTTACCATGTTGATCGCCATGCGATCCTTTACAGATCCTGATGGATTCAAGTTTTCCATCTTTGCGTACACAGTCGCCATCCCCGGCTCGACAATGTTGTTCAACCGTACCAAGGGGGTACCCCCCACGAGGTCAATAATGCTGTCAGCTGCTTTCATTAAGTAATCCTGCTTCGTGATTCCAATAACGTTTCTGATTCAGCTCAGTGTTGCCGGCACACGGCGTCTAAGCGGGCACAAAATAATCGGTGTTATCGCTCGTTAGTCTTCTACGATTGATCGCACCGCTTCTACAGCCTGTTGCAGGTCTTCTGAGTCGGTAAAGTACCCAGGCGCGAACCGTACTGTTCCGTTTTGCGAGACAGTTCCTAAGAGTTCATGCACATCGGGCGCACAGTGCAGCCCCGGTCGGACACAAACTGCGTGGTCGGCATCGAGCATAGCCCCCACCTGGTCCGCAGGCAGTTTGCCGATATTGATCGATAGGGTTGAAACTCGAGGCTGTCCTATCCCCGGACCGTAGATCTTTACGCTATCAATCGCACTGAAGGCCTCGATGAGATGCTGAGTTGCACCGGTTTCGGTTTCATGCACATGGGCCAGGGCAACAGTGCAGATTTCGCCGTGGGAACCAGAGCTATCGGCCCCGTGTGATTTACCCAGCTCGGCAAACCATTTCTGTGCGGCGTTTAGGCCGGCAATGCCTGGCAGACAATGGGTGCCGCTTTCCATCCGATAGGGGTACTCTTCCGGCTGAAATGGGGAAATCGAATTTACCCCAGTACCGCCCGTACGCGGCGGACGAATCTCGATATTTTCGCCAACAATCATACCGCCGATACCCATGGGCCCGAAAAGTCCTTTGTGACCTGTATATACCAGCACATCGATGCCCCATTCATCCATTGCAATCGGAACGACACCAGCGGTCTGGCAACTGTCCAGTATGAACAGCGCATCAGTTTCACGGACAATTTTGCCAATAGCGGCGGCATCCTGAAGGGAGCCTGTGACATTAGATGCATGATTGACGACCACCACACGGGTATTGGGCTGGATGCTCCGGCGAATCTCTTCTGGATCGATAAAACCGGCGCTATCAGCACCGATCCGCGTCACCGAAAGATCGTGATCGCGTTCAAAGTGATTGGCGGGGCGGAGCACACAGTTGTGTTCCATACGGGTGATAATCATGTGGTCGCCCGGATTCAAGATGCCTGAAAGGGCGGCGTTCATAGAGTCTGTGGCATTTTGTGAAAAGATCACTCGGGCCGGGTCGCCACCAAACCCAAAAAATGCGCCCAACAGGCGCCGGGTCTCTATGATCATCATTTCGGCTTCTACTGCTAACTCGTGCCCCGACCGACCCGGGTTAACTCCGTGACTACGGAAGAATTGATCCATAAACTGATATACCGACTCAGGCTTTGGCAGCGTAGTGGCCGCGTTATCAAAATAGTAGTTATCTTTCATAATCAGGATTTTCCAGGGTTGCCACCTATGGCCGAAGAAGAAACGCTTTTATTAACAGAAGATTGTACTGAACCGTGCGACAGGGAATTGCGCCGCCGAGAGACGACAAAAGTTTCATCGTTAAACCACAGACCATTGTGTTTATGTAAAATCTGTTGCGTAGCCTCAAGATACGCGCCCGAAGCAACAGCTGGTTGAAGCCGGTCATCCTCGATTTGTGCGACGTAGGTTGACGCGTTCCAGGCTGCAAATAGTGTGGAGGTGCCAATGCTCTCAGCGATCTCCGTAGGCAGGGTTTTCATTTCATAGCGCAGTATCGATTTGTTGTCCGAGCCGGCGTTAAAGTTGTAGTTGGCAGCTGCACGGCCCAATTTGTCTTTGAGTACTTTAAGTAGATCATGTCGATTGACCTGGAAAGGATGCTCATCAGGCCAGATCAAGTTGACCAACTCCATCCCTGGATCTTGACCTGCCGATTGCACAGCCAGCAGGCGGCCACCAGGCCCCAGACTGCGAATCAGTGGTGCGAGGACCTTTTCAACCTTGAACTGAGCGCTCATGCGGGCGCGCCAGGGCTGGGCTGCGACGATTAAGTCGTAGTCGCCTGAGACCTGGCCGCGGCGTGGTATGACTGAGTCCAGAAGAAAGCGGTTATCTTCCCGAAAGATTACCAGCACCGAGGGCCTAACATAGCGTGGATTTCCGGTCTTCTCGCTAACCTTTACTTCCCAGCCATCTACCAGAATATTGTCAATGGCCCGCAACTGCTCGCCGTATTCCTGTGCTGAGGAGCCCTGCAAAGAAATCTCATGCCAGTTCAATGCTGCAGCAGCCGCCATGTTGCCCGGCATCAGCCACGGAGCTTCGTTGTAAAACAAGTTGGTGATACAGATAACACTTGCAGGGTGTTCGGCGAATCGATCCGGAAGATTATCAAGACAGAGCCTGACATCTTCGAGGCTGATTTCTTTACCGACTACGAAAAACGGAATTGTTGGGAATTTTTGGTGAGTAGCCCGCAATAGATAACTCAGAACAGATCCATCGCCCACCCCGGCGTCGAAAAGACGTAATGCCGGAGGCACCGGTTGGACATGTAGCAGTTCATGCGCAGCGCGCTCTGCAACTTTCCATTTCTCATCGCAGGTATTGACGAACCCCAGATATTTTTGCCGGTTATCGTAAAAGCGAAACGGCCGTCTTTTTGAAGAATCGGACTGATTGAGTGTCGGCGCCTCACTTTGTGCAGCCTTAGTTTGTTGCTGGGATTCAGCTTGGCTGCCGTCGTTGGTGGGCGAACCAACGGTGCGGGTTCGTGGGCCAGGGGATAAGTTAAGTGGGTTCACAGCTACGCTGTTGCGGTGTATAAAAGTCTGTATCTTCTGCACAGTGTTTAGTGTTAGGCCTTTGCCGGTGCGCAGGCGTTGGCACAACTTCCCATCGTTGACAGCCTGACGGCCAAATGTGGTTTCTGCTATGTCGTTGGAGCGGCAGAACCGCTCAATATCATCCAGCAATAATCGAACTGATTCCTGCGGGCCCATTGGCGCTTGTGACTGCATTAATCTTCTCCCAAACATTCAGCATCAGGGTTTGGCATCTTCTATCTAGCGCAGAGTTGCCACCATCCGCGCGGCTACGGTAGTGAATTATTGGTAGCCTGTAAATAGTTTTTTTTGAAACAAAAATATAATTATCGGAAGTGGGCATTATTCAAAATACAAAAATATACTTTATATTAAGGAGAAAACTACGGTTAATATCTTTTCTGTAGTCAGAATTTATCTATTCCTATTAAAAAAATGGGCGAAAGCCCACTAATTGCCCACTCACCAGGTGTGTCGCAGTTGAGAACTTATTCCGGCTCAGTGGTCACAATAAGAAACAAAAAAGTGAATAACGTTCGACGGAAAGTTCAGTTTTTTTGGCGGTGAAAGGTTCTGGAGCTTATATGCTTTCAATTTCGTTTTCGTTGGTAGAATTTAACCGCTAGGAACCATCTAAAAACAGGATTAATCCCAATGACCAAGAAGCCAGTGACCAATAATTTTAAACAGATCTGGAAACAGAAAAGAGACATCCTTTCGAAGAATCCAGATAAGTGTGCCGTGACCGTAAAGGCCGATAGTAATTTGGTAGAAGGGTTTATGAGCAAGGTTAAAGCGAGAGATTTTGAAGTTATTGTCGATCAAAATAAGGGTATGGGAGGGTCGGATAATGGCCCACGTCCTAGCGAATATGTCCTTGCAGCATTAGCGGCGTGTCATGAGGTGACTTATCGCTTGTATGCGGATGCAATGGATATCCCTTTGGAAGAGATATCAGTTAGTGTCACTGGCTATTCGGATGCTCGGGGATTTTTTGGGTTAGATGATTTGGTCAGGGCAGGGTTCTCCCATATAACTGGTGAGATTAATGTTCGTTCAAGCGCGACTGATACAGAACTCGAACAACTTAGACAGGCAGTCAACCGCCATTGCCCAGTCCTTGACGATTTGCGACATCCAGTTTCGGTCGAACTTAAATTACTACGCAAATAAAAGGCGCCCCTATATAGGGGCGCCGTGAAGACAACGATGATGAGTTAAAACGAACTAGTTATACGGTCGGGTTGCACGTGGTTTGCCATAGATGTTGCCTATAGGCGCACTCAAACCCATCTCTGAGAGGGCTTTCTTTAGGGGAATCTCGTTGTACCAATTTTCGGGTGGGTTTGGCGACTTCAACACCTTAAGGTGGTGGAGAAAGGCATAACCATTTTGTGCCAAGGTAACCACATCATCATCAAAGATCATTTTTGCTTGATATGTCACCGGATCTCCCCCAATCGCCTTTGGGTTTTCCTCGTAAATTGCTGACCAGATGGTTGACTTTGGGTAGCCTGTAAGTTCTTCGTAGAGGATATCTACAGTTTGCTCTGGATTATTGATCATAAACTGCATTGCCTCTATTTCGGCCTTCATCCAACCAACCGCAGCCTCTGGATGTTTTTCGATAAAGTCTTGGCGCATTAGAGTGAAATCCGCATCAGTCTCGCCCCAGGGAGCACCAGTTGCTACATATTTAGCATGGCCGAGTTCGACGACTCGTCGTGCATGTGGTTCCCACATTGCCGCACCACCTTTCATCTTTCCACTTTCAAAGTTACTAGTGATGACCTCGATCGTCATACTAAGACGTTCAGAAGGCTTAAATGCACCTTTCATGATTATGGAATCGACGAATCTATTAGCGCAGGTTCCGCGATGAACTGCAAATGGCTTGCCAGTCAGCCAAGCACTTGCTTCTTCAACGCTTTTAAAGTCTGGGGCATCAGCTGGCACGACTATTTTGTTGCAGTTCTGACCATTGCTGAACATCGGCGTCGAGACAAGACGAATGTCGGCGATGTTTCTCTTGGTCGTCGCTACAAGTGACGGCATATCGCCCATAGTGCCAATTTGCATTTTGTCAGCGAGGAGTGCATTTACCATTGGTGGTCCAGTTAAATGAGCTTCAAATTTGACCTCACTGCCAGCCGGTAGATACTTCTCATGTAACTTGAGGTGTTTAATGATTACGCCATTCCAGCCGCCAGTCCAGTAAGGGTGGTACCCATATGTGATATCGACTGGGTCAGCAGACCATGCTCGACCGGAAACGACAAATACCACGATGAGAACAGTTAGTTTTAAGTATTTCATTAGTTCCTCCTGAATTAATTAATAAGTTTGAAAGATTACATTAGTTCGATGTGCTTTTCTGATAAGTCCTCCTGTTGGTTATGGGAAAGTCATTTTTCTTCAGATTGAAAAAGACGATGAATCGCTTTTTCCTTGTACGCTAGATATTCCTTGCTTATGGTCACGTCAAAATTACGTGGTCTTGGTAGATCTACGTTAATGATGTCCACGATTTGTGTAGGTTGCCCTCCCATGATATAGATTTTGTCTGCGAGGAAAAGAGCCTCTTCCAGCTCGGATGTAATGAACACGGTAGTTTGGCGGGTCTCTTCAAAAAGAGCCAAGTAGTATTCCTGAAGGATCTCGCGTGTCATCACATCTAGCCCACGGAAGGGTTCATCAAGAATCATGACCTTTGGACGGTTGATCAAGGCTTGCGCAATTTCAGCGCGCCGTTTCATACCGCCTGACAACTGATCTGGATATCTATTGGAGAACTCTGCAAGCCCAAATTTGGCTAGAAGCTCGTTAGCGGTAGTTTTTAAAGTTTTAGTTGCAGCTTCGCCCCTGACTTTTGGCCCGAAAATGACATTTTCAAGGACTGTCATCCATGGCCATAGAGCTGTCTCCTGAAAAACCAATAACCTTTCTGGACTCGGCCCCTTTACGGGCTCACTATCAAGAGTGACGCTGCCAGAGTCAGGAGTCGTAAACCCTGCTAAAAGATACCCAAGCGTCGATTTGCCGCATCCAGAGGTTCCCATGACCACGTGGAGTTGATTAGGCTCAAAACTGATAGACAGATTTTCAAAAACCGACGTACGTGTTCCATCCGGCGTAGCAAATCCTTTACTGACCCTGTCAATGTGAATTCCCAAGTTCCTCTTAGGCCCTGATTCTGGGGTATTCTCGGTCATCGGCCGATCCTTCGCCATGGCATCATCTTTCGTTCAATTACGTTCACTACTTTGGTAGATAGGTACCCTGCCAATCCTATGCTTATCATTCCTATTACGAGTACCTCTGGCGTACTGCTGACGTAACCTTCCCAGGTAAGTCTCCCAAGACCGCTATCGCTCGCGATCATTTCAGCTGCGATAACGACATCCCAAGTGATAGCGATCCCAAGTGTCATACCAACAGCGATAGATGGGATAACCGATGGGAGCATGATGCGCAGAAACACTGCAGGTCGCGACGCACCAAGAGAGAGTGCGAGCCACAGGTGTTCACGCTTTATAGACCGTACTCCCTCAAAGACGTTGATAACGATGATAAAGAAAGCCCCAATGAACGTGATAAAGACTATGCTGGACTCATTCGTTGGCCAGAATAAAATCGACATGGGCACCCAGGCAAGAGGGGGAATTGGTCGAAGCAGTTCAAATACAGGAAAGAAAAGTTCTCGAAATCTGTCATTGGTGCCAAAAAAGAGTCCTAGTGGTATCCCAAGTAACTGTGCAAAGAGGAAACCATAAAGAACACGTTGAAAGCTGGTGAGCCACGAAAGCCAGTAGTGGCCATCATCTACATACTCATTAATGAACATTTGAATTACCTCTACTGGGTTCGCTATTTCTGCGAATCCAGGTAGCTCAAATATGCAAGCTAGGTACCAACTAAAAAAAAATCCACAAATGGCAATGAAACCGCGCCAATTCAAAGTCGATATAAGTTGTCTGACCATTGTGTTAAGCCAACTCCTTCTCACCCCGTTCAAAAGCCTTGCGCGCTTCTTCATGAACTGCGGCGATTGCTTGTTTTTGGAGCTTTGTAAAATGCTCAGAGACAATCATATCGTTCGATCGCGGACGAGGTAGATCAACGTCGATATTGAGTTTTATTGTGCCAGGCCGCGTTGTCATGACAAGAACTGTATCAGCGAGCAAGATTGCTTCGACAAGATCGTGTGTAATCAGCAAGATAGTAGTTTGGAATCGCTGATGTATATCAAGAAGATGTTGATGCATCTTTGATTTGGATACCGTATCCATCGCCCTAAATGGCTCATCCAGTAGCAGAACTTTGGGCTGATTGATCAGCGCTCGGAGGATTTCAACACGTCTTTGCATGCCAGATGAAATCTGACCTGGAAACGAATTTGCAATACGTTCGAGATTGCCTGCTTTGCGTAGAAGGCGAAGCGCTTCGTTCTCAGCGTGTTCGCGGGTGAGCTTTTTTTGAACTATCGGACCGTACGCGATATTTTCCAACACAGTCTTCCAGGGAAATAACGCGCCATTCTGAAATACAACTACCCGGTCTGAGTCAGGCCGGGTGTGCGTAGATGGGTCGGCTAACAGTTTTCCGTCTAGCTGGATTGTGCCTTTTGATGGCATATCAAAGCCTGCGATCATATTCAAAAGCGTGCTTTTGCCACAACCTGAGGGCCCGACCATTGCGATGAATCTTCCAGCCGGAATCTCACAAGTGCAGTTCTCCAAAGCATGCACAGCGGCGTTTTCAGGATCGTAGATCTTCTGTACAGCGTTGATAGAAATCGCCCCGGATTTAGTCATTGGGTGTTGAGGGCTTGAGCAAGGCCTGTAGATTCTTGACGCCAACGAACCATGCGTTTCCCTAGGTGACGGATGATCGCGCTGCTGGCATATCCGACCATCCCTAGAGTCGCCATCATGATGACGATGGTTGGGTACTGAACCAGATTGTAGGATTCAAGAATCATGAATCCAAGCCCATACTGGGCTGCAATCATCTCTCCAGCCACCAAAGAGAACCATGCAGCACCCATTGCAATCTGCAGACCGGTAAAAATCGTAGGCATGGCGCCAGGGACAATAATGTCACGCAATATATCGCTAGGGCCTGCACCTAGGCACTCTGCTGCCCGAAAAAAGTCTGGGTCAATAGAGCGTACACCGAGCAATGTGTTAAGAGTGGTAGCAAAAAATGCTACCAGGAAGGTGACAAAGATTACAGCAGGCTCATCACCTGGAAGTACCAGGATGGCGATAGGAACCCAAGCTAACGGAGGAATAGGGCGCAAAAAATCGAGCAGCGCACCCGCGTAGGCATTGAAATTCGCTTTCCACCCCATCATGACGCCCAGCGGTACGCCAAGAATCAAGGCTAAAAGAAATGCCACGATAGCGCGATAGGTGCTATAGAGGATATGCAGGTAGTAGTCTTTAGTAAATATGGACACCCCGTAATCGGGGTCGGTAGAAATCCACTCAAGAAAGACCGTAAGGGGGTCGGGTAACCGATTAAAGGCGACAAAGGGCGTCCACTTCACTAACCCGTACCAAAGGAGTATGGAGGACGTGATCCCCAGAACCATGCGTAAACTTTTTGACCACTTGCCGACGATTGTATCCTGCCCCCGGGATGCGCAAACCCGAAATCTAATTTAGTTTAATATTACTTGCTCAACAATTGACGTTAATATAACGGTATTATGAATCAGTGATCTGTTTAATCTTTGGGTCGTATTATTTTTATGGACGTTATCCTATTCTGTGAGCATTGTCCTAGCCATAACACTCCACAGATTTTTTAATAATTATTGCCTATCAGGTTCACTATGTTTAGCAAATCAATTCGAAGATGAGAGGTCTGTAAATGCGTAAAATATTCCAGGCCACACGTCAATAAACCGTTTTTATCCTGGTATTGAGTCGGTAGACTTGTTGAATGTCAGGAAATAATTGACCACATAATAATCAAACTGGGAGGCACTGACTATTGCGCTATGATCTGTGGTTGTGGCCAAACTATTAGGGTGGGTGATTTTAATGACCGAAGATATTGACACGTTACGTAGGATTCTTATACAGACTCGCGTAATTGCTGTGGTCGGCTTGTCGGCTAACTGGTGGAGGCCAAGTTTTTTCGCAGCTAAGTACATGCAGGACCATGGATATCGCATCATTCCGGTTAACCCTAACTACAAAGAGATTCTGGGTGAGCCGTGTTATCCCTCGCTTGAAGATATACCGAAGGACGTCGAGGTCGACATGGTTGATATTTTTCAAAGATCAGAAATGACTCCGCCCCTGGCGCACAGCACAGTTGCTATCAACGCAAAGGTGTTCTGGCTGCAATTGGGGGTAATCAACGATGCAGCTGCCGACATTGCCCGTCAGGGCGGGCTTGAAGTGGTGATGAATCATTGTGTGAAGATTGAACATGGGCGGCTGATGGGCGGCCTGAATCTATTTGGTGTCTCGACAGGGGTTATCTCAGCGAAACGCCCGAAGTGGCTGGTTTATTGAGGACATATCATGGCTGATCGTGAATTTGGATTTGAAACTCAGTGTCTGCACGCCGGCCAATTACCAGATGCCGCAACCGGCGCCCGTGCGGCACCGATCTACCAGACTACCTCCTACGTGTTTGACAGCACTGATCACGCAGCGAGCCTTTTCAATCTGCAGACCTTCGGCAATGTGTACTCGCGAATGATGAACCCGACCAATGCCATGCTTGAGGAACGCCTCGCAACACTTGAAGGTGGCCGGGCAGGATTGGTAGTCGGCTCAGGCATGGCGGCGCAGATGGTTGCGTTGCTGACTCTGCTGGAATCTGGGGATGAACTGGTTTCTGCCAGTACGTTGTATGGCGGCACCTATTCCCAGTTTGATTACTCTTTTAGGCGTATGGGCATTAATACTCATTTTGTCGATCCGGATGACCCTGAGAACTTTGCAAAGGCCATTACACCAGCAACTAAGGCCATATATGCTGAGACGATTGGTAATCCGCTGAACAATGTGCTCGACATATCAGCAGTCGCCAAGATTGCACACGATGCTGGCGTGCCGCTGGTAATCGACAACACCTTCGGCACCCCGTACCTGTGCCGCCCCTTTGAGCACGGGGCTGATATCGTGGTGCACTCGGTAACCAAATGGATCGGCGGCCACGGCAGTTCGATCGGCGGTGCCGTTATTGAATCCGGAAAATTCCCGTGGGATAACGGCAAGTTTCCTGGCATGACCGAGCCCTCAAAGGGTTATCACGGCATTCGTTTTTACGAAACTTTTGGTGATTTCGGTTTTGTGACCAAGGCTCGCATGGAAACCCTGCGTACCTTGGGGCCATCGATGAGCCCTTTCAGCGCATTTCTTTTTCTGCAGGGGTTGGAAACATTACCGCTGCGCATGGATCGTCACTGCACTAATACCCTGGCAGTTGCGCGATTTCTTGATGATCATTCTCTGGTCTCCTGGGTCAAATACGCCGGTCTGCCGGACAACCCGTATCATCAACTGGCACAAAAGTACCTACCCAAAGGCGCTGGCGGCGTGCTGACCTTCGGGATTCGAGGTGGACAGGCAGCAGGTATCCGGTTTATCGAAAGCGCACAGTTTTTGAGTCATTTGGCAAATGTAGGAGATGCCAAGACCTTAGTGATTCACCCAGCCTCAACGACGCATCGCCAGCTTAACGAAGAAGAGCAGGCGAGTGCGGGAGTGAGCCCGGATATGATCCGCATGTCTGTCGGACTGGAAACCTTAGATGATATTCTTTGGGATATCGAACAAGCGCTAGCAAAATCTCAGGAATCCTGAGCGCTATCCGGAACTATCGATAAACATGGCCTGCTGTCATTATTACCAGTTAACCCCTGGTGGTGATCAGCTTTTTTCGGTTGATGTCAGTAAAGTGCGTTTTGGCCCTGGGGCTATTGACGAGCTGGGCCAGGAAGCCCGATTGCTTGGGATCAAACGCGTGGCGGTCTTTACCGACAGGCGCGTCGCGGAATTATCTCTTTTTTCCGATGCCATGGCCGCCATTCGCGGTGCAGATCTTGATCCTGTGGTCTATGACACCGTTCGGGTAGAGCCAACTGACCAGTCATTTCGTGAGGCTATTCAGTTTGCGGCAGATGATAATTTCGATGGCTTTATCTCGATCGGCGGCGGCTCGGTGATGGATACCTGCAAGGCTGCCAATCTGTACAGCACCCACCCGGCCGATTTCATGGCTTATGTGAATGCGCCAATTGGTCAGGGCTTGCCAGTGCCGGGTAAGCTGAAGCCACACTTGGCTTGTCCGACAACGGCAGGCACAGGAAGTGAATGCACCGGCATCGCAGTGTTCGACCTGCTGGAAATCCAGTGCAAGACCGGGATTGCATCGCGGTCGATGCTGCCCGATCGAGCCATTGTTGATCCTCGCTGGACTGATACATTGCCTCCCAGCGTCATGGCGGCGACTGGTTTTGATGCGATCAGCCATGCCTTGGAGGCGCTCACTGCTAAGCCTTTCACCTCACGCCCGGCGCCGATGGATGCCTCAGCTCGACCAATGAGCCAAGGAGCTAACCCTTGGAGCGACATGGCCTGCCGTGAGGCGCTGCGTCAGTGTGGCGAGTATCTGGTGCGTGCCGTAAACGATGATTCAGACCATGAGGCGCGCCACGGCATGATGTACGCGGCGACGCTTTCTGGCATGGCTTTTGGCAATGGTGGTTGCCATTTACCACATGCGATGTCCTACCCAGTATCAGGCCGGGTGTCAGATTTCTTCCCCGAGGGATATCCTCATGATGAGCCTATTTGTCCGCACGGCATGTCGGTGATCGTCAATGCTCCTGCCGCTTATCGTTTTACCGTAACCGGCTGTCCGGGCCGACACCTTGAGGGCGCCCGCTTATTGGGTGCAGACACTCAAGGGGTTATCGCATCCGAAAGTGGCGATCTGCTGGCGCGCCATCTTCAAAAGATGATGCGGGTTACTGGCATACCCAACGGGATCAGTGGCGTGGGTTTTAGCCAGGAACACGTGACGAGTCTTGCGCAGGCAGCGGTGACTCAGCAGCGCCTGTTGTCAATGGCGCCGCGGCCAGTAAGTGAGCAGGATCTTCACAGTCTTTATAACGACGCTCTAAGTTACTGGTGACCAGTCCATTTCGCCAAGGGAACTGAACGGCAGCCTCGCCCTAAGTTATCTCGCTGTTACTGTGGCGAAGAACGATTGAGGTGGGACTAGCCTGTACTTTAGTATTTAAGCCATCGGGCCTGCGGCTGATGGGTTGACGTATTCAACACGCACAATAAGGATTGTGATATCACCATTGTTATTTCCAATATTAAGACAACGCCGGTTCTCGCGCCTTTCAGGCGCCCACCAGTGACAGCTAGTGACGACATTAGCGAACTACCCCTCGTTCTTCTTGATGTGGAAACTGATGCTGGGCTGACGGGCCATGCCTATCTGTTTGTATTTCTAAAATCGATGTTAAAGCCAACCATGGGCTGTGTGGCAGCAATCGAAGAAGTGGTGCGGGGTATGAGCACTAACCCAGAGCAGGTTGACCCGTTATTGCGACAGCGGCTTCGAGTGTTGGATATTCACAGTATCCCCGGCCAAGTGCTCACAGGGTTAGACATGGCACTTTGGGATATACGGGCAAAATCTGAAGACCTTGCGTTAGCTAAGGTGTTAGGTGATCCAAGATAATACGTAAAGACTTATAACAGTTTTGGCCTTTGGCCGGAAAAGGGAGATCCAGAAAAATTCGCAGATTAGACGCAGGAGTTGCTTGCTGAGGGTGACTTCAGCGCAGTCAAGCTGCGACTGGGTTATGAGACTTTTAAAGAGGATCTCGCGGTGGTTCGTGCAGTTAAGCGCAGTTTTGGTGACGCGGTCGATCTGATGAGCGACTTCAATCAGGGGCTTGATCGAAAAGAGACGCTTCTTCGCTGTCAGGCACTGGATGGAGAGAAGTTGTACTGGATCGAGGAGCCCGTTCGATATGATGATTGCCGATGGTTCATCGGCAGTAGCAGCAGCAGTGGATGTCCCGATCCAGACCGGTGAGAATCTACCCAATCCGCTTGAATTCCAGAAAGCCCTGAAAGCCAAAGCGGCTGACTTCTATATGCTGGATATACAGCGAATCGCTGGTGTTTCTGGCTGGCGTGCAGCCATCACCCTACCGGAGGCCGAAAGCATCCCAGTATCTACTCACCTTTTCCCAAAGATCAGCATTCACCTGATGGCCACGACCAACAACGCAGGCTGGTTCGAGTATGTCGACTGGGCCAGCCCAGTAATTCGTGAACCTATAGTTGCTTCAGACGGCAAGGTGCAAGTACCGACGACTGTCGGAAATGGTATCGAATGGGATGACGAAGCTGTAGTACGTTATCGGGGGGAGTAATGCAACTGATATCGTGAGTAACCATTCAGAGCCGTCGACAATTCGCCAATCACGAATCGGGTAAGTTTTCTCATGACGCGGGCCGGGGTTTATTTAGAAACGGGTGGGGTAGTAATTTAGAAATGAGCGGCATAGTAATTGCCCGGTAGGCGGAGGTAATGACTATGAGCGTCGACTCCCTTTGAGTCCATGGGCCACAAACACAGAATGTCGGAGCCTGTGCGGACATCCCACTGGCTGACTGCCGGTCTGCCGCCGCACCCACTCCATGGTGATTACTATTCTGATTATTCTGTAATTGTTTCGCAAATTGTGAGGTGACTTTGTAGTTGTCATCTGTGGATGTTCGGCGATAGGCCCGCCGGTGGCAAAAGTTACTTTGTCGAAAGGTCGGGCGCCTCGGTTTTTCCAGCGAGGCGCTTGTTCTGCACCGAACCTCAAATGTTGGTTATTATTTCTTCTCCGAAAAGAATACCATGATCTTCATACATCGGTGAACTGCAAGGGAAAAGTGGACGAAATAGTCATTTATCCCATTAAACATACATAACAATTACCTACCGAAGGATGCTTCTTTTCAGAGCAGCTCTATAGAGCAAATTCTTTCAGTTTCTTTAGAGGCAGCACCTTGACGCGCGTGGTCGCTGGCTTTTTCGCGACATCCATAAGTTCACCAGGACGGAACGGATTGGGAACATTCTTCCGTGCAGGTCTAGCAGGATGAGCAACTGATTTAATTTTTAGTAATCCTGGAAGGGTAAATTCCCCAACAGATCGCTTCTTAATGTGGCGCTCAATCACTACGCCTAACTCTTCAAGAACTGCCGCTACTTCCTTTTTACTTACAGAAGTGTTCTTCGAGATTTCATTAAGGATTTCAGTTTTAGTGTATTTCTTTTTTATTGCAGGCGTTTTACGTGCAGGTGCAGCGCTTGCTTTTATTTTTGTTGCAGCTTTCTTTGATGATCTCTTAACAGCCATGCCCGATCTCCTTAGTCATATTTCAGTGAATCTTTTTGGTTTAAGGGAATTACTTGGTTTGTGCCCAACTACCCTTCAGTCGTTTTAATGCATTTTCCTGAATAGTTTATCGGACGATTTGAGTTCGCTTTACTAAGATACAAATCTATTGCAGCGTCTCAGGGGGCGTACTTATAAATCATTCACATAAGCGTACGCAAGTACTTATTGGAATCTTTGTGCAAGCTAATTACTTATACGAGGAGTGTGCAACGCGTCAATGCTCAGCCCGGCGTGCTGGTCAATTCCAGTGCAGCCATTGTTATGGAGTAACAGCATCAAGGATGCGCATTTTATGACCTTATTAGGCAGGAGTACTGGGTAGATGGCATGGGAGCCACCGATGAGGAGTAGATTCGGGAATCGATCTGGCAGCGTGCACCGTACACAAGTGTGGTTAAGGGATCAGTCACACGAAAAGGAGGGATACGAGACTACTACATTTACCATATGAGCCGACTGAGGATTCCTCAAAGCCTCTTCGGTTGATGACTGAAGTCCATTTCTGAACGCATTCGGGAACGGTCTTCAGTCCAAAACAGTCGTTAACAACTGGCGTCAAATGGCCTGGAGATTACCGACAGATCTATGAGAGACAAAATGATCCCAGGAGATAGTGCAGATACCGTTATACGACGTCAGTCCGCGAAAAGGCCTTCAAGAAAAGATATTCCAATGTCAGTTGGGTAGTTGCAAATGCGGTGATACTAATGGGTGTCGTAGGCTAGAGCTACTTCCACCACGTCCATAGCTATGAAATTGATTTTGGTCAGGCCTCTCATAATCGCCAGAGTCTGATCAGAAGATAAGCCTTCAACCGCTGGTGTCCCTGTGCCGGGTGCGAAAGCAGGATCCAGACAGGCGATATCAAACGTCAGGTATATTTTATTATGAGCGACGACACGTCGAACTTCTTCAATAGTTGCCATGATCCTGGATCCAGGGTGCAGATAGAACGACAAACCGATCAGTGTTTTTGTCGTACTCGGTACGAATACCAACCTGAACAGAGCGTTCAGGATCGACGATACCTTCTTCTACTGCATGATAAAACATTGACCCGTGATCATAGGCATTGCCGTGGCTGTCAGTGTCAGTATGGGCATCAAAATGCACTAGTGATAATGGGCCATGTACATCCACATGGGCTCGAATAACAGGCAAAGAAATAAAATGATCACCACCTAGACATAGCACTTCATTTCTGTGTTTGGGAATCTCTGCTATCTGCCTTTGTGTCTTTTCAACCATATCAGCAGGGTTACCATACCCATACTGTACGTCGTCACGGTCCACAATCACCAGGCGATTAAAAGGATTAAAAACTCAGACAAATTCCTTATCCCACCAGGCCATATCTATACTGGCTTTTCTAATAACAGATGGTCAAAATCGAGCCCCCGGTCTGTAACTAGTAGCCAGATCGTAAGGCACGCCCACAACTGCAATATCGACATCGCTAAGTTCACGTGAATAATGCCGGCGCATAAATGTTGGTAATCCGCCAAACAAAAGTTCTTGGCTAGACCCAAACAGGTTTCGCGAACCAATGGGTCGTATCGAAACGTCTGAAGACGTCACAGGTATTGGAGTTCTTTCATTGCGTCTTTGCAGTTTACTCCATCAAAAAAACGCTGTTCAGATCAGTTTTTGCAATGTTATAATATTACAAATGATATTTGCACAGCCGCGAGCATATAAGATGATAAGGTTTTGTAGCGCCCAGGGGGTAAGAAAAATTTGTGGTGTTGTTGCCGCATTTCTTTTAGCAACAACAACCTTAAGCGTGTCAGCTAAGACTCCACGGGTAGTGACAGATATTGGCCCGATTTATTCACTGGCAGCACGGATCATGGCTGGAATAGGAGTTCCTGACCTTGTTATTCGCCACGGGGCCTCACCTCATGCCTATTCCCTTCGCCCATCGGAGGCGATGGCTCTTGAAAAGGCAGATGTGGTTTTCTGGGTGAGCGAAGGGTTGACTCCATGGCTTAAGAGCAGGCTTGAGATTCTGGCCCGCAAAGCGCGCGTTATTGAATTAATGAAGGTCGATGGCGCTGTTAAATTGCTTTATCGGGAAGGCGCTACTTTTGCCGACCATGATGATCATAGTGGTACCGATGACCATAGTGGTACCGATGACCATAGTGGTATCGATCCTCATAGCTGGCTAGATCCCGAGAATGGAAAAGCCTGGCTTGGCGTGATGGCGTCAGAATTATCTAAAATTGATCCTTCAAATACTGATCTTTATTTTCAAAATGCTGCTGCTGGGGTATTGGAGATATCCGAAGCGGTAGCCCGAATCAACGAATTGCTTATTTCTGTGCGTGGAGTCAAATTTGTCGTTTTTCATGATGCTTATCAGTATTTTGAACGACACTTTGGTATTTCAGCGTCAGGATCAATCCTGGCTGGCGATGCTTTGGCTCCTAACCCTGCCAGGATTATTGAGATTAGAGCGAAAGTGGCTGAGATGGGTATTGGCTGTGTTTTCTCAGAGCCGCAGTTCAACTCGGCGCTGGTGGCGAGCGTTTTTCAAGATGCTGGAATAAACACAGCGGTGATCGATTCTCTGGGTATCGAACTGGAGCTTAGTATGGCTTTATATTCACAGATGCTGGAAAGCATTGCCAAAGAGATAGTCGATTGCACGGAAGAATAGCTATCATGGCTACTGCGACGCGCTCGCTCAATGGGTGTTGTATTTACTGCAAAAAGGCTACGGAGCTTTGGAATTATGCTCTTTGTTTTGTCAATCGATTTGGATGCCTGGTGTGCTAGTGAATAATGGAATTGAGTGGAATCACTTCGCCACGGGGTAGTGTTTACTTATGTCAAAAGAATCTCGATTAACGACGTCGGCGCAGATTTTTGTCAAGCATGACCACCAGGCCTGCTCCGCATATGCAATGGAGACGGCACATAAGCTTTGCTCCACTCGTGGGTTACGGCTCACTCCGGTTCGGGAGAAAGTGCTGGAGCTGCTTTTAGAATCCCATGGCGCATTGGGCGCCTATACGATTCTGGAAAAACTGGCCAGCGCTGGCTTTCGCTCCCAGCCGCCCGTGGCTTACCGGGCGCTGGACTTCTTAGTTGAGCACGGTCTGGTGCACCGGATTGAAAAACTGAACGCTTTTGTTGCTTGCAATAAGCCGCAGGCAGGACATGCACCAGCATTCATGATCTGCAAAGACTGTCATCAGGTGGCTGAAACACATGGTAAGTCCACCAGTGGAACACTCGGCAGGACCGCCCGGGCTATCGGCTTTGATATCCAAGAGACCGTCGTTGAGGCCGAAGGTATCTGCGCCGCTTGTCGGGAGGTATGATCTTGTGAGCTTGATAAGTACGCACGATGTTGGCATGCGTTTTGGTGGGCGGCATATCTTGCGCGATATCAATCTGTCAATACGCGAGCGGGAGATTGTCACGATCGTGGGTCCCAACGGGTCGGGCAAGACAACACTGCTACGGGTTCTAATCGGCGCGCAATCCCCGACCGAAGGGGTAGTTACCCGTGGTGCTGGTGTGAGCATCGGATACGTACCCCAACGCCTGGCTATTGACCGGTCCATGCCATTGACGGTTTCTCGCTGGCTGCGTCTGGCGGGGGCGCATCAGGCAAGTGATCGTCAGCGTATGGCGGAGCGAGTTGATATTGTCGGATTACTCGAGGAGCAGATGACCTCGCTTTCTGGAGGTGAATTCCAGCGCGCCTTATTGGCGCAGGCTCTGCTGGCACGCCCGGCCCTGCTGGTGCTCGATGAGCCGACGCAGGGCCTTGATCAACCGGCAGTGGCTTCTTTTTATCGCTTGATCGAAACGGTGCGCGGGGAGATCGGCTGCGCTGTGCTGATGGTCAGCCACGATCTGCATGTCGTAATGCGCTCATCCGATCATGTGATTTGCCTTAATGGGCATGTGTGTTGTGAGGGCACTCCGACCGTGGTTTCGGCTGCACCGGAATACCAGGCTCTGTTTGGATTTGGAGCCGAAGGGGCGCTGGCTTTGTATCGCCACGAACATGACCACCGTCATGATCACGCAGACACAACAGACACCCATGCTGGATGATTTTCTGATTCGAGCAGCGCTCGCGGGGATCGGGCTGGCGCTTGCGGCTGGGCCGCTGGGCTGTTTTGTGGTCTGGCGGCGCATGGCCTATTTCGGTGATGCCACGGCGCATGCCGCGATCCTTGGTGTTGCATTGTCGCTGGCTTTCTCTTTGTCGTTATTTGTCGGTGTACTGGTCGCAGCACTTGCAATGTCGCTAGGGGTGCTGGCGCTGGCCGGACGGATCTACACTATGGATACTCTCTTAGGCGTAGCGGCGCACGGTGCATTGGCGCTTGGTCTTGTGGCAGTGTCATTTCTCCCTGGGGTAAGAGTCGATCTGATGGCCTATCTTTTTGGCGACATCCTTGCCGTCAGCCAACTAGATCTTGCGGTAATCTGGATTGGGGCGGTAGTGGTGCTGATTCTGCTGAGACTTCGCTGGCAGGCTTTATTGTTAGTAACACTGAGTAC
>CAUZJT010000038.1:0-19628 GCA_963580215.1 Gammaproteobacteria bacterium
CTTCAAGAATGCGCAGGCATTAAGGGAGATCGCCCTTAAGGTGCCAGACGATCGACTACTTGTCGAAACTGACGCACCATACCTTGCGCCCGAACCCCATCGAGGGAAAACCAACGAGCCCGCCTTCGTGTCCTGTACGGCTCAACGAATCGCGGATTTAAGGGGGATTTCATTGGAGGCTTTTGCCAAGCTCACCTCAAATAACTTCTTTCAGCTTTTTCAATGTGCCTCCCGACACGCGGCTTAATTGGTGAACAGGCCGGAGCAATTGTATGGAATCAAGGTTTTGAGCCGCTCCCCAGTTTGGTCTTTGCTGGAATCCTTGGTGATCCCGGTTCGTATAATGTATATTATGTAAAGTTCCGTATAGACCTAATAAACTGCACAACGCACCAAACCTAGAGTAAATCGTTTGACCCTTCCCCCGGGCTCAGCCAGAATCAGACAGTCACCGCGGAAAATCATAATGCCGAACCGGGCTCAAGGGCTTTCGAGCGGTCGCTTCCAGAAAATTTAAACCGAGGGAAAAGTTGTAATGACACAAAAAGAAATTAGCGGTACAGCCGCCCCGCAGGACGATGCCGCGGAGATAACGGCCCAAAAGGTCGCTACCAAGGCGCCCCCAGGAAACCGTAAACCCGCTACGATCGGATCGTCAATTGTCATCCACGGCGACGTCGCCGGAGAGGAGGACCTGGTTGTCGATGGAACTATCGAGGGTACGGTTAACTTCAAGGACAACAACCTCGTAGTCAGCGTCAATGGCCGGGTGACGGCGAATATTAACGCCCGCATTATCCGGGTTGACGGAGAGGTAAAAGGTGAATTGCACGGCAGTGAACAGGTCGTCATCAGTCCCAGTGGTAAAGTTAAAGGGGATATCCGTGCGCCTCGAGTGGTCCTCGAAGACGGCTGCTCATTTAAAGGCTCCGTTGATATGGAAACCGATAAAGCAGGAGGGGCTGACCGCGCGACAACACCCCGCTTGCGCCCGAGCGCTGGACGCCCGGTCCGCCCGGGGCGTGAATCATCAGAATCTGGGGCTTTGCGCAACTAAACGAAAAACCGCGGCGTTTGCCGCGGTTTCCCTCCCCCTGCTGATGTGGCAAGATCAACGGTAGTAGTGCGCCCCTGCCCTATCCGCAGTTGTTTTTCCAATTTTCTGCCCTACGTGCCTAGCTGCAGGTATTAGTTGGTCAATATTCACCCTTGCGTTCGACGATCCTGAATCCTGCCGATTGGCGGGGTCAAAAGCCATAATCGGCCCAAGGATCAGCTCTGGGTGCTCATAAATTAGATCATCGCTTAGCGGGATAAAAATTTTATTAGTCACAAGTTTGCCTCTCTTACTGTGGGGTGCTTTCGTACAATGGTTACAATAATAGCCCCCCCAAGGGGTCTTTCCGGGCGTAACCTATGGTAAAAGGGTGGCAACAAAGTGGAAACTTCACCTCATTGGGCAGAATTTAGCTCTGCATCCTAAAACCCCAGAATATATTCCATCCTGGAGCCCATATGGCAACCGTAATAGCCGTAGTTGAAGATGATCAGGATCAACGGGACAACTACGTTGACGTCCTCACCGCGCATGGCTACGAGGTCCGAGCCTATGCTGATAAACCAAGCGCTGAGGCTGGTTTTGAACGCGAGTTGCCCGACCTCGCGCTGCTTGACATCATGCTAGGGGAAGACATGGATGGCGGCTTCGACCTTTGTATGGAGTTACGAAAACTCAGTCCGACTCTACCAGTGATTTTCCTGACAGCCCGCAATAGCGATGCGGACCGAATCTCCTCCCAAAGAATGACGGCATGGGACTACATCACCAAGCCGGTTAGCCTTGAGTTTTTGGTCGCCAGAGTTCACGCTCTATTGCGTATTTCGGAACAACTGCAACAGGGCTCACCCGAATCGTCAGTATTTTCAGTCGGTGATTTGGAGTTGGATGAAAAAAGTATGTTGGTGCATTGGCAGGGCCAACCTGTAAGCCTGACGTTAACAGAGTTCTGGATTATCGAATCACTCACGCGAAATCCTGGTCATGTGAAAAGTTATCAGACACTGAGTGACGTCACCCGCCAAGGGTTGGTCGAGCGAAATACCATCAATGGGTACATCCGGCGAATTCGCAATAAATTTCGCGAACTGGATTCAAATTTTGACCGGATCCAGACAGTCCATGGGACAGGCTACAAATGGGAGCGCGATCCCGAGTGATTGGTCGCAAAGGTCCGCGAGAATCAACGAAACGGATCGACCAAAAGAAGCATCGAGGGGAGTCTGGTATCCGACCCGGGCTTAAGATTCGCACTAAGCTCTTACTGCTGGTTGTCTCCTTGTTAGCTATACCTTGGATGGGCTACGAGTCAGTTCGGGAAATGGAAAGATTCCTGCTCGAGGGTCAAGAGCAAGCACTGGAATTGACAACTCAAGGTATCTCAAGCCTGCTTGGAAATCGAAGCGATCTTTTCGACCCGGGAGTTGGTGTGCCGGAGGTTATTGGACGAACATCAAGGCCTTTGCCTACTGAGATCGAGCAATCTTTATCTATCGATGCTGCAGCATCCGGCTGGATGTCAGCGATTGGCCAACTCACCAATTTCACAGGTTTTGGTCTTTTCGAATGTGACCGAGACTATCAACCAGATTCCTTAGCCGTTCGACACGGTGTTGCCATTGACCCGGAACAGCTTTTCGCCTACTTCGAGGTTGATGACGACATTATCATCCTTAGGGACCCGGACCTGGTCTCTCTCAACAATAGCGACCAACTGCGGATGACTGTCCAAGCGGGTTCGGGTGCGATCTCCCGTTACCTGTTTACAACCACCGAGCCTGGCCGGGTCAGTATTTATCTGATGAGAGACAACTGGCGGGAAGCGATAAGTGGCGATGCTGTTCGGGAGGTTGCGGGAGTCCTTGATCTCACAGAACGGGGTTACCTGATCAAATTACGAATTCCTCGGGATTTGCTGGGTGTTGGCGCGCGACTCAAATTTGAGATAGTTGACGTCGATGACATCAGTAGTCGTGTTGTAAGCCGGGTGATCAGTACCGAGCCGGATCCAACCCAACTCGGAATTGGCCGGGTCCGACTTGCCACCCCAGAATTGACAAAACTGATTCAGCCCCTTTACCTATCTGAAGCGAATATAACCATTTGGGATCGAGGGTACCGGCTTAGAGCGCAGGTAGGATCTATCTTCCCCCCGGCACGTGAGGGGTTTGATCTTAAGAGTGAGCAGCTCGCCTGGCCTTTCGCTAACATCGAAGCCGTAATTACCCGCTTTTATGAATGGATACTCCGAAGTCCAGCACGGGGTTTAAAGGACATGCCGGTTGATTCAAGCCAGGAAGATTACCGACTCCTAGGCCGAGTGCTCGCCGAAGGCCAGCCAAAATCTGAGCGACGCCGCTATGGAGATGCCAAGCTTATTGTTACCGCAGCACCAATCTGGGCCGAGGGAAGCATCGACGGCGTAGTACTAATCAAGCAAAGTGGAAACAAGCTGTTGTCCTTGCAACACCGTACCCTGCAACGCTTTACATTGCTGTTTTTGGGAGTCTTTCTCTTTTTGTCAGTGGCAATCTTGGTATTTTCAACTCGCCTAACCTACCGGGTAGGGCGACTACAGCGGGAAACCGAGCAAGCGGCGACACCCGAAGGTCGACTGCTTAAAGATCAAATTCGACCTGGCGCCCGCTCCAGTGATGAACTAGGCAGTCTCACAAGAAGTATCTCCGGGCTACTTCACAATCTCGGCCAATATACCCGCTACCTGGAGAAACTACCTGACACTCTCGCCCACGAGCTCCACAATCCACTAAATGTAGTCAACTCGTCGCTTGAGAATCTTCAGTACCACCACCACGAGTTGGTAGATGATAAACATCTTCAAAGAGCGCGAAATGGCATTGGCCGGCTTCGATCAATCATCACAAGCCTGACCGAAGCGGCGAGTCTGAAAGAGGCCTTGAGTCATGAACAGGAAGAGCGATTCGATCTAGCTGCGTTGATTGACGGCTGCGTAGATGGATACCAGGCCGTTAACCCGAAGCACCGGATTGTTTCCACCCGTGTAGCTGGACCGATGATTATTGAGGGGGTCCCAGACCGCCTTGCCCAGATGCTCGACAAATTAATTGACAACGCAGTTCAATTCGGCGCAGATCAAGGGTTAATCGTTGTCAACCTACGAAAAAATGCCGATGGTATTGAATTAACGGTAGCAAACGATGGCCCCTCCCTCCCAGTTGATATTGTTGACAGACTTTTTGACCCGATGGTCTCCAGTGCGCGGGATGCGCGCAAAACGCACCTAGGTCTAGGACTCTACATCGCTCGTCTCGTTGCGGAGTTTCACAACGGAACAGTTGTGGCGCGAAACCGTGCCGGTGACCGTGGTGTAGAGGTTGTCGTATCCCTACCTGCGGCCCGTGTTGCGACTCGTTGATTGAACTACCCGCCCTGCCCCAACCATCTCTATTTAAGACCTAAGGCCATCACGATGTCTGAAATGTGCGGCTTCCCATCGCAGACCTCCTTTGCAGATAGTCCTTGTAGTTCATGAGGGAAAACCAACCATTGATCGGTCTCGCGGATAAAATAGTCAGGAATTCTGCCAGTCTCGTTCTTGGTGGGTTTATACCAACACGTCGCAACCCTAAGGTCTGAGGGCATATTACGCCGGCAACGGGCTTGAAGGTCCGTTATTACGGCTTCTATACTTCTCCCTGAATCGAGAACGTCGTCAACGATCAAAAGCGAATCGTCCCGATTGATCTTACGAATCAAGTAACCTAGGCCATGAACCTGGACCGCTTCGGCCGTCTCGGCGATACCTTTGTAATAGGACGTCCGAATAGCTACGTGGTCAGTCGTTATGCCGACATAATCCAGAAGTTCCTGGACAGCGATCCCAACGGGTGTGCCGCCACGCCAGATCCCTACTATAAAGTCCGGGCGGAATCCGCTCTCGATGATCTTCTGCCCTAGCAAAAACGAGTCGCGGAGAAGATCGTCAGGTGAGATAAAGTATTTTTCCATCAAGGACTCCTAAGTTCAGAGTTGACACTATTACTGGGTGCCGCCACGGGCTTCACCCTGGTCCGGACGATCATCATCGTTCAGTTTTTTGGTTTCGGCTTTTTGGGCTATCGATTGAGAGGCCTCGGTTGAGCTTGATGCTTCGCTCGCCTCAGCATCATCTGGAGTCTCCGATACTGCTATTTTTTCGAAACTGCTCTCTACCTCGACGGAAACGACTTTGGAATCCTTTCGAGAGTCAGCACTGCCACTGCCAGGTTCTGCCGCCCTTTGAAGTACCCCGGGCTCTATTTCAGGTTCGCTACCTGGTTGCGGGGTGATCCAATGAGGCTCAACCCATGCTGATTCAGGTTGCGTATAAAATACAATCTGGACTGGAAGAGCGCTGCCCGGAAATTTCTTCTGGAAATTAGAGACATTGATTCGATGCACACCATAACTAAAAAAAACGCGACACCGAATACAAGTAGGCCCTTTATAAGATACCTTTTTTTGACCATTTGTCCAAACGTCGATCTCGCCCTCATTGGAACTCCAGACGACGTGAACGATAATCTGATGCCATTTGCCACGAAGCTCATTCTCGTCGATCAACGAAAAATAAAGCGATTCTTCAACAAATTGAGCTCCCAGCCAGAGGACGCCGGTACTGCCGATCTCCAGAGCCCACGCTGATTCTTGGCTTCCATGATCGACAAACTGCCCGTGCCGGGTTTTAGCCGGGTAGGTGTTAACGAAATCTTCTGGGAAAAAAATGTTCCAGCGATACCACTCTGGCCCGGAAACCGGCTCGCTCGAGCGACGGGTTTGGGCCCGTTCTGCTCTTTCAGCCCCTAACAAACAGTCGTTATAAGGAGGGACAGAGGTACAGTCGCCAGGGCGCAATTCGAACCGCTCTACCATCTCGGCCGGCCCCAGGCCCGTTGGGTCGGCGACTACAGAATGACCCCATTCGGAGTCACCCGCGAACCTTATAAAGTGTGACCCTTCACTAGATTGGCTCTCGGTCGACAAGGAGAGCATCAAGGTAACGATTGCGGACAGGATATGTGTCCAAAAAGTCTTCCGGGAAGAATAACTTCCAGCGATACCAATGGGGCTGGTTTGAGGCATTAGACGTACTTATACACTGAGCAAGTTCGGCCCGTTCAACACCGGTCGCAGTTCAAAACGCTGTACCACGGATGTCGGAGCAAGGCCGGTGGGGTCGTCTGACTCGGTCACAGCCCACTCCACATCCATCAAAAACGGTATAAATCCACTTAGCTTGTGGTCGGTCGCATGCGCACAAATCTTCATGAAGGCCAACACGATCGCAATTATCCGACAGTGCATTAGAGAACCTCTATTTCCACTGTAGGTGACGCGCCGACGACGGCTTTGCCGATGTGCTCGACAAGTATCTCAACTTCGGGGCCTAAAGCTCTCGAGTCTGTCACTGGTGGCACCATGGAGCGGATCGCCTCCAAGAATCCCGTAAGAGCAGGAGGCGCCTTCCTATCTGTCACGTACAAGGCCTGACTCGCAGTGACCCCAAGGTAGGCTAGGACGGCATCGAACGCATGACTGGCTGTTTCATATTTATTGAAAGACCAAAAAGTGGGAACTCCGATATCGTTCTGGCCAAAACCGCCCCCTTCTGAGCCCGGTAGCAAGGTAACTTGCGCTGCGCTCCTAGCCTCCTCCTGATACGCTACGGCCGCCATACCTGCGACACCAATGTAACCGTCTTCCCTAGCAAGCAACTGATTAGGAAGATGAGAGACCTTGCTGTCCAGTAACTTAGTGATCTGTCGCTCCCCGAGCGTCGCAAGATCCGCCCAAGACGCCGTAGCACCGTCGATCGCAGGATAAGCAAGACCATTATGATAACCCCCGGTCGAGAAGACACGACCCAACGGGTGATTACCGTCAGGTGGGATATATACCGGGTTATCGGTAATACTGGTCAATGACGAGTTTGCAACGGCTTCCAGATGACTGACCGCGTGCTCTGCCTGCGCCAATACGCGCGGTAGAATCCGCCACGACACGGGCGCCTGAAATTCACGCCGCACAGGATCGCCTCCTTCAGTAAGACTCCTAAGCTGTTTAAGTGCACGAAGTTCTTCAGGTGAGTCCCAGAGTGAATCCAGGCTCCGGTCGTACGCCTCGAGCGGGGCACGCAATGCCTCAGTAGAGAGCGCAAAAAACCGGTAGGCCATATCCAAACGTCGCCGGGCCGATAGTGCAACGTCTGCGGCAAGTGCGCTGGCACAAGGAGAACCATTCACCAGAGCGAGGTTCTCTTTCTCACCCATGATCCGCTCTTGCGAGAGATGGCTGAAGAGGTGTCCGAGAGGTTGAATCTCACCGGCACATCCGATACCTCTAGTTGGCACCGGAGGTAGTGAGACTTCATCGAGCATCGCGGCAACCCGTCCCACCAGATCTGAGGAGACCGCAGCATGTCCTTCTATAAAATTCACAAGCCTCGCGAAAACCACACCTCGCACCACTCGCTCTGGCGCGGGATCACCAAAGGCCACTGACGTAGCAAAACTTACTTTTCTGGCATGAGCTTGGCGTTGGTCCTTGTTAAAGCGCTGGTATGCGTTCTGACCATATCCGGAGGTGACCCCGTAAACAACTATGTCGTGATCACTCTCCAACAGTGACAAGAAACTAGCCCTTGCCTCGTCAATCCGCGCCATCGTGGAATCAGCAATGGCGACTCCTTCGCCCAACCACGCAACTTTGTGGTAGTTCCCGAGCGAAAAACTCTCTCGAGCCTTGAGCGAAATCATGAAGGGGTTGGTTGTGTGGTGCCCGGGGCCGGAGTCGAACCGGCACAGCCGTAAGGCCGAGGGATTTTAAGTCCCTTGCGTCTACCTGTTTCGCCACCCGGGCCGTTCATAATATCAATGAAACCAATTAGTCTAGTGATTAACTATTAAATTTGACCCCGTTTTTGACCCCATCTGCAAGAAATCTATCTCTGAGGACACTGCTATACCCGCATTTTACACGAGAAAAACCCCGTACTGAATCAACGGTACAGGGCATCTGGAGTAGCGACGCGACCCCTTGAGAGTCGGAGGTGCTCAGTTCGTCTACATTTAATCCAAGGGCAATAGGTTCACCAGTTCATCACCTTTATTCTGCTACTTTCTGCGATGCCATATTGTGCAGGTCTGTCAATGAAATTATGAACTTTGAAAAAGAGAATAAAACAGCATTGGTGTTTGCTAACGAAGCAGTGGACAGGTTGGTGATGGACATTCCTGACCTAGTAGACCCAATATCAGTGGTCCACAATTCAGTGATGTCGCTGATTCAACTGTTGGTTGAGGACGGTGGGTACCAACGGGAGGATATTCACAGTCTGGTCAAGTCAGCGCTGTCGCCACAACACAAGTGGAAATCCTCTGAGTGAGAGGCACAGTCCCTTCATAAGGGTCCCAATGTGCTCTGCCTGGATCAATTCGATCAGTCCAGCAATCATTGTACGAAACAGTCTTCAATAGGCTCGGTGTCTAGCAGCATCTCTGATGTCCACAACCTTGCCAGAGATATCAGGCAAGGGTTCCAAGAGGATCGTTGGGGAGAGTAGTGAGTCTTCAGCCACGGTCAAGGCATAGCTTATGTAAATCGTTGAGACACTGGGCACATTTCCTTATCCTAGCGGATTTAGGAGGCACAGAAAGGAATACAAGCAAAAACCAGACTCACGTTGGGATCAGCCAAGGCCGAGCAGGGGCGCGTCTTTAGGGCTCTTGTGGTTGTCATTTCTTTTGTTCATCAAATTTTGGATTTCGATGTGCCTTGTTGGAAATAGCTATTGATTGCATGGGGATGGATAACGGTCCGATCTCACCATTTAGATATCCGTCGCCTGGTCATTCGCTAATCGAGTGTGGGGTGTTTTTTGGTTTCGGCTAGAACTCTCCGCCTATATATACCTGGGTATAAGATCTTTTTGAAACCAAATATGAGAGAATATCTCATTGACACATTTTGGGCGTTAGCCATTGGCAACAATCTCTATAAACGGATGAAGGACAGCCGAACGCCTGCTGAAATAGCCGGCACGAATGGACCTGACTAGGAATTACGAAATGAAAAGGTTAATTGCTGCTACTGTTGCTGTGTTGATAGTCAGTGGGGTTGCTGTTGGTGGTGATGTTGTGATCGTTACAACAGAAGAATCGCCTATGGTATCGGACGCTCTTAATTCAAGGGAAGGAGGCAAACTTTTTAGCCCCCGAGGGGGTAAATCGCCAGCCCCTTTAGCGCAGTGGATCGCAATAGATGGCGATATTTATTTCTGCGTTACCGAGCCTCCAATAATGAAAGATCAAATGAAACCAGTTTGCAAGAAAGCAAAAATGATCGACTGACTAGGTTGATTATTGGTTTGTAACTGCGATAAAACATACGGGCTTGAATAAGGCGTAGCCTGATTGATGCCCCGACACGGGAACCCCAATCACACCCATTGTGAATGCTTCTAGCAATAAGAAATAAGATAAATGATATGAAAAATTTGTTTGCCATTATGTTACTTTTGATGATCTCGGTTCCGGCACCTCAAGCCGAGGCCCTTAGTCTCAATAACTACGATTACTACAAACGGATCTCACCTGGAAAAGAAAAACTCATTATTCCTGCCTATAAAGGTGTGTCAGCAAAGACACGAAGGTTAATGAAGCGGGCAATCACGCAATCATATAAAGCACTCGGTAAGCGCCCCATTGCAAATACCTATTCACTTTATTGGCATACCAAGAAATCCAACCTTAGCAAGGTCGCTAAAAAATGGTGTGCCGTCGCAGGGCGAAAAGGCAGTGACTTGAAGCGCTGTATGACCGAAGGCGGTGGCTGGGACGATGGGTTCAAAACCACTAATATCGGAAGCGCTATGTTTGAAACAGCCAGTCGTCAGGGCTTGATGGAAGCCACCGAGGATACTTGGGGTGAGACGAACGTCAATTTCCATGCTAAAACGGCCGCTCATGAATATTTTCACGTCTACCAGACCATGATGCAGCATTACTTTGAAAAAGAAGACCGACTTGGGTTTCCGCAGAAAAGAACCCGAGACGATATGCATGGAGGCCCGGTCTGGATGATTGAAGGCGGTGCAGATTACTTTGCTTACAATGTGATGGGAAAATACAAATGGCGGGATTACGAGGAATGGATGGAGGAGATTCTGGGTGAGGCAAAAGAAGAAATTGCCCGCGGCAAAAAGAAAGGTATCAAGGTCATTTTAAAAAACTACGCCACAGAGTCACAGTTGGATAAAATGAAAACCAAGGGATTTTATGTGCACTTTCAGTATGACGGCGGTGCCTGGGCCAACGCTTATCTTCGTTATCTTAAGGGTACGAACAAAGGCGTATTCACCAATTACTATAAAGATATAGCTGAGCTTGAGCGCACCTGGCGAAAAAAAGGCAAGATAAATTACGGCTGGCAGATGTCGTTTAAGAAAAACTTCGGCATGACCGTCAATCAGTTCTATACCAAGTTTAATCGCTTTATGAAATGGTCAACCTCAAGGCAGATGAAGATCTTATCGGCGCCTTTGTCATAGCATGCATCTGATGTTCACCTAGCGTGTTTAGCGCCTGCAATTAGCCCAAAGACACGCCCACCGACATTTACCGGTTAAAAACCTGCGTCAAACAACCTGAATCCAACCGGTCACTAACCGCAGTGGGGTGTTCAGGCTATCCCGGTGCTTGAAATTTCCCACCGGTAGGCAGATGTGGTTGCCAACCTCTTCACTCATCCCAACAGCGCAACAACAAGGACGCCTCATGTGATAGCCTCGCGCCACAACCATCGCAGTAGCCATCGGCGCAATCGTCGCAAAGCAGTCCTCGAGCTATCTGCCCTGGTGTCAACACCTGTGACGGTTGAGGTAAACGGGGCCCATTACAGAGTAATGATGTGATCAGGCATGTTGCCGGCCAATTCCTCATATAGATTCGGAAAACAACCGATCACCGCACCATCGACCAGTTTGCCGTCAATCTCACGTTCATAACAGCACTGGTCGCACCCCATCAGAAGAATATTCTGTTCCTGAGCCACTATGGCAAGGCGCTCTCCCAGCGGATCGTTTTTGACTAACACGTAGTTGTTATCTTCGAAGAAAAACATACCGACCACCTGAGGGCCATGTGCATGCTCCTCAAGCTGGGGCAGAATCATTTTTCCGAGTTTGTATGACACGGTATGTCCTTGGCTGGAAAATATATAGGCAACTTTCAAAATTGACTCCTTATGATAGTGATCTGGGTGATCCCGCTCGATCTTGTAGCACGGGTCTTATTAAATTCTGTGAGGCACTGCGCAGATATCTGGGCGTGAGTCTTGTTGTTTTTTGCAGCTTCTCTTTTCTCAATGCCCTTCTCGGCCGCGCCTATAAGATCACCAAATTGGCTATGACGATTCTGGTATTCGAAGTCTAATATTTTAGCCTCATTACGAGTGGCTTTGGTACTGCCTAACTGCGCGATCTTGACCCTCTTTTTTTTGAACCCCAACTTTGTACTTGAATGATAGGAGTAGTCAACCGGATGGTTTGACGCGTGTCTCAAGGTTGTTCCGTGTGACGCGATAGTGTTCCAGGCGAGGTTTGAGGTTGCCAATGAAGTCTTGCCTGATCTTCACTTCCGCGTCCCTTACGTGTCGCTCTTTGCGAACAAAGGAGCAGATCTTACCGCTAAAATCTAAGTATTCTAGTGTCCCCCACATGCTCAATTTGTCACCTGGGCCGCTTACCGCCACCCGTGTAGCGGTGTTTTTAGTGAATTTGGGTAATTGTCGGCGAGTGTGTCGGCATCGTTCGAATAGAAGTATTAGCAACAGGGATCAAATTCAATCTAGCCAGATTGAAATTTACCACATCGGGTTCAGTCGATCTGATTCTCGGTTCATCATTTACCAAAAGTTAGTGACCTCAACCGCTAATCAACGGCTTGATCATAAAGCCTTGAGTACTTAGTTCGAATGCTCTTACAGGATTTTATAGAGTGCGGCGACCCACATTGACATGTCAATTAATCTGCAGACATTCGACCAAAAAGTGATAATGGCGTGTACTCGGTAGTTACCTGGTTGTAGTTAGATATTCCCTAGAATCAACACCCTTAAAAATTGATGGCAAGAGAAAAAGATTTCATTAAAACCACCTGCCCCAGGGATTGCTATGACGGTTGCGGCATCTTAGTAGACCGAAAGGATGGGAAAGTCGTTAAGGTTAAAGGGAACCGAGAGCACCCGTCCAACCGAGGAGCGCTGTGTCCTAAATGCGCCATCGGTTACAACGGTGTGTGGCTTGATGAAACCGCCCGCCTGTTACATCCTTTAAAGCGTACTGGACCAAAAGGATCTGGTGAGTATAAAAGAATTTCCTGGGATTTGGCGCTGAAGGAGATAGCGGAACAGTTAACTAACACCGCCCGCCTGTACGGCCCTGACAAAATTTTCCATACTCATTACACCGGGACCTGTTCGGTGATTGCCGGGGCGTTTCCAGATCGCTTTTTTCGCCACATTGGCGCAACAGAGGTCGACCCGGATACGATTTGTAACGCCGCGGGGCATGCGGCTTTGAATTACGTTTTCGGCGATTCCGCGACAGGTTTCGATCCGCGGACCGCAAAAGACAGCACTTGTATAGTGGTCTGGGGAGCCAACCCTTCACATTGCGGGCCTCATGTAAACCAAAACTGGCTGTATGAGCAAAGTGCTAAAGTCATCGTCATCGACCCCGTTAAAACCGAAACTGCCATTGCAGCTGATTTGCACCTTCAACTATGGCCCGGCACGGATGCCGCTCTTGCTTACTCTATTGCACATGTCATCCAGCGTGAGGGCCTTGTAGATGCCGAGTATGTAGACAATCATGTGAAAGGGTACGCAGAGGCGCTACCATTGATCGAGTCTTGTACACCCCAATGGGGCGAACAAGCGACGGGAGTTTCGGCAGCGTTGATCGAAGACGCCGCACGCTCCTATGCAAAAGGGCCCTCGTTACTCTGGCTTGGGCAAGGGCTCCAGCGCCAGCCGCAAGGGGGTAACGTGTTTCGCGCCTGCGCGATGTTGCCAGCATTGACAGGCAATATCGGCAAGCCAGGAGCTGGCGTTTATTATTTGAACGATACTCTTGCTATCGCTGGGCGTGCCGGAACCCCGCCTATCTATCGCGAACCACAATCTGAAAGTCAGCCAAACGCTGTTAGCCAAATGGATATGCCTCGCTTATTGCAGGATTCTTCAGCGATCCGTTCTTTTTTAGTTTGGAACTGTAATCCGCTTGCGTCCAATCCGGATCAGACATCGACCCGCAAGGGCTTGGCCCGCGAAGATCTCTTCACCGTCGTCATTGACTGTTTTATGACTGACACCGCCGAGTATGCCGATATTGTGCTGCCTGCAGCGAGCTTTCTCGAGTTCAATGATCTTTGTGCCTCGTATTTTTATCTCACCATTGCCGCCCAGGTAAAGTGCCAGGAACCTATGGGCGAATCTTTACCTAATCAAGAGATTTTTCGAAAACTAGCCAAGGCTATGAATTTAGACGAACCGACTCTTTACGAAGACGATCACTCAATTTTGGGTTCAACCCTTCAAGCGGCGGGAATTAAAGACACATGGCTGGATTTCGCCGAGCGTGGCTGGGCCCACATTGGGGCTGAGCCATTAATCTTGTGGTTCGAAGGAGAATTCCCTACCCCGAGCGGAAAAATTGAGCTTGCTAGCGAGCGTGCAGAAGAAGATGGTCATCCACGTCTACCCCAGCCACACAGCAACTCTGCGCCTGCGCCCGGAAAACTTCGGCTACTTTCACCCGCAGACAAATGGTTGATGAATTCCAGCTTTTGCAACGACCCTAAAATTCAAAAACAACTCGGTCCGGCGCTTGTGGTCATTCACCCTAAGACAGCCAACGGGCTAAACATCTGCGATGGCGACCAAGTCCGTCTGTCTAATGAAATTGGAGAGCTCAATCTCACTGCTAAGCTCTCGGATACGATCACACCCGGTACGCTACTCAGTTACAAGAGTCGCTGGCTTAAAACAGAATCCACATCGGCCAACATAAACGTTTTGCAAGCGCCCACAAAGACCGATATGGGTGAAAGTTCCTCGGTGCATGGCACCGAGGTCACAATCTCAAGAATTCCCTGAGCGTTCCGATTGCTCAGGCCGCCTTTTTTACTCGCTGTTGTTTTGCGCGCTTAGGTCCTGTTGACCTCTTTCTCCAATGCCCCGGTTTACTGGGGTTCTCAGATTTAAAGCTCCGGCTGAACTTGCGTTTGGAGTTGGGCCGAGGCTTGTCGCCATGCTTGTTTTTGGGTTCGGAGGCTGTCGGCTCAAGCCCTTCAATCACCTCGCGTTTAATCTTTTGACCGGTCAGTCTTTCGATCTGACCCAACTTTTGCCAATCCGAAGATCCCACAAGAGAGATCGCACAGCCGGTAGCCCCTGCCCTGCCCGTTCGACCAATTCGATGAATATAATCCTCAGCAACCATCGGTAGATCAAAATTAATTACATGGCTGATATCTTTAATATCAAGCCCGCGTGCTGCAACGTCTGTGGCCACCAACATCTCTACCCGTCCCTTTTTAAGGTTCTCAACGGTCTGGCGGCGTTTGTTCTGACTCATATCACCGTGCAGTGCCGCACTTTTGTGATCTTTTGATCGCAAAACCTTTGCGAGTTGATCGGCGCCGCGTTTGGTAGCAGTGAAAATCAGTGCCTTGGTTAGTTGCCCATCGTTCAAGTGGTGCTCCAGCAACTCTTGCTTGTGAGCCTTGCTGTCGGCATGATGAATGTGTTGTTGAATCGACTTATGGCTTTCATTATTCGCAGCTAAAGCAATGCGCTGTGGTTTTCTAAGCAATTGGTTAGCCACTTTCAGGACGGGGCCTTCAAGCGTTGCGGAAAATAAAAGCGTCTGGCGCGTCGCGGGCATCTTCGCTGCTATATCCTTCACCGCATCAATAAAGCCCATGTCCAGCATTCGATCAGCTTCATCGAGCACTAACATCTCAAGGCGTGAAAAATCCACTTTGCCTTGCTCCATATGATCCATCAATCGTCCCGGAGTCGCGACCAGAAGATCCAATCGATTCCGAAGCATTCTGAGTTGAGGTGCGTAGGACATGCCTCCAACTATCGAGCCGGTTGTGACTTTCGAAAACCGACTGAACTGACGGATATCCTGGTTGATCTGCATAGCGAGTTCACGGGTTGGCGTTAAAACCAACACTCGTGGACCGATACCGGATTTTTTCGAGGGCGCAAGAAGGTGTTGTAGCGCGGGTAGCACAAATGCGGCGGTTTTGCCGGTGCCTGTCTGGGCCGATGCCATCAGGTCTGCCCCGGAGAGCACCACCGGAATTGCTTCGCGTTGAATATCAGTAGGTTCGGTAAAGCCGGCCTTGTTAACAGCGTCAAGTAAACGAGAATCGAGTTTTAGTTCTTCAAATAGCACAATAAGTTCCAATCGGCCTGCGCGCCGGGTAAGGGGAGAAAAGGATTAGGCGTGAGGGGTCACCCACTTTGGGCGCTCACTTGTTCTGGCTGATCCAGACCATGGCAGGCTATGCCTTTTAGACCATGGAACGTTGCTAACCAGAGCACAGGCGACGAAAAAAACTCATCGAAAGGTCAGAAACGAAATGCCTCCTTAATCGGAGGAGGCGCGACTATACAGGGCCTAGTTGGAAATTGCTAGTGTTGAATATACGCCAGACTGATCAGCGACTCTTCTTCACCGCCGCGAGCAATCTAAGCTGGCTCGCTTCAGACCAGTTCATAAAGCGATTGACCTTAGTGTAAAACTGATTGATGGACATCCCAAATGCTTTCTTAAACGCGCGCTTCCAGCCAAGATATGGAATCTGTGGGTAGTATTTTTTGATAAGTTTGTCCTCGCCAACCAAAGACTCCAGATACAACATGGCCCACGCAGCAGTGTCATAGTAAAGCCTGCCACCGCAGCCATCACAGATTTTATTGACCCGAGCCTGCCCTTGCCTTGTTTCGACATCTTTAAGGGTTAAGCCGTGGGTCTTTTTAATCCACCGAGCTGACTCAAGATTCTCTTTCATCTTAGAGATGAAACTCGGATAGTTTGTTTCCTGATACATGATACGTAACGCCAGATACTCCGCCACGCCCTCCTCCAGCCACACTGGACCAGGCGAATAGTCCTCAACAAGTCCGGCGTTTTCGGCAGCAATATCATTTCCCCATATGGTGTAATTATTCTGATAAGTATGGATGTACTCATGAAGAGTGACCTTCGTCAGATCCGCTCCCTGCCTGGAATATACGTTTGCCCCGGCATAGTAAAAGCTCTGGTAACGAATCCCGTTAAATTCAGCTGCAGGATTGTGAGCTGCTCCACAGCAATCAAATTTTCTAAAGGTTTTAGTCCAATCAGAAATACACCCCGATAGGTCGTCGCGTAGATCATAGGCCTTCAGACTACGACAATAAGCTGTTGCAAGCTGTCGGGATTGGGGATCTGGGTCATACCCTTTCGGGCCGCTTTCATCTTTGTTATTACCAACCAGAAACAGATGCAATGGCCCGGTATTACCCAGTATTCTCTGGCCTATCTTGAGCCCAGTCTTGACATCGCGTATCGTTTTTTTCTTAACTTTTTTGGTTGCATAGATAATGGGCCGCGCTTTCTTTTTACCCGCCAAAATAAGGCATTTAGCAAGAGGTCGAAAATTCCCCGCAGGAGGTCGCCCTTTTGCTGCGTCTCTAAGTCTTTGAAATGTTTTCTTATATGAAGGGTTTGAAAAGCAAGTTGGAGCCGTGTATTTTGGGCTAGAGGCGCTTAGTGACCGGGTCGCGGGTGTGTAGGGGCCCGCTGCTGCTATCAAGGGCGTACCCAGAACTAGCACCAGCGCCGCGATCACATAAAAATTATGATTCATTGTTTTATTTTTGTGATGCACATCTCTAGAAAAGACCTCAAAGACGTACGGATAAATAACTGCTTGTTGGGTCAAGCCCGGTTCAAGGGTTAATTTTATACCAATTCTTTGACCAGCCCGAGCGCTTGGAGCACCTTTGCCCGGCATTACACCTCGCTAAGATTGAATCCAGTCTGAAGGTATATAAAAAGCCTCTTGTGATAGTGCACTAGTCTAAGGCCCGGTGTCAGATGAGCTCCGACAGGTTATTCGGTCTGATTTTTAAGATAGATCATCATTAGCCAGTCCGGTCGGCGTTCAGTATTGTTTTTTTTCCTGTCGTTACACCTGAAAGCATACGCCTGTCGTGGTGGTGGCTCAACTTAGAGCGGTTGCTGAAAGCTTCTTTCAGTTACTCAAGCGCAAACGGATCAAACGACAACTCTATTCGACCCGCGACGATGCACGCGGTGATGTCATCGATTATATCGAGATGTTTTACAACACTCGACGGCGGCATGGTTTTAATGAAATGCTTTCGCCTGTAGAGTTTTAAAAATGATTCACAGAACGACTGGTTGGTGTCTAGAGTATTGGTAGCGATTCAGGGGGTGTGGATAAGAAAAACCTCTTGCGGCTAGTCACCTACGCGTTTGGTTCAGAGGTTGCTTGTCTTATTGGCACGATTCCCGTTCAGCACACCCAGACGCACTTGTTGACCCACACCTTGCAAAACAAGGAATACATGGTTTTCCTGTATCTGCCTTGCATGCCACGTCCGCGGTAACCCAATGGCCATTGATGTAAGTATTCTGGTAGTCAACCATTCTCGTACCCAACTGACACCCAGCATCGCCTGTTCCCGGTCGACTTGGACCAATACAGGCCTCGGCGATTTGGCAAACCCTTTGACAACCATCATGTACTCTTACATCCCTTTGCTCAGGTGATGCACTCAAGGCGTTCATCAGCCAATTTAGTCCGGCCTGTTTTTCCTCTTCATCGCCTTTAATGAGATTGCCAAAGGTGTAATCGAGGGTGGCCATGACACGGGTTTCAAACGCATCGTCATAAGAGACTTTAACTCCTGCCGTGAGGTTGTCATTGATGTCGTACGAAAGACCTGTTGTAACGCCTGATCCAACTGCTTCTCCAAGATCACCCCTCTGGTGGTAGTAACCCACAGTGGCTTTGGTTTTGTCGTTGATCTGGTAGCCTGCATCAACACCTACCGTATCCAGCGCACCGGCTTCGTAGTGACTGTTAAGTTGTTTTTCGGTTGTACCTGTCGGGATCAAGGCATAGGCATGGATGCTCCATTGGTTGGAGACAGCCTCTGCACCGACGGCAAATTGCTGGAAGTTAACGGTCTTGGAGTCAGTGACGGTCTCTGCTGTATCAGCAGAGCCTGATCCCATCTCTCTTGTGTCATAGCCCCCATAGACCCCGTACATCCAAGAGCCGATGTCATTAATCCAGCGATAACCTATGCGGGCTGAAGTAGAAAGTGTCACGCCTGCCACATCGGTATTGATGATGCTGCTGTCGCCTGAGCGGTCATCTAGGTTTGCTTTGGCTTCTACATCAATGTAGGTAACGGCATTAGACGTGGTATGAAGCGGGATAAAAGCCCCTGCGCCTATGGCATTGGGGGTTCCTGCCCCTTGGGTCTGGCCTATGGCTCTTACATCAACCTTAACGGCCTCTTCTACGGATATATCCTCTGCTGAGATGGGATAAGTGCCTAAAAAAAGCAGACCAGCAACGACAGGAGTAAAGCGATTCATGGGGTATATTTTTATTATTATTTATAAGACCGATCTTAACACTGACTTGAAGGGGGGGTAATGGAGGGTATGAACCTGCCCAACCATTGTGGCCGTGGCCTAGGCCAAGACAGTGATCCATCAACAGGTGAACAGAATCACATGCAAGGCGCTCTATGTACCGTGTGCTTAGCCGCTGATGCGTTATACGCATCTAAGAGCGGAGGATTTGGTTAAGAAGTTGGGATGAATGGTTGAGACGGTTATACCGTCACTGCAGCGATGATGTAATCATATCAGGGTTAACACCTGCTGGTTTTTCTACCACCACCACTTATCATCTCCAACTCAAAGTCAGTCAGATCGCCATCTTGCCCAAGGAAGTCTGTATGAGCATACACCTCTTCTGAGGTGATGGTGTAGCCGTGGTTCTTGGCTAATGTGGCAATGCCATCGCCTAAACCAGAACCATTGGCAGTTGCGGTATTAATGATGGAGATGACTTGTTCCTGTAAGTCTTCATCTTCTAGAACAGCGTTGCGAAAGGATTGGAAGTCGGTCATTAATCTGTCCTATTGAGGTTGGGATGAGTGGTTGCGACGGTTAAACCGTCATTGCAGAGATGATGTCATCATTTCAGGGTTAACACGGGCTGCGTTTTTTACTACCCCCACTAATCATCTCCAACTCAAAGTCTGTAACGTCACCATCTTGTCCAAGGAAATCTGCATGGGCGTAGACTTCTTCTGAGGTAATCGTGTAACCGTGGTTCTTGGCCAAGGTAGCAATGCCATCGCCTAGACCTGCCCCATTAGCCGTTGCTGTGTTGACGATAGAGATAACTTGTTCTTGTAAGTCTTCATCTTCTAGGACGGCATT
>CAUZJT010000039.1:0-19607 GCA_963580215.1 Gammaproteobacteria bacterium
TTGTCGAGGAGATTTTTGAAATAATTGGCGACCTGAGCCAAAAAGAATCAGTGAGTATCCTATTGGCGGAACAGAATGCGTCTATTGCGCTGCGCTACGCAGATTATGGGTATGTCATCGAGACCGGTAGAGTCGTAATGTCTGGTCCTGCGGCGACGCTTCGTGAAGACGATAACGTAAAAGCGATGTACCTTGGAATTGATGAGAGCGGTTTGCGCCAAGAGTTTGGGGCGGATACGAGGCGCAAAGAACGAGCTGATGTCTTTGCAATGTGAACTGCCAGTTGTGCAAGAGGAGTTAAGTTAAGATATGAATGCGACCAATATCGCAAATCAGTTTAAAGACGTTTGCAGCCAACTTGCAGCAGGGGTTACTGTCGTAACAGCAAAAAACCCTGAATCAAAATCGGGTTTTCACGCGATGACTGCAACAGCATTTATGCCGTTATCACTTGCGCCACCTTTGATTCTTGTTGCGATAGAAAAAAAAAATGAGACCCACGGGCTCTTTAATAGAGGTGATCGCGTGTTTGGAGTATCTCTGCTTGCTGAGAATCATAGTGAAATCTCAACTCGCTACGCTGGCAAAGATCCCAGCAGATATGGCTTCGAAGGCATTGACACGTTTTTTGGCCCAAGCGGCTCAGTTTTAGTGTCGGGGTGTGCCGCGGCCATTGAGGCAGAGATATCCGATGTGCATGACGCTGGAGATCACTCGATCTTTGTTGGTAAGGTAGATTGGCTCGAAGCGTTCGAGGATAAGAAACCTCTGGTGTATTGGCAAAGGGAGTACTACTCTCTTGTCAAAACTAGCAAATGACAGTTTTAAGAATTTTCTCGATTTCTAGTTTGTACGAGCACGTTCTTGTGCGTTTCCTCCGGTTTAAGTCATTCATCTATTGATGTTCTTCCCAGTTAGTGTCCAAGTAAGATCATTCTGGTCCACCGTAATTTCCCGCCAAGTTTTCTAAGTCAACGTACAACACGCATACCTGGACAACATATGTCTCAAGACATCTTAGCGATAAATAAAATAATCGATGACGTACGAAACGGCAAACCGGTCATCATTATGGATGACGAACAACGGGAGAATGAAGGCGATCTAATAATCGCTGCAGAGCTTGTTACGGCCGAACACATTAATTTTATGGCCACCTATGGACGTGGATTAATCTGTTTAACCCTTACAAGCGAGCATGCCCTTAATTTAAGGTTGTCGCCCATGGTGAGAGAAAATCGGTCAGGTCACGGTACTAATTTCACTGCATCCATAGAGGCATCAACGGGCGTAACCACCGGTATTTCGGCGGAAGATCGGGCTACAACTGTGCGTGCGGCAATCGCTGAAGGGGCAAATTCAAATTCCATTGTCTCTCCCGGGCATATTTTTCCATTAATCGCTGAGTCGGGTGGTGTCTTAAATCGGGCGGGACATACAGAAGCAGGTTGCGATCTCACGCGGCTTGCTGGATTGAAATCTGCAGCAGTTATTGTTGAGATTTTGAATCCCGATGGAACCATGGCACGAAAAGACCAATTAATAGAGTTTGCTATAAAACACAAATTTAATATTGGAACAGTTGCAGATCTTATTGAATTCAGATTGAAGACTGAAACTTCAATTCATAAGCAGAACAGCAGACTTATTTCTACTGAATTTGGATCATTTCTTCTCATCGAGTACTTTGACAGGATAAAGAAGTTAACACACTACGCACTGGTCAAGAATATAGTTCCGGATAACGAACCGATTCTTGTGCGTGTTCATGTGCACGATCTAGTCACCGATTTGTTTGGGCGAAAACGGGGGGTTGGATGGGAGTCCCCACTCAAAAATTCTCTTTATCGACTGGCTAAGGAAAAAAATGCAGTGCTCGTCCTACTCACCCCTGAGAGTAAAGATAAGCCCATAGAAAGAAGTTCTTCAGCAAGAAAGTGCGGAACGCCTGATGTCCAGATTGGAGATACAGTCGATATAAGGACATTTGGAATCGGCGCACAGATCTTAAGAGATCTTGGTGTAAAGAATATGCGGGTGCTAGGGGAGCCAAAAGTAATGCATGCTATCAGCGGTTTTGGGCTCAACATTGTTGATTATGTGCCTCAATACTAAATAGCGAATCAATTGAATTCTGAGTCAGTTATTTATGTGCTGAGATGTATTTATGGTTCTGCGGTCTGTTTCTTCGGGCAAGCAGTGACAGTAAGTAACACCTACCCCTTTTGATGGATGTTATGCGGGCGAGCAAGACATTTTACATCTGTTAGTTACGAATATCTTAATAACGAATTCGTTATTAGTAGAGCGTTGGACGTCAATAGTGCCAGTATCCTCTGATAGTATGTCATAAGCTATTGACACCCAAGGACTGATCAATACGAGTTCGTCTTTTGTAAGTACGGATGTTAAATGATGAGATTGAGTGGAAAGTGGTGTAGAAAAAGTTAGGTGTAATCCAGAATCAGAAAAATTAAAGTAAATACTTAGGTGACCACTCGATGTGGGTTTGTTACATAGTGCGTTAAAAAGATTAAATATTAATGACTCAAGATGGCAATCCGTTATATATATTGTCCTTGTGCCACCAATAGTTTGGTTTACTAATTGACAACGATGCGAGGCATCGTATGGTTGCATGACAGTTTCAAATGTATTTATTAAGGTGTCCTCGGAGAAGCGTACTGACGGATTTCGTTCAGATTGTAGCCCTTGATCATGATGGTGGGAAAGGCTCAAAAATAGGTGATTGAGGTGCTGTGCGGACCAGCAGATCTTGCTATGGTAGTCTGATATTTCGGTTGGTGTTAGTTTAAAAGCGGGATCCTGAATCAAACCCGATAGATTCAATACTGCATTAAGTGCTCCACGAATATCATGGTTGATTACTTTCGTGGTCGAATGCCTAGGGTTAGAGGCTTGAAATGAATCGTCCATTTGGGTTTTATAACTCGGTTCGATTAGTTGTTTCTAGTTAGGGAAATTCTGGAATGAATTTATTCTTGCTTTTTGGCGATGGTGCATTGTTTTGGCCCTTCTAATCAGTACTAGATAGTATGGCGCTGTCTCGCTATTTACGTTCGGTCAGTGTCCGGTTACTGGAAAGTTCGACCGAGCGATGAAATTTTGATGGTGAATGCCATAGAGTGGTTATTAGGAGCATCTACTTTCTCGCCCCCTTGATCTAGTAACAATGATGGGAATTCCTTAAAAGTTTGGGTAAGTTTGGTGTTGTTTATGATGAGTTTTGACTCGATAATGAGCGGGACTCCGTTTCTGCAGATCATTGGGGCACAATTTAAGGGAATTCAGCGTCTCTATTGTATTCGCAAACCCAAGATTACAGTGATAGGATATTATAGTAAAAACACTGTAGTGCTATGGTCTGGGTGCTGGTAATAGCCTATTGTGTAAAGGATGCCAGCTGGATTGGATACCATAGGCTTCTTGAAAGTCTATACGGTGATCTAAAGCACCTCGGATTCCTGGAGGCTGTCTCGTTGACGATAGTAGAGATAGCTGTGTGTTTACAAATCTACCGCACCCGCACAGCCATAGTTCAAGTCAAGCTGTAGTCGATTGTCCACTGGGGTAAGTGTTAGAACGGCAGATTCTATTAATGCTAATTCTCCAGTAGCCGCAATATTTAAAAGCGCTGTCTAGGGTGTCAATAGTTTTTATTTCGGTTCCCACCTGGATTTCGCTGTTGCTTTTTCCGCTTCCGACGGTCACACGTCTAAGAGCAATTGAGGCGAAGAGCACTATGGTGTCTACAGTCGTCGGTCACTTTCCGGCTCTGGACGTCATCACAAACAAGGTGATCAGGACTAAGCGTTGTTCGGAACCACTGTTTCTCCTTTGAATTATAAAAAGGCCCCGTACGAGAAATTTTTTATAGAATCCAAGTGTTTGACTGGCAGTGGCACAAAAGGTTCGTCAGAATAACTTCTGGCTATCATCTTCCAGAGCGCACAGTTTTAGCGCTCAATATCTTATTGTTTTTGACGGCCCGACAATAATGACTGGTTTATCACATTTTTTTAAGTTTAAGGGTCACCTGCTGCAGTGGCTGCTGCGCGGGCTAGGCGTGATTGTCCTTGGGGCTTTGTTTTACCGTTACCTCGTCCACGATGGCGATTTTGATGTGTACTGGGCTGCGACCTTTCGTTTTTTGCATGGACTCAAGGTACACATATACGAGCAGAACGTTTTCACATATCCCACCTTCGCTTCCTTTTTGCTGCTACCGGTTTATCCACTGGGCTATTCCGTGGGCAAGATTCTTTTTTTTGTCGTGAACGTTCTGATTCTGGTGGGCGCGGTCCGGGTATGTCAGCGTGAAATTCTGTTGGAAACGCCGGCACGCATAGCAATTATCACGATCAGCCTATTGTTTTCTGCACGGTCGATGCTGGCGGTCTTTAACAATCAACAGACCGATATTCTAATTTTTGGCCTGATTGTATTTGGCCTTGCAGCTTATGTTCGGCGTCCACTTGCCGGGGCGAGCCTGATGGCACTTGCTGTCGCGCTTAAAGCCAATCCGCTTTTTATGATATTACTCCCAGCGTTTAAGAAACGCTGGAGCATGGTCGCTGTATTTCTGCTGGTGACCGTCGGGCTGATCGCCGCTCCCGATATCGCCAAATACGCTGTCACCGATACCTGGACAGAGTCGGAGTTCACCGTGCCCGGGTCGGTATTGGCAAAGAACGACATCGTTCCCCAAGGCTATTTCAGGGCCGAGGTGGGAGATCAGGATCTCTGGGGTTACCTGCGTGAGCATTACGCGATGACGCTTTCAGCATCCCCAGATGGAGTACGCTGGTGGCAGGATCGGGACAGCAAGGGTAATCAGTCGCTATACCGTATTGTGGCATCCCATCTGGGGAAAGCCATACCTTCCAATCTGGTACTTCTAGGCCTATGTGCCTTTTTTGGATTGCTGTTGCTTGGGGCAGTCCGGCGACAGGGAGATTCGATTTTTGTCCTGGGGTTACTTTTTTATACCGCCTTTGTTTTGATTGGGCCGCAGTCCTCAAAACCGCATTTCATTGCGTTTTTTGGGCTGTTGTTGTTCTGTTGGCAGGACGCGCTACTGAATCGCTCATGGCTCAAAGGGATCTGCCTTGCGTTGTTGTCGGGCTTGCTAGGGGTTAAGGCAATTGCAGGTCTTCTGCCGGCTGGACCGCTGGCAAGGGACCTTGTTGGCCTGGCCGGATTTGCCCTATGGCTTTACAGTTACATGTTGTTGATGATCAGCGGTCACCATAAGCCCCTATCGCTCACCAAAACGTAAGCGCCACACCAGAATCAGCGCCTCTTTGAAGGTATGCCCCGACATCTTCGAGACGCCATGAACCCGGTCGGTAAAATGAATTGGCACCTCGGTTACTGATAATCCTGCCTGCAGGGCGCGCCATGTGGTCTCGATCTGAAAGCCATAGCCCACTGTGCTGATCCGGCTAAGGTCAATTTCCTCAAGGGCTTTGCGGGTAAAGCATTTAAAACCTCCTGTCAGATCGTGGTAGCGCACTCCAAGGATGACTCGCGCGTACAGATTGCCAAAGCGCGAGAGCGCCAGGCGTCGCAGTGGCCAGCCGGACACGCCACCACCCGCCATCCAGCGACAGCCAAGCGCAATGTCAGCCGTGTCTGTCGCCGCCAGCAGACGAGGGAGATCTTTGGGGTTATGGCTGAAATCGGCGTCTATCTCGAAAACATGGCTGTAATCACGCGCAAGTGCCCAGGAAAAGCCACCGAGATAAGCCCGGCCAAGACCCTGCTTGCCTGGGCGGTGCAGCACATGTACGCCCGGGTCTTCGCTCGCGCATGCATCAGCCAATTTTCCGGTACCATCAGGAGAGTTGTCATCAATGATTAGAAGATCCGCCTCTGGTAGGGCAGTGCGTACCGCCTGGACGAAGGGAATCAGGTTGTCACGTTCGTTGTAGGTGGGGATAAGGATCAGGGGTTGGGTCATTGGCGGTTGACCAGTAGTTATATCGCTGAGGGTTCGAGATGCTAATCTTAACCGGCCCGTATCGCGCCGGGGCCTTGTGGGCTTGGTTCGAGCCTTTGCGCTCAAAATAGCCGATCAGTTCTGAACTTTCCCCCGGGAGTTATTGCCAATGCCCAGTCACGCTTTTCTTGAACACACCGGTGTCCTGGCCTTCGCCCATCGTGGTGACAGCGAGGCCGCCCCGGAGAACACGGCGGCCGCTTTCGAGAGCGCCGTCGCTCAGGGATTTCAGTACCTGGAGACCGATGTGCACTGCACCTCCGACGGCGTACTACTGGCCTTTCATGATGATCGACTCGACCGGGTGACTTCAGACCATGGGCGCATCGCCGTGCTGGATTATTCGGTGATTGCCCGGGCCCGGGTTAACGGCCGGGAACCCATCCCGCTGCTGGAAGAGCTGCTGGCTGCGTTTCCCCTGACCCGCTTCAACATCGATCCCAAGTCCGACGAAGCCGTCGAGCCACTGATCGAGGTCATCCGCAAAACCCGCGCCCAGGAGCGTGTCTGTATCGGATCTTTTTCCGACAAGCGTCTGCGTCACGTCCGTGCGGCATTGCCAGGGATTTGCACCTCGATGGCCACTTTTGAGACGACCCGAGCGCGTCTCGCCAGTATTGGTGTGCCGACCGGGCCTTTGCAGGCAGCGTGTGCCCAGGTGCCGGTGTGGTGGAACGGAATCAAGGTGGTTGATGGCCGATTCATTCGCGCTATGAAAGCACGCGGCCTGCATACTCATGTCTGGACGGTGAACGAGCGCGAGGAAATGAACCGGTTACTGGATCTGGGGGTGGAGGGCCTGATGACCGATCGCCCAGCTGTACTTAAATCAGTATTATGCTCGCGAGGTCAATGGCATCAGTCGGATTGAGTGTCGACTGGGTCGTGAACCAGGCGAAAGAAAAACATTCCGGCAAAGAACAATAGCGCCACTGAAAGAATACCCAGGCGTGGGTTGCCGCTGAGATAGGTGATTGTGCCCATCATCACCGGGCCGAAAACCGCTGCTGCTTTACCTACCACATTATAAAAACCGAAGAACTCCGCATTTTTTTCTTCTGGAATCAGGTGGCTGAACATGGAGCGACTAAGCGCCTGGATACCACCTTGCACGAGACCGATCACCGTAGCCAGGATATACATCTGCAGCGCCGTTTCCATAAAGTAAGCGAAAACAGTCACTCCTATATATACCCAGATACAGATCCAGATACCCCGCTGGGCGCCGTAACGCTCGCCCAAGCGGCCAAACACCAACGCTGCCGGAAAGCCAATGAACTGCACCAGCAGTAATGCGGTGATCAGGTTATCGGACGACAGCCCAATGGTCAGACCAAAATCAACCGACATACGCACAATGGTGTCGACCCCATCGATATACAGCCAATAGGCCAGCAAAAACATCCAGGCACCTCGATGCTGACCCAGATTTGTTGCAGTATCCCGCAATGCTGCAAAAGTTCCCTTGATATCCACACCGCGTCGTCCGCTATTGGGTAGTGGCTCATCGACATACAAAAACAACGGTATGGAAAATACTGTCCACCATACTGCGACGGTAATAAAGGACCAGCGCACACCTTGGGCCGCATCGGCCAGCCCGAACAGCTGCGGTTTAAGGGTCATCAGTACGTTGATCAGAAAGAGCAGGCCACCTCCAAGGTATCCAAGGGCAAATCCGAATGCAGAAATACGGTGGCGGACTTTTTTCGGAGCGACGATGATCAGTAGTGAATCATAGAAAGTGTTGGCACCGGAGAAACCCACAACCGCGATTGCGTAAAGCAAAATGGCAAATGGCCACATTCCAACCTGGACCAGGTACAAGGAGCCCGTTGCTAGAACGCCAAGGCAGGCAAAGGTGGCCAGCATGCGTTTACGTAATCCACCGGTATCGGCCATGGCACCGAGAATCGGTGCCAGGATTACAATGATCAGACTGGCAACCGAGTTACCGACCCCCAGGTAAAAAGTACTGTGGGTGAGAGCCACATCCTGACTCCAGTACTGCTTGAAGAAAATCGGGAAGAATCCTGCCATCACTGTGGTTGCAAAGGCGGAGTTGGCCCAGTCATAAAGAGCCCAGGAGACTGTGCGTCGGCTATCAGAGGTAATCATGGGGTTGTTCGCATGTCGGTGAGGCGGGGGATATCAGCCAAGGGCGGCTTACTGATTTGTCCAGATGGTGTGTGAGATGGCCAGTTTACCTTGGTCTGGGGGTAGCGGCACTGTTACTGGGTTTCGATGTCGAAGACGATTGGCAGAATACAGGGTTCGGGTATTCCTTGATGTAATCCTCGATGCTGTTCAGGGCATGGGCTTTGCAATTAAGGAGAAGAGTTAGGAGTAACAACTATCAGTTGATGAAGGAATAAGCTCCTAGAAGTGCCGGCATTTGATCCGACGTGATGACCAATTACCTACAGCCTGAAAGCAAGCGTTACATTTACGCGTTGGCCCTGTCAACCCAGCAGGGCACGCCTGAACAGCGTCTTGCTATACTCAGAACAAGTCTTGCCCAATGTGGGAGCCCATCAGGAAAGTGTTGAACGCCCCAAGGTCTCACAGTAAAACGCTGTTCGAAAAAATATTTGACCGCCACGTAATCGTAACGCGTGAATCGGGTGACGCACTGCTGTTCATTGATCGGTAGCTTATCCATGATCTTCATTACCGCTCGTTCGAAGAACTACAAGCTGTCGGGCGCACTATCCGTTATCCGGATCAACTGTTCGCGACGCCAGACCACAGTGTTCCCACTACTGCCAAGAAACTGACCGACATTCCACAGGGCGAAATGCGCGATACGGTTGCCGGCCTGCAGGAGGCGGCCGAACGGATTGGCTTTACACATTTCGACATGACCGACCCGCGCCATGGAATTGTCCATGTTGTCGGGCCCGAACAGGGCATATCACCCTGCCGGGCCTAACACTGGTCTGCGGCGACTCTCACACATCTACCCACGGTGCGCTGGGTTGCCTCTCATTTGGTATTGGCTCAACTGAGGTCAAGCATGTACTAGCGACCCAAACTTTGTGGCAGCGAAAGCCTCGAAGTATGCGCATCACAGTAGACGGAACTCTTGGTCTTGGGCTCAGTGCAAAAGATATTATTTTGACCATCATCAGGCACATTGGCGGCACTGGTTATGCGATCGAATACGCCGGTTCAGCAATTCGACAGCTGTCTATAGAGGGTCGAATGACAATCAGTAACATGACCATTGAGGCTGGTGCCCGGTTTGGCATTATTGCGCCCGATGACAAGACCCTGGAGTACGTTTATGGCCGACCCTACGCACCCACTGGCGAAAAATGGGAAGAAGCCATGGCTTACTGGCGGCTGCTACCTTCCGACGATACAGCAGTGTTCGATAAAGAGATCAACATAGACGCTGCTGCAATAGAGCCGACAGTAACCTGGGGTAACAGTCCGCAATTCTGTGTGGGTATCAGCGATGTGATCCCAGATCCAGCCTCACAGGCCGATCTTGCAACCCGAGCTAACATGGAATCTGCACTCACTTATATGGATCTTTTACCGGGTACGCCGGTCAATAAGATCGATATCGATAGAGTATTCATTGGTTCGTGTACAAACAGCCGGATTGAAGATCTACGGCAAGCTGCAGAAGTATTCAAAGGCAGATGTGTGGTTGTGCCTACACTTGTCGTACCTGGTTCCGGCTTAGTCAAGAGCGAGGCTGAACGAGAAGGACTTGATCGTATATTTATTGACGCAGGTGCCCAGTGGCGAGAACCGGGTTGCTCTATGTGTGTGGCTATCAACGGTGACGTGCTTTCACCAGGTCAGCGCTGCGCATCGACTAGCAATCGAAATTTCCAAGGACGTCAGGGCATGGGAAGCCGTACCCATCTGGTCAGTCCTGCAATGGCGGCAGCCGCAGCCGTCACTGGGCGTTTCACAGATAGCCGGCGACTCAGCAGTTAGCACGCATGCAACCATTTCGCAGATTCTCAGCTGTTGCTGTTCCGATCGACATTCCTAACTGTGATACCGACCAGATTATTCCAGCTCGATTTTTGCGCCGGGCAAAGGATGATCCGGCCTATTCCCGCTTTCTACTTCATGATCTCCGATTTCATGCCGACGATACTGAAACCAGCTTCATATTCAATCAGACCCCTTACACCAACGCACAGATTCTGGTGTGTGACATAAATTGGGGTTGTGGATCATCGCGAGAGGCTGCCGTCAATGCATTGATGGCCAATCACATCCGTACAGTAATTGCCCCAACTTTTGGTGATATTCACTACAGCAACTGCATCAAAAACGGTTTGCTACCTGTCAGACTCTCTGCTGCGAATTGCAATCACATCCGGATACAGTTGCACGAATCCCCTGGTGCGTCCATAACCATTGACCTCGACAAACAGGCTGTCTCAGGCCCTGATCGAAAGAGGTACATGTTTGATATAGACCCAATGGACAAGATCAGGCTGCTTCATGGGCTAGATGACATCAGTATGACGCTCGAGCATCAGGCCGAGATTGAAGCGTTTGAACGAGACTATCGTAAGAAAAACCGTTGGATTTTCTGAGCCCTCGCATAGGGAACTGAACTGGCCAGCAGTACAGGTTGGTGGTCTACTCAGTCAACCACCGACAAGTCACTGCATTTTGTTTGAAACCAGTGTACACGCGCTTCGCGCTTACGGCTCAATGGCCCGGGCATATATCCACATGAGTTGTAGTTTGTATGCGTCTGGATACAGATTTTTATCTCTCGTCAGGGAGGATGAAGAGATGGGTTGCACGAAAGCAATGCCTTTCAGCGGGATACAAATGATTCTTTATAAAGCCTAAGCCAGTTCCCACCCGAGATTTTGGCAATATCTGATTCAGAAAAAGATCGTTTCCCCAATTCCTCCAATAAATCTGGCAAGTCTTCCGGTGAGCGGAACCAGCCAGGCCAGGAAAATAATTTGTTTGGCGATCTTAACGGGCTTTGTCTTGCCCAATGCCCGGCTCGCCACCAGGCAAGGGCATCTTCTGAATAGTCTGTGTAGTAGTCAATTCCGAACCCCACGGCGTCTATTCTAAACTTCCCAACACTCCTTTCGACCATGTCCCAGAAATCATTGCGCGTTGAATTTGATCCGCCGCGCATGATCTTTGGATACAAATTAAGCCCTATCACGCGACCTCTTTCAACCACCAGTTGAATTAAATCTGTAGGCTTGTTTCGTCGATTTAATTCGATATCGAATCCAACATAGTCAGAAGGGTTGGCATGGGTGATGGCGATGGGTCGCTCCGATTTTTCGGCTGCATCAAAACTGGTCTTCACCGAGCCAGCATGTAGTGAAATTTGCTCGGTCCAGAAAAATCGCCGTTTGACGCCATTCGTCAAATAGCTTATCCGTAGGAAAGTTTCGAGTTCATGTTAATAAACGTTGCCATCAAATCGTATTCGTATATTGTATTCAACAACTTGTATCAAGTCATCAGGGAGGTTCGCACACCTGAATATGGTTTTGCCGATCCGACCATTGTGTACTGTCATCAAAAGTTGAGGAGAAACAACCTCTGACATTTTTTTGGTCCTGCCGCCGCTACCAACAAGCTTGCTGGCAGAACAGTTGTGCGATGGGGTACTAGATTATCTGGTTGAAGACGAGGTCATCACCGATGGCGTTAGCGTTCAGATCTTTTGTTGATAACAAGGTGTATATTTCATGATGACACAGAAGTAGCCGTTCGTTTAGTAAATGGCCGCAAAGCGGGAATCATTTGAAAACGACCCCAGACCTGCTAATTCTTCTTATGTCTGTATGCAGGTACAAAATAGCAAGAGTTTCTATTTTGTTAATTTGATACCAGCAGTTTCTCGATCCCAGGTGGAATCGTTTATGCCATGCTCTTTTAATACGAACTTCTGAATTTTCCCGGTTGGGGTTTTGGGCAGAGCGTCAATCAAATCAATATAGCGTGGCACCATGTAATAGGCCATGCGTGGCTCAATAAAGTGTATAAATTCTTTATGGTCCAGTGTCTTGCCTTCTTTAAGCACAATAATCGCACGAACTTCCTGTTCTGATTCACTGGCCTCTACCGGTATTACGGCGCACTCCAGCACCGCTGGATGACTATTGATTTCGTTTTCAACTTCCATAGATGAAATATTTTCTCCACGACGACGGATAGCATCCTTGGTTCGGTCTACGAAGTAATAATTACCTTCATCATCCCGCATTAACATATCCCCTGTGTGGTACCAGAGATTTCGCCAGGCTTTTGTTGTCCATTCAGGGTGATTCCAGTAGCCGTTTGTTAAAATCCATGGGGTTCTTGCACGGACCAGTGCTTCACCCGGTGTTCCATTGGGAACCTCGATGTCCATCTCATCAACAATACGTATTTCGTACCGGTCGCTGACCAGTTTTCCACAGGTTTTTATATTGGCCAGTTCAAAACCAGATTGAGTCGGACAGTTCATTTCTGTACCTCCCCAGGTAGTTGATACTCGGCAATCGAAACGCTTTTTAAAGTCTTCAACTTCTGGAATTAGTGGGACTAGAAGAACCCGGTCCAGCGTGTTATCAGCATCATCCGCGTTGACAGGCTGTCTATAGAGGAAACTCCCCATCGCACCAAGCAAAAACGTGCAGGTCACATTGTGATGTCGAATATCGGTCCAGAATCGCTCAGCGCTGAATGTATCGGAAATCACTGCCGTAGCGGCGGCGATACAACTGGCGTAAATCGCTGCAAACTGCCCAGCGATATGAAATAACGGCAGCGGCGCGCAATAAATATCAGATTCTTCAAGCTCTAGCATTTCGGTCACACCAAAAGCATATTCATAGGCATGAGCATGGCTCATGGTGACGCCTTTGGAAGGACCTGTTGTACCTGAGGTGTAAAGGACGCCCATTAAGTTGTGATATTCAGGCGCAGGGCCCGAATACATTTCATCAGCATACAGTTGGTCAAACTGAATGACCTTGTGACTGTTGCTCAACTCGGCAATTAAAGGATGATCGAATAGTCTATTCTTATCGTAAAGAATCAGCGTGCCCAGGTTGCTCAACGAATCTTTGATCGATTCAATGCGATCCAGATACTCGACATCAATTATCATGAATCGGGCCAGTGAGTCATTGATCAAATAGCTCAATGGATTGCCGCGATTGTGAACGTTTACTGGCACCTCAATAGCACCAATTTTGGATATGCCGCACCAGGTTAGAATGAACTCTTCGATATTAGGTAGTATGATCAAGACGGTATCGCCAAACTTAATCCCTTGATTGATCATACCCTGGGCCAGCCGACCTGATAACTGATCCATTTGGCGATAACTGTAAGAGTTCTCAGCGGTCACAATCCATGGTTTATCGGGACAGTGATTGACCCTTTTGCGAAGCACTGAGGCGAGATCACGATGCTCAAGCTTATCAATCATCACGGGACCTATCTCCCTTTGAATTTTGGCTCGCGCTTCTCGGAGAATGCTGTGATCGCCTCGCCGTAGTCCTCTGTATAAATCAGGTTGGAAATTGTCTGTTTCTCCAGATTTAGTACGGTTTCAAAATCGGCGTCATGAGCCTGGGCTAGTAATCGTTTGTGTTGCATGATGGCCAGTGGCGCTCGTGAGATAACTTTTCGTGCCATTTCTTCAGCGGCTTTTTCTTCCTCACCTAATGGAACAATCTTATTCGCGAGACCAATTCGATAGGCTTCATCCGCATTGATAAAATCACCGGTTAACATGAGTTCCCTGGCGCGATTCAAGCCAACCATCAGGGCAAGTAACTTGCTTACACCGCCGGTGACAGTCATGCCTGCATTCATTTCCGGGAAACCGAAGATTGCATTATCTGCTGCGACGATCAAATCGGAGTCGATAGCTATTTCGAACCCAGCTCCGACCGCGTAACCATGTACGGCACAGATCACCACTTTGGGTGAGCGGCGAATTACCCGCGGTATTTCCTGCAGACTCTCGGTGATATCTTCGACGATATCGAGAATCGGATGAATTTCGCCGCTGAGGATTTTTGGATATTCCTCCAGGGCCACTTTCAGATCATCACCGACACAAAAAGCATCCCCCATACTAGAAATGATTATGGCTTTTACTTCATTGTCGTTAGATGCCTTTTTTAGCAACTCGACCAAATGTCGTGTCTCATCAGCGTCTATTGCATTGAGTATTGCTGGCTTATTGAACCGAATCCAGGCTATACCGTTATCGATTTCGTACAACGTAGTTGCCATGATTGCCTCACGGTTTTAACGATAGGAATTTGAAAAATTATACCTGATAAAAACGAACTTATAACTGCACGTGCACTATTACCTGGTTAAAGACGAGACCATCACCGAGGAGTTTGCACTCAGACTTCCTTTCCTGGACACACTCAGGATTGTCTGTTGATAACAAGGTACATATCATGGCGAACAATGCGCTGGGTAGGTGCCAGATCACCCGTTATATGATCTGCAATCCGTTTGCACTTAAAGAAAATGGAGTACCAGGCGGAACAGGGCATGGTTGTTTATCGCGCTCGGTACCAGGCTACCTTGAAATATAATTTTCGGATCAAACTGGAGCGCGGTGGATAAAACTTCTTTTGCAATATGCCCCGGACCAGGGCGAACATGTGGTGCGCTACTATGGCCGGTACAGCAACCGCAGCAACCGCAACCTGGGGAAGTCGCGAAGGGTCATGTTGCACCACGGATGAGATTGAAACTGATGTAACCGAACGGCCTGACCGTAATCCAGGCACTCCAGATTCCGAACTAATCAAAGTTGTCCCCAGCACCTTCGCAAGGCTGATCAAAAAAAGTCTACGAGGTGGATCCCCTTAATATGCCGCCACTTTAGTTGCCAGATACTACTCCTTGCGGTTATCGAGGACACCCCGGTGATTAAGTGGATCCTGGGTCAGATTGGTCAGTGGGGCCGAACTGCACCGCTTAAAGCGCTACCCGATGAACAAGAGTGACCTAAGCACAGCCAGAGTCCACTTAACGGCCACCTTGGCCCTCATGTCCCCTTAGCCGTTATTTGATCTGAGGTCGGGCATCCTATGACTGTTGGGTGGTATGGGCGTGTGTAAACCGCGGCTAAGGGATACAAGTTGTGTATTGCGGCTTGAAAAGAGATGACGGAGGGGTGAAATCGGATTAGGGACGGCAGGGGTGATGCCAAACAGTAAACGCTTAAGGTTCTGACCATGCTGATGGCCCAAGGCTCGCATCTGTCAAAAGCAAATCTCTATCCCTTATCCTTTGCTCTTGTGGCCGATACTTATTCATCTTCATCTTCATCTTCATCTTCATCTTCATGCGAGTTCTTACGCAAAATAAGTGCGCTGAGGTGTCGCAAATAGTTTGATTAGATTCAATAAGATTTGCATAATTACGGTAGTTGGTGTTGGCCAGGAAAAACGAGTCGTAACCGATGTTATGGAAAGCGTATTCCCCCGCATCTGTTATTTTAACGTGTGTTACATGACTGAAAGATCTGCTCACATCTTAAGTGCGCGGCCATTCAAATCAAGCTGGTGAATTTATGAGTGCTTGGATAAAGATGATTGAGGATCGCGATGCAGATCCCGAGCTATTAGAAATATTGAAATTGGCGAGAACTCCTCATGGTACTGTGGACAATGTAATGCGCGTACATTCACTACGGCCGAATACGATGAAAGGGCACGTCATGCTTTACCGGGCTGCCCTTCATGATGATGCCAATACTTTACCCATGTGGCTTCAAGAAGTTATTGGTTCCTATGTATCTTTACTGAATGAGTGTGAGTACTCATACTCTAATCATTGGAGCAACGCCAAGCATCTGATGGGAGACGACATCATGGCAGATCGGGCGGAGAGCGCGCTCAAGAATCGAACGCCAGAGGAGGCGTTTGAAGGTTCTGTTTTGGCGCTACTTCAGTATGCGGAGAAACTTACCATCAGTCCTGCCAAGATGCGCCCGGACGATGTCAGCCGACTGCGTGAGGTGGGCATTGATGATGGAGAGATATTGGAGGTCAATCAGATTGTGGGGTATTTCAATTATGTAAACCGTTGTCTTAATGGCCTTGGAGTCACGACCGATGGTGATATCGTCGGGTACTATAGCGGGGACGATTAGGGCGATGACTTTTGTTCGTACCGTAACTGAAAAACAGATTCCTGTTGTCGATATCACGGCTCTGGTCCGCGGCGAAGCCGCTGCTGACGTGGGAAAATCCTTACACCAGGCGAGCAGTAATCTAGGCTTTATCTATGTCAAGGGCCATGGGCTTTAAGCACGGTTGCTTCGTGATCTTCGACATGTGGGTATGGAGTTTTCCGACTGCCTACCGAGAAGAAAAGCCGCGGCAACGCCACCCGTAACCACCGCGACTGGCTTGGGCCAGGACAATCGAAGATGGATGATAGTCTGTTACCAGACCTGAAAGAAAGCTTTGTCTGGAGCTACGGGAATCAATCCACTGAATCTGATTATCCTCTTCGAGGGACTAATCTTTGGCCATCTCATCCGTCCCAATTGAAAGTTCTCGCCAAGACATACCTGAACCAGGTGCACGTTGTTGCCGGTCATCTGATGCACGGCTTTGTCCTCGGATTAGGATTGCCTGAAAATTTCTTTTTACGCAGTGCTGATCGGCTACTCAGTCGGGCTGCTCTGGTGTATTACCCACATCAGGAAGAAGCTAATCGTACCCAGTTTGGAGTGAGGCCCCCATACTGATTTTGGGGTGCTGACGGTTCTCTGTCAGGATGAGATAGGAGGCCTACAGGTTCAGGATATTCACGGAGAATGGATGGAAGCCCTTCCTAAAAAATGCGTTGGCGATCAACGTTGGCGACTTACTGGGTCGATGGACTGCAGGTGCGTATAAAGCTACACCGCATCGTGTCTTGAATCACTCGGGGCAGGAACGGCTTTCTATCGTTTTGGCATACGATCCGAATCCGAAGACCCAAGTAGATCCAAAGGCAATCTACGGTTCTGATTATAGCGGGGATCTCGAACCCATCAGTTGTGGTGATGATCTAGAATGGCGTTTCAACAACGCCTTTGCTTACCAAACTTAGTCAGACGAAATCTCCGCTGTCCGATACTGCGACTATATAATACAGACAGATTGATATGAAGACTCCCGATGTGATCCAGGCAGGCCTACACAACCTGGTACAAGGTACTATCCAGATACGCACTCGGCAGCGTTGACCCTTAATGTTGAACTGCTCCAATGGATTGGCTGGTATCTCAACATCCCAATCATAGTGTGGAAATAAGAACCCGGGTTGCGCTAAAGTAGTCTGCAACACTAGGGACTTTCCATTTAAAAAATCAAGGAAATCGGGATGACAGCACGCAGGCCATGGAATGTAGGCATCACACACCTCATTAAACCACCCTTTGATGCGGAAAATGAAGCATTTAATGGCAACGCTAAATTTTTTTACTTCAAGTCGAAAAATGAGACTGGCTTTTTACAAGTTGATCTGCAGCAACTAGATGCTTTCCTGATTTGGACTCCTTCTATTGGCAACGAAACCATAAGACAACTTAACAATTGCCAGATCGTTGTCCGCTACGGAGTAGGATTCGACAAGATCGAAATACCAACACTGCAAGATCGAGGTATTGCATTTTCGAATAATCCAGAATACGGGCCAGAAGATGTTGCTGATACTGCCATGGGTTTAATTCTTGTATTGCAACGCCGATTGATTGAGCACGATATTCTCGCTCGATCCTATATTGATACCTGGCAAGAGAATCATTTATCTCCGATGCTGCACTCCCCCCGCGCGACGGTTGGAGTTGTCGGAGTCGGACGCATCGGTATAAGTGTAATACGACGCCTCGCCCCATTCGGTTATCGTGTTATTGGCTATGATCCATATGTAAGTAACGGAATGTTTAGAGCCCTACAGATTGAAAAAGCATCTTCACTAGATGAGTTGGTAAGTCAGGTCGATATACTAACTCTCCATTGCCCACTTACGCCTGAGACTCGCGGTATGATAAATCGTAAGCTACTTCAGAAAGCGAGATCTGGTCTGATTCTTGTTAATACGGCACGCGGCGCTCTGATAGAGAATATTGATTTTGTCGAGGATCAACTTCGCTCGGGACATCTCGCTGGGGTTGGGCTAGATGTGCTTCCGGACGAGCCACCCTCCTCTCATTCATTGTTTGACGCGTGGCGTGAGCAGGCTTCGTGGCTACGGGGTCGTTTGGTATTAACGCCTCACAACGCGTTTTTTTCAGACAGCTCAATGTACGAATGTCGTTTTGCCGCTGCCGAAACAGCACGATTATTTTTAGAAGAACAAATACATAGAAATAAAATAACGGGTTAATATCAACAGTACTAAACAAGAAACAGATAGCAATGAACACACAAGCATTGATGCCTAACTTTGGACTCGAGTTGCTCGATATCGACTTATCGAATCCAATAGATGACGCTTGCTTTGATAAGATCCTTGATCTTTATTTCGAATATTCGGTCTTGCTGTTTCGAGGACAGGATATGTCTCCTGGCTGCCAAGCAGCTTTAGCCCATAGATTTGGTCGACCTAAGATCGAGACGAGAAAGCAGTTTAATCTAAAGGAGAATCCTGAAGTCTCGACGATTGGTAACGCTAAAGACACTGATGGAAAAGACGCGGCATTTTTTGTTCGCGGCGGTTTTGGTTGGCACACTGACGGTACTTCAGCGTGCCATGTAGATGCCGCTACTTTTCTTTATGCGGTTGAGGTGCCAAAAAAAGGTGGTGATACCCTTTTATGCAGTACTAGTACGGCATACAAGAACATACCCCAATCTCTAAGGGATCAGCTGAGTGACTTGAAGATGCTATGTAGCTTTCATGCACATAATGATCCTTTGCTGGAGACAGATCGAGACTCTCATATTCCGCTGACGGAAAAAGAGCGTCTCGCGTTACCCCCAGTTTGGCATGACATCGTGCAAGTACACCCCGTCACCGGACAGACGGTTTTGTACATGAATTTCGACCCAATCGAATTTAATTCTGTAAGTCTTAAAGCTGGGGAAAAATGGTTACAAGAAGCACTGGCAATCGCAACGGAAGATAAATATGTTTACCGTCATAGATGGATCCCAGGTGATCTTCTTATCTGGGATAATCATGCAATGTTGCATAGCGGCACACCAACAGCATGTTATGAACGTGATAAACGATTGATGCATCGTTCATTTGTATATACCCAGCCCACCGAGCGAACCCTAGAGAACTTAGACGAAGTGAATGAGATTTTCCTTCCAGGCTAAGGAAGTTTCTCAACAGATTTATTGTTTTGACAAAATAATACGATAGAGCAAGGACCTGCCTCTAAAAAGTAAATGCATCAACGTTGTTATATTCTTAGTGTGTCAATTGTGGTGTACTTGCTTTACAGTGAGGGGATTCTTGTCAACTTTACCGAACTTGGCATTGGTTTCATATGAGCAAGTCCAACGTTCCTTTAATCAGCCATTTGAGCTGTAAAGTTGAATCGAAGTATTTAAGAAGCTCAAGAACCGGATGAAAAAATTCTCAATATTTTCTTTAGCCC
>CAUZJT010000040.1:0-19160 GCA_963580215.1 Gammaproteobacteria bacterium
AAAGCAACCCAGGCCCTGCGCGACGGCGCACAGGCACTGACCAAAGCACTGAGCTGAGAGCCGCGCGTTACGGTGTATTAGCCCCGCCCCGATGGGTCAGCCTCAAACAGGCGCCAACGCTTGCTTAAAGGCCCGCTGTCGCCGTTCCCAGAAAAACCTGATTTTCTGGCTGCCCGCCATTTGCCACCCGCTGCAGATTATCCGCTACGAACTTCCATCGTCGTTCCAGTTGCTCTGGTGACGCTGCACTCTCATGGGCGCTGAGAATGACGTTGTCAAGATCTTGAAATGGATAATTACAAGGCCACACATCTTTGTTGTCATTACCAATATAGTTGTACCAAACGTCGAGCACAGCACCGCCAATCGACCGATCCTTCAGTGCCTGGTAAAGAGCCTCTTCGTCTATGACCCGGCCACGGCCCACATTAATGATCACGCTGTCGGGCTTCATCCTGGCTAATTGGGGCGCCCCAATCATACCTATGGTTTCTTTATTCATATCACAGGCCACCACAACGAAATCACTTTCAGCGAGTAATTGATCGAGCTGGTCGGTGCTTCCCAGCCAATCAAGCGGGGGTATGGTTTTGTGTTTCGATCGGCGAATCGCGATCACTCGCATACCAAAGGCCGCAGCGCGGTGCGCAACCTCTTTACCGATATGTCCGTAACCCACGATGCCCACGGTCCGATTGCGAATTTCTCCGTGATTCAAAGATGAGCCTGGCTGTCTGCCGCCCCATCCTTCAGCCCGAAAACGTTGGTCAATTTGGCGCAATCCAATTTTGGTTTCGAGCATGGCGCAAAGGACAAATTCGGCGATCGTTGTTTCATGTTCATAGCAATTACACACAGGAATGCCATTTGGCATCGTTTGCGGTGAACAAAAGTCATATCCGGTCCACGGAATCTGAAACACTTTTAGTTTCGGTATGTTCGGCCAATTAGGTGTGGGTATTTTTCCACCGATGATGGCATCTGCCTCAAGCGCCATGGCAATAAACTCATCAGGCCTATTGCACGACGGATCCCACACAAGAATTTTCCAATCATCGTTTAATTCCGCTCTTAAGAGGTGTTCGTACTGAACAGCGATCCGACCTTGTATTAATGCAGTTGGCAAAACATTTTCTCCGTATTGATTCGATAAAAATAACATAAGGCGAGATGCTGACGTAAAACACATCTACCTAACCACGCCGCGCTACGCATATAGCTGTAAAACTGTCTTATGATGCAGTCCTGCGCACTCACGGCTGAATATGAATTTACGCCTGAAGAAAAAGGGTTCTACCTCAAAAACTACCTTGCCGAGGAGAAAGACCGAGTTGATTGCCGCTTCAAGGAATTGAACGATAATATCAGTTGTCTGCCCCAAGTATCTATGGCGATGCCAAGTTCGATTTCCTGCATGACGGCGCGAATGCGCTGAAAACGGCTCTTGGATAAAACGGGCCCAGCCTACCAGTCAAAGACCGGCGCGTTTGGCCACCGAGACAATCCGCTGCATCTCGCGGACCACTGGTTTTTCGATCAACTTGCCATCGACAACAACCAGTCCAGTATTCGCCTCCTCGAACGCCGCCAGGATTTTCTGCGCTTTGGCAACTTCTTCGGACGATGGGGTAAACACTTCGTTCAAAGGGTTGATCTGCTTGGGGTGCACCGCACCCTTACCACTAAAACCTAGATCTTTGGCCAGTTGCGCCTGGGCTTTCATGCCTTCCAAATCATCAAGATCCAGGTAGGGCACGTCGATAGCATCAATACCCACGCTGGCTGCCGCGTGAACCACGCGCGAACGCGCATAGAGCAAGGGCTCCCACGCATTTTTACAGCGTAAATCTGCCGACATATCAACGCCGCCAAAAAACAAAGCATCAATTCTGGAGCTAGCCCTGGCGATGTCAAAGACAGCCTCAAGCCCCGCATTCATTTCGATGATGATATGCAAACGGGTATCGTGGCCCCGCTCAGTCAGCAGGTCATCCAGCCAGACAATTTCATCCGGGGATACCACCTTGGGCAGCATCAGAGCCGGTGGCGGTGTATCAGTTGCCAGAACTGCCTTAACGTCATCAAGACCCACGGCTGATCGCAGGCAATTGATTCGAACGATACGTTCGACTCCATCATCCGCCTGCGGTTGTGTAAAAAGCGCCATGGTCCTCTCACGCGCCTCGTCTTTATCATGAGGCGCAATACCATCTTCTAGTTCGACACAAACAATGTCCGCTCCACAGGCGAGCGCCTTGGGATACAACTCGGGTCTTAAACCTGGGGCGAAGATAAAACTGCGTCGAGGCTGAACTATCTCCTGGTCGTGGGTTGTCATTTTTTTTCTCTATCGATTTGTCAGTAAGAACGCGGCAAACCCAGTACATGCTCACCCAGATAACTCAGGATCAGATTAGTCGAGACCGGGGCAACCTGGTATAGCCTGGTCTCGCGGAATTTGCGCTCCACGTCATATTCTTCGGCAAATCCGAAGCCACCATGGGTCTGCACACACATCTCTGCAGCAGCCCAGGAAGCATCCGCCGCCAGCATCTTGGCAAGATTGGCCTCTTCACCTGGGTTCTCGCCCGCATCGTAAAGCCGGATTGCCTCTCGCAGCACCAGCTCTGCCGCACGCATCTGGGCATAGGCCCGCGCGATAGGAAACTGTACCCCCTGATTTTTACCAATGGGCCGGCCAAAGACAGAACGCTCACTGGCATAGGCAGTGGCTTTTTCAATAAACCACTTGGCATCACCAATACATTCGGACGCGATCAGAATCCGCTCGGCATTCATGCCCGATAATATGTAACGAAACCCTCGGCCTTCTTCGCCAATCAGGTTGTCGACCGGGACACGCATGTCATCGAAGAAGATCTCGGTAGTCGCATGATTCATCATGGTACGGATCGGGCGGATAGTCAGCGTTTTGCCCCGAGCTTCGCGCATATCTACCAGTAACACCGAAAGACCGTCGGTTTTTTTCTGAACCTGCTCGCGCGGTGTAGTGCGACACAACAGGATCATCAGATCTGAATACTGGGCACGGGAAGTCCAGATCTTCTGACCGTTAACCACATAGTGGTCGCCTTCACGGCGCGCTGTGGTACGCAATGCGGTGGTATCCGTGCCACTGGTCGGTTCGGTGACACCAAAGGCCTGGAGCCGCAGTTCGCCGTGGGCGATGGCCGGCAGATATTGCTGTTTTTGCGACTGCGAGCCATGGCGCAACAGTGTGCCCATGGTATACATCTGTGCATGACAGGCTCCGGCATTGCCGCCAGAGCGATGAACCTCTTCGAGAATCGCCGCGCCGGCTGACAAAGGCAAGCCAGAGCCGTCAAACTCTTCGGGAATAAGCGCGCTCAAAAATCCGGCCTGGGTCAACGCATCCACAAACTCGCGGGGATAATCCTGCTCGCGATCGCTTTTACGCCAGTACTCACCAGGAAAACCCTCACACAGGCGGGCTACGCTATCGCGGATCTCCGGGTGATCCAGCACATAGGTTGGAGGTTTAGTACTCATGAGTCATGAATCCTGATATTCGAATGTTCCGGGCCAAAGCGTTATTGCTTTATCGCACTGTTGCAATCGAGCCTGTCGACTAGGCGGTAAACTCTGATCGGACTGACTCGCCGTGCTGGTCAAGTAGGGGGACAAGCGTTGGACGTTCGCCATCCGTCACCACCGGCAGATCTGCCATATTAACTTTGGTGCCGCCAAAATCGGCGACAAGGTTTCGAATCAGTTGATGACTGGACAGATCCTCGACGCTGCTCAAGCAGGCATTGGCTATTTTTGCATCGTCCAGCAACTGGCCCATCTGATCGGCAGAATGTCTACCAAACATGCCATTGATTATCTCGTCCATTGCTTTACGATGCTTGACCCGCTCAGTGTTATTCACAAAACGTGCATCAGCGCCGAGTTCGGGCTGACCCAATATGGCATCACAGAAACTACACCACTCACGATCATTCTGGATCGCAATCAGAATGTGGCTGCCATCTTTAACCGTGTATGCTCCGTAAGGCGCAATCAGCGGATGTGTCAGTCCCATTCTTTGCGGTGCACCGCCAAGGTAACGATGCGCCAACAGCGGAAAATTCATGAAATCTGCCATGACATCGAACATGGCAATGGAAATATCGACTCCTGTCCCAGTACGGCCGCGCTGAATCAGCGCACGCAGAATCGAAGAAAACGCCGTTTGGCCAGAAGCGATGTCACAGATGGAAATACCCACCCGTGCCGGCTGCTCCTGCGTACCATTAATCGCACAGATCCCACTTTCAGCCTGTACCAAAAAATCGTAGGCTTTCTTTGTGGCGCCCGGACCAGACGAGCCATATCCATTGATCTCACAGGTGATGAGGCCAGGGTTGTGTTCACGCAGCGTCTCACCACCAAAACCACGGCGGGTAAGCGCCCCCGGCGCGAGGTTGTGCAAAAACACATCGGCATGTTTAAGCATAGACCGCAACAACGCTTCATCAGCATCTTGGTTGAGATCGATACAGATAGACTCCTTACCTCGGTTAAGCCAGGAGAAAAAAACACTTTTTCCATCGGCGCCTTGATCGTAGCCTCGCGCGAAATCTCCTTCTGTGCGCTCCACCTTAATCACTCTGGCCCCGGCATCGGCCAGCATCAAACCGCAATACGGAGCAGCAACCGCCTGCTCCATTGATACCACCAGCAATCCGGCCAGTTCCTGATCTAACCCCATGTCTTAAGGTACTCCTAACTCATTAAAAAGTATAAAGAGCCTGCAACCACAATACATTGAACTGTATCACTCCAATCAAACTCGGATATTTCATCTACGGCCCGACCCAGGAAATTGGTGTTTTTCTTTTTACTTATTGGCTTTTCTGCTGGTTTTTTCATTACCGTTATATTTTGCAGATTAGTTAAATCCAGAACTTATCCCGCACGATCGCGCTCCGATCCCCATCGGGAACCTTGGCGATCAGCGCAGTCCCCCCGTCCCAATGTTCCCGTTTAACCATCGCGATAGTCACGTTTGTATCAAAGTCTGGTGACCAGGTGGAAGAAGAGATACACCCGGCGATATTGCCTGTGGAATCGTGCAAAGGCCATGGGTGATTGATCGCAGGCACTGCTGGCCCAGCAAGCGCGAGTGCTCGAATCTGCTTTGCTGGCTCTTGCAGTTCTAACAAGGCTTTACGACCCAGAAAACCTGTGGCGCTGTCGAGATGACAGTATTTACCCAAACCTGCTTCAAAGGGCGTGTGATCCATGGTGATATCGCTGCCAAAAGAGAGCAGGCCCGCCTCGACCCGCTCGATCAGATTGGGGCAACCCGCCCGGACATTAAGATCTTTACCAGCCTCAAATAATGTATCCCAAACGGCTTCTCCGTACCCGCTACCGTCCAGGTACAACTCAAACCCGCCTTGGTGAGACCATCCTGAGCGGGCAATGATCATATCCTGACCCTGAAAATTGATGGTCTTGTGACGAAAGAATCTGGTATCGGCGATCTCTTCCCCAAATACACGGCAGACCAATTCATCGGCTTTTGGGCCCTGAATCGCGAGCGGTGAGACATCCGGCTCAAAGACCTCGACATCGAGGCCAGACCCTGCCGCAAGGCCCTTGCAGTAAAGCAACATATCCGAATCCGCCAACGACAGCCAGTAACGATCCTGGCCCAGACGTACGGCAACAGGGTCGTTCATCATTTTGCCGGCACTGTCGACCATAGGTACGTAGTAGCATTGATCATCTCGCATCCGCGACATATCACGTGGTGTCGTCATCTGTACCAGTCGTAGCGCGTCTGGGCCTTTAATCTCAACCTGGCGCTCACAGGAGACATCCCAAACCTGGACCGCTGTCTTAAGGTGTCGATAATCTTCCTCGGGTGTCTCGTAATAAGACGCCAGCCGCATATGGTTATAGATCGTGTACGCTTTCGCCCCAGCACTATCTACACGATTGGAAAATGGCGTTCTACGAAGGCGAATCGATGGTGTCAAATTAAGCATAGACATGGGCTAAGATCCCAGGGGAAGATTGAGCGGCGCAATCATACTGTCCTGTCGATCTAGACGCCAGTGTGGGCAAAATGATAACTCGCGTGGTTTTCAATGTCCGCGAAAGTGTTATATCTGTCAATATCCCATACACTTTTGAGCGTTATGTTTGGGCGATCCCGCCCCCTAGCATCGTTTCAGCCTAAAGGGAGTGGGTAGATGCCAACTAAATTCCTAAGTCCGGCACACATAGAACACTTTGCTCGGCACGGCTTTTTACCACCGGTTCGCATTTTGGACGAATCTGAGGCGCAGATCCTGCGCGCCCAAGTTGAACAGTTCGAGACAAATTATCCAAAACTCAAAGGACAGCTGGACTTCAAGGCAAATCTCATACTCCCATGTATAGACCGGCTTTCCCACGATTACCGATTGCTGGATCTGATGGAGGATCTTCTCGGTCCTGATCTTTTACACTGGAATTCCACATTCAGGATTAAAGAGCCTAAAACCCGTCAGCACGCGGCGTGGCATCAGGATACCGCGTACATCAAACTCAAACCCTTTCTTTCCATCTGTTGGCTCGCGCTAAGCTCTGCCAATAGCAAAAGTGGCTGTCTTAGAGTTATTCCGGGCTCTCACCGGGGGGCGTTACTTGCTCACAGTGAGGGCAGCGATCCTGACAGTATTCTGTCGCGGGCACAGTACATAACTGAGATGTTTGACCAATCAGGCGCTATCGATATCGAACTCGCCCCGGGCGAGGCTACCGTAATCAATCATGCGATCATTCACGCTTCGAACCCAAACCAGTCCGATGATCGGAGAATCGGACTACTGATGGATTACCTGCCTACGAGTGCCGTCAAGGAAGGGCCCCGGGATACTGCCATACTGGTTCGTGGAGAGGATCACTTTGGACATTTTGAGCTTGAGACTGGCCCAGTCTCAGATGACCCGCTAAAAAATGTTGAACACCAGCGTCGCTCACTCGAGGTCATTACCGAAACCATGTACGCGCACTCACAGCACAAACCCAAAGGGCTGTTCTAAACAGCAAACACTGCACCCTCTTTAGGAGCTTACATGCTAAATCCTTATCAAAAATTGGCAGCACGTCTAGATGATGGCGAGTTGATTCTGATTGATGGTGCGACAGGCACCGAGATTGAACGCCGCGGGGTACCCCAGCTCGAAAATGCCTGGAACGGCGGCGGCGCCTTGAGCCACCCGGACATTGTGCGTGAAGTGCACCGCGACTATATCGGTGCCGGAGCGCAGATCATTATCAGCAATACGTTCGCCGCATCCCGTCACGCCCTGGATGACGCTGGTATGGCGGAACACTTCGACGCCCTGAACAGGCGCGGCGTCGAGTTAGCCGTTGAGGCGAGGGAGTGCTCAGAAAACCCAGATGTCGTCGTTGCCGGGGGCATCTCTTACTGGAGCTGGACTGGTGACAAGCCTGGACTCAATACACTGAATGAAAGTATTACAGAACAGGCGAAGATAATGAAAGAAGCCGGAGCTGATCTGCTCATGCTCGAGATGATGGTCGATATCGATCGGATGTGTGTCACTCTTGATGGGGCGATGACCACTGGCCTGCCAGTCTGGGTCGGAATCACCTGCACAATCGACAATCAAGGAATAGTTTGCCTGAGAAATGGAGAGCCCCTCCCGCAGGCGTTGGATGCGCTGAAAAACTATGAGATACCACTGATCAGCATCATGCACACAGAAGTCGATCTGATCAGTGACTGCTTGAGCGCATTAAAGAACGACTGGGACGGATGGACCGGGGTGTATGCCCATAGCCAGGGTGACAAAAGCCGAAAACGCAGCAAACACGAGTGGGTTTTCGATGGCGTGATATCACCCAACGCCTACCGAGATGTGGCAAAGCAGTGGCGCGCGCAAGATATCAATATGCTCGGATGCTGCTGTGGCCTCGGTGTAGATCATATCAAGGCGCTCAACCGATATCTGACCGCCTGACGCCAGAATCACCTCGTAGTAGCCGCGCTCTCCCAACCAGAAGGTCACAACCCAATGGTGACTCGCTTGATCAGCCGGTCTCAGCGATAAGGCCGGCCGCTTCAACCCCTCCAAGGGCCGCTGCCTCGTCGTTATCTGAAGTATCTCCCGAGGTGCCGACGGCGCCCAGCAACTCCCCCGATCCATCGCGCAAAAGCACGCCGCCGGGTACCGGCACCATATCGCCCCCGGCAAGACCATTCATGGCCTGGATAAAATAAGCCTGCTGTTCTGCCCTATTCATCAATGCGCGCGTTCCCATGCCAAGTTGAATCGCGGCATTCGCCTTGCCGTGGGCAATTCTGGCCCGCATCGCGCTAACACCATCCTCGGATGCAGCCGCGACAAGCGAACCCCGATCATCGAGCACAACCACGCTGACGGGCTTTAATTCCAGATCACGAGCTTTCGCTATAGCGCCGTCGACAACTGCTCTGGCGTGTTCCAATGTAATCGACATACTTTGTCTCCTGCAAAAATAAAAAGAAACTCTTTGAGTCCTGGTGTTTTATCGTGATGCCGCCAAAAGTGCTTTGGGCAACGCTCGGGCAAAAAGTTCGAGATCTTGCGGGTGTCCTACAGAAACCCGAATACATCGATTAAGAGGTGCGATTCCGGGCATGCGCACAAAAACACCCTGTCGGATCAGATCATTCAGTACTCTCACGGCAAAATCTCCATCGTGACCGCAATCAATCGCAACAAAGTTAGCGGCCGATGGCAAAGAGCTGAGGCCGTTTACAGACGCTATCTCGCAAAGTTGCTCCCGCGCCTGGGCCACCTTGTTAATCACTTGATTCAAATAATCCTGGTCGGCCAGTGCCGCAAGGCATGCGGCTTGTGCAACACAACCCACACCGAAATGATTGCGGATTTTATTGAATTCATTGATCAGCGCGGCTTCACCAATCACATAGCCGACACGAATGCCTGCCAGACCATAGGCTTTGGAAAAAGTACGAAAACGCAACACCTGAGAATCAGACGTGTTTATTACCGGTAACGTACCTTGGGGAGCAAATTCGCCATAAGCCTCATCCAGCACCAGCAGCGATTTTTCTGGCACCCTTTCGATCATAGACTCGATATCACCGGCATTCCACCACGAACCCATGGGATTATCCGGATTGGCGATATAAATCAACTTGGGTTGGTGAGCCACGGCTGCGTCAATCAGTGCATCGATATCCTCGCAGTCGTCACGGTAAGGAACCGTCACCAGTTCTCCACCGTACCCTGTGACATGAAAATTAAAGGTCGGGTACGCCCCTGCTGATGTCACTACCTTATCGCCTGGGCTGACAAATAACCGCGCCAGGTAACCAAAAAGGCCGTCGATACCCTCCCCCACCATAATGTGGGCAGGGTCAACGCCATGATGGGCTGCAATTGCGTGGCGAAGATCAAAAAACTCGGGATCGCCGTATTTCCAGGCCTGTGCACCAGCATCAGCGATCGCCTTTATTACCCGTGGGGAAGGCCCAAAGACGTTCTCGTTAGCTCCGATACGCGCAGCGAACGATTTACCGAAGGTACGCTCCTGCGTCTCAGGCCCAACAAACGGAACCGTTGCAGGCAATCCCTTTGCGAGAAAAGTGACTTCGTACTCAGTCATCATTGGATTGTGTCATAGCGGTGAAAAAAAGCACAACCTGGCTCGCGTCCATCCATTGTTTCTCGATTACTGATCCCCAAAAAGGCGGCTAAGCAAAAAACTGCCCACTCATGACCTTAGTCGCAACTCCGCCGACCCAAAGGTCGGTCGGCGTTTTGCCGTCCAGCGCCATTCTTGTAATCACCCCGCTGGGCCTGCCCATCTCATAGCCTTGTTCGCTGGTGACAGTGTGGGATTTTTCATCAGAGCATTCCAGAAGATCATGGCGCACAAGATAGCAGGACAAGGCTCTGTTGGTGGTTCCGGCCGCTGGCACCTCTGGAGTGCCCACCCGAGGTGCAAATTCGCGACAATGCACGGTGCTGTCAGGATGCACCGTCTGCTGGGAAAAAAGTACCACTGTATCAATATGATGCTGTGTACAGAACTCATGTATCCGTTCAAAATCAGGCGTGACTGCCCTGATATCGTCCAGACTCTTTAGCGGAACCACCAGGTGCGAAAAATCCGATGCGGTGTATTCAACTGGAAGTGAAGAGTCCATGGCTTGTGAACTGACTCCAAAGAACACTTTGAATTGATCAGGTGTCAGCGAGGCCGCCTCAAATACGGCGGGGGTCAATTTAAGCATCACCTCGATACGACTATCCGATCGATGCGTGACTTCGACCACTGCCGAACTCGCAGACGTATGCAGATGAACCTTTTTTGTTTGCCCAAGCGACACTTCAAGGTAACCACGCTCAACCAGACCCGTCATCAGTCCCAGGGTGCCGTGTCCACACATCGGGTACTCCTGGACAGTTGAAAAAAAGCGCACGTGAACATCGCATCGCTTAACGTGGATGAGAAAACAAGTTGCCGGTGCGCCGACCTCCCGGGCTATTTGTTGCATCTGTGCCGTTGAGAGCTTTGCCCCATCGTAAACGATACCGGCATGACTGCCGCCAAACGGATTTGCCGTAAAAGCACTGAAAAGATCAAATTCGTAAGCGCTCATCACAGCGGCCTCAAACTCAGATACGCCTGTGCCAAGGGCTGGCAATCTCGAGCTCTCGCGCCAGGCGCAGCAGCGTTTTTTCCTGACCCAGTGCGGCACCAATCTGAATGCCGATGGGAAGCCCCTCTTCACTCTTTGCCAATGGCACCGAAGCCGCTGGTGCCCCGGTGGCATTAAAAAGAGGGGCAAACGGAATTTCATTCAACAACGCGTTCAGGTAATTTTTCCAATCATCCATCGCCATACTGATCTCGTTCAGTTTCAGCGGTGGGCGAGCTAGCGTTGGTGTCAGCAATACATCATAGCCATCAAAGAAATCGGCAAGATCTCGGGCTGCGCGTTGAATACATTCGATGGCTTGTACGTACTGCACGGCGCTACACCTGCGCCCAGCTTCAGCGCACGCCAGTGTCACAGGCTCAAACAAGGATTCTGGATTTTTGGCATTATTTTCCAACAACACGGCTTGAACTACATTAGCGATATTGGCAGAAAACAATACATCGAAGGCATCACGCAGCGCCACGCCGTCTACAGGTGGCATCGCCTGTTCAACCTTGCAACCCAACGACTGGCAAAGAAGGCCGGCATCTGTCGCAGCTTGCTTGCACTGTGAATCGATGTCTTCTCCTGCGAAGCCATCAGTACAAAGGCCCACTCTGAGATCTGACAGATCACCTTCAAGGGATTCCAGAAACGTTCCACTTAGCTCTGGCGCACTGTAGATGGCACCGGGTATTGGCCCATGCGTCACATCGAGCAGCATTGCCGAATCTCGCACGCTATGGGTTAAGGCATGGGCCACACTGAATCCCGCCAAACCCTCTGCCCTGTCATGCCCAAGCGGTACCCGGGCCCGGGTAGGTTTGAGGCCAAACAAACCGCAGTTGCTCGCTGGAATCCGGATCGATCCCCCGCTGTCGGTGGCGTGGGCCGCGGGAAGCATACCGCTAGCTACCGCGCAGGCCGAGCCACCGCTTGATCCTCCTGCTGAACGGGAGCGGTCAAAAGGATTGACCGTGGGCCCAAACAGCATGGGGGAGGTACAGATATTCAGCCCAAATTCCGGGGTATTGGTTTTTCCCAGAATCACGAGACCAGCCGCCTTTAAGCGCGAGATCAACAGCCCATCTTTAGTGGGAATGGTTTTTGCAAAAGCGCGACTGCCGTTAGTCGCAGGAAGGCCTGCAAGTACGGTGTTCAGATCCTTGACCAGATAGGGAACCCCGGTTAAGGGTCCGGCGGGGAGTCCTTGAGCGATGCTGTCACGCGCGGAATCAAAACACCGAGCGATTATGGCATTCAGCTTTGGATTGAGGGACTCGATTCGGCTAATCGTAGTCTCAATAAGCTCGGAAGGGGTGAGCTCTTTTTTTGCGATCAGCCCGGCGAGGCCTACCGCGTCATATCGATCGTACTCTTCCCCGATCACGAGAATCCCCCATGCAACTTGGCCTTACTGGGCGAATTCTGCCTCGCCCAGATGACACTCAATGGCATGACCGCCGCTCAACATTCTTACCGGCGGGGTCTCCTGATCACAGGTATCCTTTATCGCCCGCGGACAACGATCAAAAAATGGGCAGCCTTTATCCGTCAGAGTTACCACACGATCAATGCCAGCCTGCGCCTCCTGGGTCTGCATGGTTTCTTCAAGCCAGCCGACGCGCAACTCAGGAACTGAGCTGATAAGAAGACGTGTATAGGGATGATATGGCGGAGAGAGCACGGCATCTGTGGTGCCCTTTTCCACCACGCGGCCCGCGTACAGCACGATGATTTCATCGGCAAAGGATGCCACTGTCGAAAGATCATGGCTGATAAAAACAAAGGACACGCCGGTCTGCTTGCGCAACTTCTTGAGCAATTCAATGACATTCGCGCCAACGATGGAATCCAGTGCCGAGATTACCTCATCACAAAGCAGTACTTCCGGCGATGCCGCCAGTGCTCTTGCGAGATTGACTCGCTGCTTCTGGCCACCTGAGAGTTCCTCGGGATATCGCCCAGCAAATTCCTGCGGTAGTTCGACCATCTCCAGCAGTTCGCCGACCCGTCGACGTTTTTCTTTTCCTTTAAGGCCAAGGTAGAACTCGAGCGGGCGCCCCAGGATATGATCTATTCGCTGGCGTGGGTTAAGCGCGGTATCCGCCATCTGGAAAACGAACTGCACTTTCTGCAGCTCGCTGCGACTTCGCTGCTGTAAGGCAGGCTTCAGCGGTTCGCCATCCAGTAGAACCTCGCCCTGCGCAGCGGGCAAAAGCCCGGCCATGACCCGGGCCAGGGTGGATTTTCCACAGCCCGATTCGCCAATCACCCCCACACTGTGGCCCCGCTCTATGGAGACATTCACATCCCGAAGCACTGTTATCGCAGGCTTTCCGTCTTTGACTTTACCGTACCCGGCAACAAGGTCTTTTACTTCCAATGCAGGCGCCATACGGTGGTGTCCCTCACTGGTTTCGTCGCCCTGACCCGCAGCAGGCGGTGGTCGAACAGCATGCATTAGGCGACGGGTGTAATCGTGCCCTGGATGGCTCACAACCTGTTCTGCGCTGCCATACTCCTGCGTTTCGCCCGCGTATAACACCACAATATGGTCCGCAATCTGGGCGACCACTGAAAGATCATGCGTCACATAAATAGCAGCAGAGCCTTCTTGTTTAATCACTGACTTAAAGGCTTTTAATACCTCGATCTGCGTCGTGACATCCAACGCAGTGGTGGGCTCGTCCAGCACCAGAAGGTCTGGCTTGCCACACAGCGCCGTTGCTGCCATCAGACGTTGCAGTTGTCCGCCGGATACCTGGTGGGGATAACGCTTACCCAATAGATCGGGATCTGGTAGTTCCAGAGCCCGATAGAGAAACTCAGCTCGCTCGTCGGCCTGCTTCTGAGTGAGAATGCCATGCAACACACAAGTTTCCGTGACCTGCTCACCAATCGTCAGAGCCGGATTGAATGTTGCAGCGGCACTTTGGGCAAGGTAGGCAACCCGCTGACCTCGCAAGCCTCGCAATTGATCCGCACCCATGGTGATGACGTCTTCACCTTCAAGGCGCACCTCACCGCCGACAAATTCCAAACCGGGCTTGGTATAACCGAGCGACGATAAGGCAATGGTTGTTTTGCCTGAACCTGACTCTCCAATCAGGGCTACCACCTCACCACGGGCCACATTAAAACTGACGCCCTTGACGATCGGCGTCAGGTCATCATCGTCATTGCGGGCGCTGATCCTAAGATTATCGACCTCGAGGAGCGCGCTCATGAGATCATTTTCGTTGCTAACTTTCCGCCAGCCGCAGCGGAGATATCATCAACGATCATATTTACCGAAATCGTCAGGCTTGCGATCGCGAAAGCTGGCATCAGGCACGCATAGGAGCCCAGAACCAAGCCTGGGAGATTTTCCTTAACCATGCTGCCCCAATCCGACGTCGGTGGTTGCACTCCAAGCCCAAGGAAACTCAACGAAGAAATAAACAATATGACCCATACAAAACGCAAGCCGAAATCTGTCGCGAGCGGCATTGCGATATTTGGCAAAATTTCACGCGTGATGATCCACCACAACCCCTCGCCACGAACTCGCGCAGCCTCAACAAAATCACTCACCATCACTTCCTGTCCGAGTGACCGCGAGATTCGGAACACACTCGCGGCATAAATGAAGCCGGCAATTACAATCAACCAGGCAAGACCGGGGCTGTCAAGAGCTGCGATGAGAACTAGCGCAAACATTATTGACGGTATTGACAACAGCGCATCATTTACGCGACTCAACCCCATATCTAAATACCGGCTTCCAACGGCTGCTGCAATACCAGCCGTCACGCCAATCAAATAAGCCAACAATGTGGCGAGCACCGAGATTCCGATCGTGGTTCGAGCGCCGTACAAAATGCGGGACAACAAATCTCGCCCAATATAATCACTGCCGAGATATACGATCTTACTCGGCGGTTGAAAATCGGTATCGGGGTACATCTCGTCGCTGCCCGGCACAATAAACAGAACTTCATCCAGAATATCCGCCTCATGGTACGGCGCAATCGTAGGACCAATTACAACGATCACGCTCCAAAAGAGCACAATCGCGATCCCAATCTTGCCTGGCCAACTTAACTTGATCTTTCGTTTTGGCGGGGCATCTGGCAGCTCATCAAAGCCCAAAGGTTTATCAGAGTTGTTCGCGTGATCAGACATAGTTCTTATTTGGGATGACGTAAACGGGGATTTGAAAGAATCGTCGCCATGTCAGCAATAAAAATCAACACGACATAAACCGCACAAAAAATCATGGCGCAGGCCTGAACGAGCGGCATATCCCGCACCTGTACTGCCTCGATCATTAATTTGGCGAGACCCGGATAGGAAAAAATCTGTTCGACCACCACAACACCGCCCACCAGCCAAGCCAGGTTAAGGGCGATCACATTAACAATAGGTCCAATCGCATTAAAAAGCGAATGACGAAGAATGATTCTGCGGCGCGGGATGCCTTTCAGAATCGCCATCTCAATGTATGGCGAGCTCATCACGTTAAGTACAGTCGCTCGCGTCATTCGAATGATCTGAGCAGATACCACAATCACTAAGGTCAAAACCGGCATTGCAATTGTTTTCATCAGCACCCAACCGCTCTCATCGCCCCGCAAATAGACAATCGAAGGCAACCAGCCCAAAGAGACCGCGAACACCAGTACCAAAACAGTGGCGATTAAAAAATCAGGTACCGAGATAATATTTAAAGTTGAAAAGGTAATTGAGCGGTCCAGTCTCGTACCCGGATGCATTGCAGCCAATAACCCGAGTGCCAGAGAAATCGGTATCGCAACTACAGCAACTATTAAACCCAGCATGGCGGTGTTATCGATACGCGGACCCAGCATCTCGACGATCGGCGTGCCTAATCCTGCACCCAAGCCTGCCTTGGAGATCCCAAGGTCACCCATCATAACGTTCTGCAACCAGACAAGATATTGCTGAACCACGGGTTTATCAAGGCCTAGTTTGGCCCGCAGGACGGCCGTATTTTCCGGCGTCGCCATCTGGCCCAAAATGATCTGCGCTATATCACCCGGGAGCAGGTTCGTACCGATAAAAATCAGCACGGAGACCACCCAGAGAGTAACCAGACTGATTCCAGTTCGACCCAGTAACGCACGCCAGAGCATTGTTAACTCGTTATTTGGTCAGCGCGTTAGCGATCTTAAACAAAGGGGTTCGCACGTTGCCGTGCGAACCCCTTTCAAAAACCACTTAATAGCGAAAAGCCAGTCGCCTTAGGCTTCTTTCCAGATGAATTCGGCCCAGCCATTGCCACCGAACTGACCCAAAGGTACGTTGGAGAACCCTTTAACCTTTGGATTATTGGCATCCAGAATATTGGTGTGATAAGGAATGATGATCCCGCTTTGGGTACTCACCAGTTTTTGCATCTCACAGTGCATCTCGTGACGCTTGGCTGGATCGGTCTCTGCCAGAGAGTCCTTAAGCAATACGCCCATGCGGTCGTTATTCCAGAACGTATCGTTCCAATTGCCATTCGGCCCGAATTGAATCCCCATCATCGAGTTCGCAGTCGGGCGCATATTCCAAGACACCACGTTCAGCGGCTCTTTCATCCACACCGCACCCCAGTACCCATCGGACGGAACCTTTTTGAGTTTCAGGTTAAAGCCGATCTTCTTAAGGTTGGCCTGCATAAGCAAGCAGACATCCTCGATCGCACCAGTCACAGGTGCGACCCAGATTTCAGCCTCAGTATATCCAGATTTATTCAAATGCCACTTGGCTTTTTCCGGATCATATGGAATTTGCGGCAACTCGTGACAATGATCGGCACCATAAGAAATATTGATCGGGTGATCGTTACCCAGTGTACCGTGACCTTTCAGGAACTTGCGGACAATCCGCTCACGATCCTGAATGTACCGCAGTCCCTGAACCAGATCATCATTATCGCCCGGGGCTGTGTTCTTAAGGCAGCAGATACCGCCATACACACCCGCTGGCACCGACAACACATTCAGCCCTGAACTCTCAATTTTCTTAATCTGTTTGGCACTGATCGCGCCAATCATGTCGACGCTGCCCGAGAGCAACGCATTCAGACGGGCGTTCATATCCGTAATCGCCGTGATCTCGATGTTGTCGAGCCACTGCCCGGTATCACGCCAGTAGTTATTATTACGTGAGTGGATTGATCTCACACCGGCCTGGAAGGAGTCCAGCACGTATGGACCGGTACCCGCCCCCCACCAGTTATGCGTATTCTTTTTAACAATCTTCGCCTGCGGCTGCGTCAGCTTATACGGCATGTCAGCATCAGGTGACGACAAAGTAAGTTTTACGGTGTATTTGTCAACAGCTTTCCACTCCTCTACTAAAGAGAAGAAGGACTTTATTGATGACGGCGATCCGTCCTCAATGTGACGGTTCATACTCCAAACCACGTCGCTTGCAGTCAGTTCCCCGCCACTATGGAAACTCACGCCCTTGCGGATCTTGAAGATGTATTCCGTCGCATTACTGTTCACCGACCACTCTTCGGCGAGCTCAGGATGCAGGCTCATGTTGTCCGAGACCTGAATGAGCCCGTTGTAACCGGTGTTAACCCGGGTGTAGTCGATGGTTGATGTACCCAGAATCGGATCCAAGGTGTCATCCGGCCCGTGCAGGTTCGACGCAAAGGTCACCGAGCCGCCGCGGTTCGGGGTGGCGGCCAAAGCGCTGGTCGAGCCGAGAAGGCCTCCAGCAGTAGTTGCGGTAATACCCAGCGCACCCATGGCAGCCAGGAACTCGCGACGATTTACATGGCCGTCGCGGTACATCTGTTGAAAAGTTTTGACTTCTTTCATTTCTCAGGTTCCTCCGATGAAAAAAATGACTTTCTATCTGCTTTTAATAACCGCTTAAGGCGGCTGATATATGAGATTTAGCTCACCCCAGCCAGAAAGCGCTGCCTGCAGTGAAACATAGGTAGAAAATCCAGTCAACAATTAAGGCTGAAGGCTTAAGAGGGCATAAACTACTGTCTAATCGGGGATTTCTCTCTCTGTGAGTACTAAATAAACACAACCAAGGTGTAATAACTGAAATATCGAATGGTTTTGTTCGCTTTTGGGTATCTCAATGTCGTTTAACTTAATCATTTTAAATGCCCGTTCGGCTGAAATTACCTGTGGTGAATAGCGCGCCAGGCTGGCAATTGGCCATTTAAATACATAACTAAGGACAAACTTGATTGAAAAGTCTTCTCGCTTACCGCAGGTTTCTATTCGCAACTCTTGCACTTTTGGTATGCGACCCTGTCACAGCGGCATGCCTTTGCACCTACACCCCAGCGAAGTTGGTCGACGTACTTGACGGTGGCAACATCGTTTTTGAGATTACGGGTGAACAAAAAACCATACGCCTCGCTGGAATTATTACGCCCCGGCTTAAACCAAACCCCCAGTTGCAAAAACCCTGGTGTGAAGCCGAGGGTGCCAAAGCGATACAGGCAAAAGCATATACCGCCGAACTCCTGTCTCAAGCTTCACAGATCACTCTTGATGAACAGCAGGTTGATGAAGCCGGTGAAATCACTGCCGTGGTTTACATTGATAACTTCAGCCTTGGCCAGGAACTACTCTACAAGTATCTTGCAGTTGAAAATAACGAGCCTACCCAGTGGTGCGACTGATGGCCCCAAGCGACTTCTCCACGGTCGATCTTTACGATACGTATCCAAAAAAGTTCAGGCCTGCGGTCCGCTGTTTCGTAACTTTGGGGGGTATTTTCCTTACGCTGATACCGATGGCGCCTTGCTCAGCGAAACTGATCTTGCGGATGACGCCTCGATAGCGACTGAATAAAAATCGAGCATCCTTGTTGACAGATTAATTTTTAGAGTCGGATGCCGATGTTGCAATGCGATGAGCCCTGGCCCTCCAAACCATCCAGGCCTTCCCACACTAGCTTCATTCGAAAAGATTTACGACATTAAGTCAAAATATTGAATGTCCATCATCCAGATCTGCCGTTAAACTCGTGACACATTTAGTCGGCTTGGTGCTGGCTCTGTAAACACTACCTTTAAGAAATGTCCCGAAGAAAGACCAGCAAACGTAGAGCGCCCCCGGGTACCGAGCAATCACCCGCGGGTCCGGTGATTAACCCGATTAACCCCGTATCGCTCTTATCCGATGATGAGGCTGAGTCACTGCACCAGGCTTCTTTAAAGGTGCTTGCCGAGCACGGGGTTCAGTTTTCTTTGTCCGAGGCGCGCGCCATCCTGAAAACCGCCGGGGCCGAGGTTCGAGAGTCCGACGGCATGGTGCGTTTTGACCCTGATATGCTGATGGACTACGTCGCCAAAGCTCCGTCTGGATTCACTCTGCATGCCCGTAATCCGATCCACGATCTGCACCTGGATAACCGACACGTAAATTTCTCATCCGTAAGTAGTGCGCCGCACAGCACAGATACGCTTAAGGGTCGGCGTGCGGGT
>CAUZJT010000041.1:0-12500 GCA_963580215.1 Gammaproteobacteria bacterium
GTGCTGAATTCAATGCCATACACGTCCATGGTGGCGAGCTGGCGCATCCCCAGATACCACGCTTTTAAGGGGGGCTGCCCAGATGGATAGTTTTGTCGAGTCGCTACAAGCCCGGATCGTCGCCGCTGGCGAATCTGGCACACGCCTGAATATTATCGGAGGCAACAGCAAACATTTTTACGGGGGCGCACCGCACGGTGAGCCCCTGGCTATGGGCACTCATCAGGGTGTTGTGTCTTACGAGCCCACAGAGCTTGTAGTCACCGCACGGACCGGTACACCGCTTGTAGAACTTGAGCAGACGCTGGCCGAGTCTCGGCAGATGTTGCCTTTTGAGCCTCCGGCTTTTGGCGCTGGTGCAACCATTGGTGGCACGATCGCCTGCGGCTTTTCCGGCCCGGCCCGGCCGTACCGCGGGGCTGCTCGCGATTTTATACTTGGCGTGAACTGTGTCAGTGGTCGTGGCGAATACCTGCGCTTTGGTGGCCAGGTGATTAAAAACGTTGCCGGTTACGACGTGTCGCGGTTGATGGTGGGGGCCATGGGCACCCTCGGGGTAATGACTGAGGTCTCCCTTAAGGTGTTGCCGTTGCCGGTTATTGAGCGTACGCTGGTTTTCGACTGCAGCGGTGATGACGCATTAGTAAAAATGAACGAGCTGGGCGGGCGACCGTTGCCGGTGACCGGCACTGCCTGGCACGATGGCAAACTTCGGGTCCGTCTTTCGGGTAGTGAGCTGGCGGTCGAGTCTGCGGCATCGAGCCTGGGAGGCGACCTTGATATTGCCGGCGCTTCATTCTGGCAAGCCCTTAAGGAGCATCGGTTAGATTTCTTTGGCGGGACAGGCCCGCTTTGGCGATTGTCTATTGCGCCACCGGCGAAGATGCCAGATCTTCCTGGAGAATCTCTGGTGGAGTGGGGTGGGGCGCTGTTCTGGGTGCGCGGTAATGATCCGCAAGCCTTAGTTGCCCTTGCGCGCGCGCATGGCGGAAACTTGACGCGTTTTCGCGGCGCCGAGCGTTCAGTCAGTTTTCAGCCCTTAGGTGAAGCCGAAGCCGTCCTGAATCGGGGACTGAAGAAAGCTTTTGATCCAACTGGAATTCTTAACCCCGACCGGATGCTCGCGGGGAGTTAAGCGATGTACGCTACCTTGGCCTCGATCTTCCAAGGCACCCCGGAGGGGCTTGAGGCCGGTGCTATTCTTGGCAAGTGTGTTCATTGTGGTTTTTGTACCGCGACGTGTCCGACTTACCAACTCCTGGGGAATGAACTGGATGGTCCCCGTGGGCGAATCTATCTGGTTAAGCAGACACTGGAGTCCGGGACTTGTACGGATATTACCCGCGGCCATCTCGATCGGTGTCTGACCTGCCGGTCCTGTGAGACCACCTGTCCCTCGGGCGTTGCCTATGGTCGTTTGCTAGAGATTGCCCGCCCAGTAGTTGAGCGTCTGGCACCGCGGCCTTTGAGAGAACGACTACAGCGTTGGTTGCTGCGTCGGATACTGCTGGGGCCTTGGTTCGCACCCTTGTTGGCTTTGGGGCGCTCGGTTCGATGGGCACTGCCGCAGTCGCTTGCACGCCATATTCCGCGCTACCGCCCAGCTGGACAACGCGCAGCGCAAACCGGGCCGCGCGCGGTCCTGATGCTTGAAGGCTGTGTGCAACCAACGATGGCACCTGTCATCAATGCAGCCGCAGGACGCGTGTTAGCCCGGTTTGGGTTTATGGTCGTTCCGGTAAGTGGCGCCGGCTGTTGTGGTGCATTGGATTTACATCTGGGCGCCTCTGGTCCGGCTCTGCAAGCGATGCGCCGTAATATTGATGCCTGGTGGCCCCACGTGGAAGATGGGGTCGAGGCGATCGTGATGACGGCCAGCGGGTGCGGTGTGACCGTGGGTGATTATGGAAAGCTACTCGAAAACGATCCGGCTTATGCGGCCAAGGCAAAACGGGTCAGTGAGTTAACTCGGGATATCAGTGAGCTGCTTGAACCACTGGCGGTTGAGGAGTTAGAGCGCGAAGTGGAACTTAAAGTGGCGTTTCAGTCGCCCTGCACATTACAACACGGGCAAAAGATCACTGGGAAAGTCGAAGAAATTCTGCGCCGTGTGGGGCTGACCGTGGTTCCAACCCGAGACGGACACTTGTGCTGCGGCGCGGCAGGCACCTACTCGCTGTTGCAGCCTGTTTTGTCGCGTCAGTTACTTACAAATAAACTGGAAAACCTTGAGCGAGACCAGCCGGATGTCATTGCGACGGCCAATATTGGGTGTCTAGCGCATCTTGAGAGTGCATCGCGCAGTGCTGTGTGCCACTGGATCGAATTACTGGATCCAGACCCGCCCAGCAAGCCAGGGTCTGCGCTGTGCTAGGGGATTGGGCCCTGTTTAGGCTCGTCATCCGAGAAAGATCCTCTACAAGTTTTTCGACTTGATAAGGTTAAAATATTATTGAATGATGAAAAACTCACATACTACCAATTAGTCCAGACTAAACACCGACCGGTTGATGCGCGCCTTTGGTCTATGACAGTCAGATGACAAAAGACTCCTCCATCCTCCTTTGGTGGATTTAGCGCAACAGTACCCGTTGGGCTTTTTTGCCTTGACACCCCATTTTTGCCACTGCCAATTGAAGTATTTGGCCAAAAATCGGCCAAATACTTGCTTGAACGATGGTGTTCTAGTAACATCCGCGCCTCGAATTTTCGTAAAAAACGCCCACTGCATGAAAACATTCAATGCCAACGCCCAGACCGTACGCCGAGAGTGGTACGTCGTAGATGCTACAGACAAGGTATTGGGACGCCTGGCAAGCGAAGTGGCCACTCGACTGCGGGGCAAACACAAGCCCGAGTACACGCCACACGTCGACACGGGCGACCATATTGTGATCGTCAATGCCGAGAAGGTGCGTGTGACTGGAAACAAGGCCCAAGCGAAGTTATATCACTGGCACACTGGGTACCCCGGCGGCATCAAGGAAATTACTTTTGCCGAGCAGATCAAACGTCATCCCACCCGTGTTATCGAAAGCGCGGTTAAGGGTATGCTGCCGAAAAACACGCTTGGCCGAGCAATGTTCTCCAAACTACGGGTTTATGCCGGCCCCGAGCACGAACATCAGGCGCAACAGCCTAAAACGCTAGAGCTTTAACGGCGCACCCAAACCGCCTAGACAGACGAGGTCAGAACATTGGCAGAAACAGGACAGATTCATTACGGAACGGGTCGACGCAAGTCTTCGGTAGCGCGGGTATACCTTACCCGTGGTTCCGGCAATATCGTTGTCAACAAGCGTACCCTTGATCAGTACTTCGGTCGTGAGACCGCACGGATGGTTGTGCGACAACCGTTGAGCGTCGCGGAACTGGTCGATAAGTTGGACATCACTATCCGGGTCGCTGGTGGTGGCGGCACAGGCCAGGCCGGTGCGATCCGTCATGGCATTACTCGGGCCCTGATCAGTTACGACGAGACCCTGCGTGGACCGCTTCGCAAGGCTGGTTTCGTCACTCGCGATTCACGCAAAGTCGAGCGCAAGAAAGTGGGTCTGCACAAGGCACGCAAAGCCCCGCAATACTCCAAGCGCTGATTCACTCCGGCCGAGCCTCTTTCGGGACTGCCCAGACTCTTTTTCATCGACCTCCTGCTGCCGGTCTTTCCTGACCGGCACGTCGATACACCGTAGCGACCCCTCCCCTTAGCGTGAGGCCGAAAGTCCTGCGGGATCTGCCTGACTGGCATTCGCCCAGACTCATTCTTCCTGCGAACGCCTTTGTGCGATTCGGCCAGACCAGCTACTGAATCACTTTTTTGGGACTCAGTCCCGCGACGAGTGCCACGAGCTGGTTGTGTGCTAGATTAATTGCCAAGGCCTTCGGGATTTCATTGGCGTAAATCTCGTTGCATTTTCAGATATTGCCCTACTGGAGACTATAGTAATGAGAACGATTTTACGGGTAGGGCTAGTTGTTATATTGGCCAGCATGAGTCTTTCATTTGCGTCCGAGGCTCGCTCTGAGGGTAATGTGCTGTACTTTATTCTCGACGCTTCGGGCTCCATGTGGGAGCGAGCTGGTGGCAAACCGCGTATCGTCATCGCCAAAGAAACCCTTTCCAACCTGATCGAGCAAACCCCGGCACAGATCCGCGCCGGGGTTACAGTGTATGGACATCGTCGAAAGGGTGATTGTTCAGATATCGAGGAGATCGTTGCTCTTAAGAACCTTGACCCAATGGCCAAGTTCCAGGCCCAAGAGCGAATCAGCTCTATCAATGCAATGGGCAAAACACCCATCACAGATTCGATTCAGCAGACAGTTGATCGATTAAAGGGTGAGGAGGGCGAATCCACCATTGTTCTTATTAGCGATGGACTGGAAAGTTGCGGCAAGGATCCGTGCGCTCTGACCAAGAAGTTGAAATCCGCCGGCATTAATTTTGTATTGCATGTGGTGGGTTTTGGGCTGATGGATCATCAGAAGAAAAACCTGGCCTGTATTGCCGACGCGGGTGGGGGTACCTTTTTTACTGCGGACAATGCGTCTGGCCTGCTCGAAGCATTGACGGTGGTCAAGCAGAGTGTTGTTGCGCAGGTCAAGGTAGAGTCTGTCCCAGTGCCGGCCCCAGAGCCTGTTGTACAGAAAGTCGAGTCTTCTTCTACTTCAATAAAGATCAAGGCTAAAGGCCCGGGTACGGTTAAATTGTTACCCGCGCCATGGGTACAAGAGCCCAGATACTGGGCATTATCCGATGTTGAATCGGGTGAGATTCTTTACAAGTTTGCACGCCTGGGCGTTAGCCCCCAAAAAGTACCGGCAGGCACGTATCAGTTAGTGTGGCATCAGAATGAACACCGGGCTGCCCGAGTCATCACCGGTCAGATTGTGACCGTTAAATCTGGTGAGGTCACAGAAGTCCCCGTTGCAACCGGCGTGGTTCTTAAAATGCCCCAATGGGTCGAGACTCCATATTGGTGGGGTCTTAAAGTGAAAGTTGATAAATCGATACTAAGGCCGCCGGTTTGGTTTCGTGACCTGCCGGCGCAGGTGGTCCCGGCAGGCCGGTACCACCTGATCTGGTATCAAAATGAGCATCGAACGACTCCAGTCAACCTCGGCGCGATCGATATCCAGATGGATCAGTTGAATGAAATTACCGTGGCAACCGGGTTGCAGTTGGTCAAAGCTGACTGGGTGCCCCAGATTCGCCGACGATGGTGGAAACTGCTGGATTCCGATGGTCAGGTGGCGCTTAAGGTCAACAATTTCGAATTCAAGCCACAGATCGTTCCAGAAGGGGAGTATCAGCTGGTGTATCGCCAGACTAAGCACGGCGCAACTGACTCTCTGCTAGGTACCGTTATTATCAAGAGTGGTGAACTGGCGCAGTTCGCAGTGAATACTGGTGTTGGCTTCAGTTACGCTGATGGGGCCGAGCCCCCGTATAGGGTCGAGTTCTCAAGACTCAATGATGCACTCGGCGCGGCAGCTGTCGTTAAGTTAGACAAGAGTTGGGGTCCTATTCCTTTACAGCCTGGCACTTACCGGGTTGATTATCAGGCAGCGCGAAAAGGCCCTGTAATGACGATCGTCGATTCCTTCGATCTGCAAGCAGGCGTGTTTGTTGAGATAGAGATGTAACGGATTGATTGACTGTACATTGTCCTGGAACTCGTAGAGTCGGTTCGTCGTGCGGGTTATGACACCTAACCCTGTTGGACTCAACCGACGAATAAATTAGAATCCCGGTCCTGCTGGGGGATCGTCTAGCGGTAGGACTGCGGACTCTGACTCCGCCAACCCAGGTTCGAATCCTGGTCCCCCAGCCATACTATCGTTCTCAGCCGAAAAGGATAACTGTCAGCGTGTCAGTGCCGGTGATTATGGTGCGCCATATCGGCAAACTTTATTGGTGCTAAACCTGCGAGATTCGCCAGAGCAATAAGGAGGTGAGCCCTTGAATGTTTCGTCTGATTGGCCACAAGAGGTCTTTAGCGTACTGATCGCCCAGGGTATAGACCTGGTGGCTCATGTGCCTGATGCAGGCCATACTGCGTTGATCCACTTGGCTGAAGAGCATGATGAAGTTGATGTCATAACCTTGACCACCGAGGAAGAGGGAGTTGGGTTGCTGTGTGGTGCCTGGGCCGGCGGGCGCAAGGGCGTGTTGTTGATACAGTCTAGCGGTGTCGGTAATTGCATCAACGCGTTGGCTCTGCCTGTGATTTGTCGCGCCCCCTTTCTTACGATAGTGTCGATGCGTGGAGAATGGGGAGAATTTATACCGTGGCAGGTGCCAATGGGTCTTGGCACCCCAAAGGTGCTTGGCGCAATGGACGTAGAGGTGTTTCGCGTGTCTGAAGAGCAGCGCGTGGCTGAGACGGTCAGTGCAGCAGGGTCTTTTGCATTCAATACGCGCCGCTCAGCGGCGGTGTTACTCTCCCAGCAGATGTTGGGCGCAAAACAGTTTAAGGAAGGTTGAGATCATGTTCGAGCGCCGCACATTGATTAAACACCTCCTGAGGCAACGCCCAGACAATGCTTTGACGGTATCCAGCTTAGGCAGCCCAACCTGGGATATCGCATCAACCGGCGATAATCCGCTTCACTTTAGCTTTATTGGCACTATGGGCCAGGCTGCACCATTCGCATTAGGCCTTGCTTTGGCCCAGCCCAATAAACGGGTCACGGTTTTCACTGGGGACGGAGAGCTTTTAATGAGCCTCGGTATCCTGGCAACGATAGCCAATCAAGCCCCGGGCAATCTGGCGATCGTATCGCTTGATAATGAGTCCTACGGTGAGACGGGTGGCCAGCCAACCGCAACGGCTGGGCCGACGGACCTGGAGGCAGTAGCTAAAGGCTGCGGTTTCTCGCAAACTTGTACTGCGAGTTCTGAAAGAGATTTGGACGCTGTTTGCGATCAGATCTGGACAGTAAAGGGGCCGGTCTTTATTAACCTAAAAATCGTCGCCGGATCATCGCCGCTGGTTTTTCCGTATTCGTTTGATGGTGCAACAGCTATGAACCGGTTTCGCGACGCGGTTAATAATCCAGAGCAAAGTTAGATCTTATGCCGGCGTTCGAGTCATTCTACACTCTGGAGCAGTGCCAGTTGTCGGTTCGAACTCAATGAGACGCCAGTCGCGTCGCGCTATACCCTGATGATCTTGATATTGCAATAATCAGCACGAGTAAGACCTTTCAGTTGATCCGGGGAGAGTTTAAACACTGTATTGGGGGTTCCACCGGCGGCCCAGATCTCATCGAAACCCTGCAAGTCAGCATCCAAGACCACTTCGGGCGCAAGTTTGTGCCCGACAGGCGGAACCCCGCCGATGGAAAAGCCAGTGTTCTTTTTTACAAAATCGGCATCGGCCCGGCAGATGGTGCCGCCCACGAGCGTAGTGAGTTTCTCTTCATCAATGCGGTTAGCGCCAGAGGCAATAGCCAGAACAGGCCTGTTATGCGGGCCGACAAAAACTAACGATTTGGCGATCTGGGCGATAGTGCAGCCGATTGCCGCCGCCGCCTGCGCGGCACTGTGGGTGGGCTGATCGAACTCGAGCACCGCGTAACTGGGCCCAAGAAACTGCTGCACCCATACGGCGGTAGGATGTTTCGCCGATCGCATAGTTAATTAATCTCACACCCGAAGTAGGGGTTGGCACCTGCAATAGAGGATATCATTAAGCACCTTTCTTTAACCCTCGACGGCCCTCACTCTACGATGAACATAGCTCTTCCAACCGACCCGCGTACTTCGGCGTACCGGCTAGTGCCAACCCGACTGCAGGAAAAGCTTGCCTCCGGCAAGACACGCTGCAATCTTTGCCTTTGGCGCTGTGGCTTGAATCATGGCCAAAGAGGCTTTTGCCAGGCCCATGTGAACCGTAATGGCACCCTATACAACCTGTCCTACGGCATCATCTCAGCCATGGATCTGGGCCGCATAGAAGAAAAGCCGGTGCGGCATTACCGACCAGGGACCAAAGTTCTTTCGGTTGGTAGTTACGGCTGCAGTTTTCGTTGTGGGGGTTGCCACAACCTGGATATCTCCTGGGGTACCGACGCACTCGACGCTCTAGCCCGGGGGGAATCGCGTGCCGCCTTTGTCCCGCCTGAGACTTTGGTGAAGGCCGCAGTTGATAGTGGTGCTGATGGCATCGCCTTTACCTACTCGGAACCTGCGGTGTGGCTCGAATACGTACTCGATGCCGCGGCCATTGCTCATGAGCGTGGTCTTTACACAGTTTATGTCAGCAATAGTTTTGTAACTGACGAGGCCTTGGCGCTGCTGCGCGGACAGATTGATGTGCTCTGTTCCGACATCAAAAGTATGGACGATGCGTTCTATCGGAATATCTGCGCGAAGGCGTCTGTGCAACAGGTGCTCCAATCAATCAAAACGGCAAACGATCTAGGCATCCACGTCGAGACCCGAACGAATGTGATACCCGGCTATAACGATGACAACGCCAATCTTGCAGCGGTTGCTGATTGGATCCACGATAATCTAGGTGCAGAAAGCCCGTGGCATGTCACCCGCTTTCACCCGGCGTATCTGATGGCTGACGTGCCATCAACGCCCGTCGCTTCACTAGAGCAAGCCGCTGCTTTGGGGCGCCAGGCAGGCCTGTCTCATGTTTATGTGTATGCCGATAAGGGTTGTGACTGTGCCACGGAGAACGCGCCGGTTTCGGGGTATTTGCCCGAATGGACCGCCTTGCATGAGGTCAAAAAGTGTGTAGAAACCTGTTGCGGCGATGAGGGTATTCTACTGGGGCGCTACGAGCGTGAGGCCAACGCCCAGGCTAGCGAGCGTTAGAATACGCGATTAGCTTTGCCATGTAGGGTTTTCTGATGATCAAAGCAGGTGTTATAGGTGGTACCGGTTACACCGGCGTAGAGTTGTTGCGCCTATTGAGCACTCATCCGGAAGTGGAACTGGCGATGATCAGTTCACGCTCGCAAAAGGGCGTACCCGTATCGGATATATTTCCAAGCTTGCGTGGCCATGTCGACCTGGTTTTTACTGATCCGACCGAGGCAGATCTTAATGCCTGCGACGTGGTGTTTACCGCGACTCCCAACGGCGTCGCGATGACGCATGCACGGGATTTGATAGCGAACGGGGTGCGCCTCATTGACCTTTCAGCGGATTTTCGCATCCGCGATTTGAGTGAATGGGCTCATTGGTATCAGTTGGAGCACGCCTGCCCGGAACTGGTCGAAGAGGCAGTTTATGGCCTGCCTGAAATGAACCGCGAGCGCATCCGCGATGCGCGGCTGGTTGCTAACCCGGGTTGCTATCCAACCGCGGTGACGCTCGGATTTTTGCCACTGCTGGAACAGGGGTTGGTGGATCCTCAAAATCTAATCGCTGATGCCAAGTCGGGTGTTTCAGGTGCCGGGCGTGGTGCGGCGGTGGCAACACTATATGGTGAGGTGGCTGATTCGTTCAAGGCCTACGGGGTAGGGGGGCACCGGCATCTGCCAGAGATCCGCCAGGGCCTGGCGCACGCAGCTGGCGAGACGGTGGGCCTGACATTTGTGCCCCATCTACTGCCAATCGTTCGGGGGATACACGCAACGCTCTATGCTCGATTGACCGACACCACAGTTGACCTTAGCGAACTTTATGCCGAGCGGTACGCCGATGAGCCGTTCGTCGATGTGATGCCTGCAGGATCACACCCCGAAACCCGCAGCGTGCGGGGGTCGAACTGCTTGCGACTTGCCTGTCATCAGCCCCAGGATGGTGGAGTCGCGGTCATTCTTGCGGTTGAGGATAATCTGGTTAAAGGGGCAGCTGGGCAGGCGGTACAGAACATGAATCTAATGTATGGCTTTGATGAAACGGCTGGGTTGCAGGCCTTGCCGCTCTCGCCTTAAGTGCATTTTCCCTTTTTGGCGCGAGGTTGTAACCAGAGCCGTTAGCCCCCATATTTCAATAATAGCCACAACGCACTTGGGCAGTTATGAATGATACCAGTGAATTAATTCTCACCAATAGCGCGGTCACGAGGCTCAATACACTGATTGAGTCTAAGGCAGACCCCGAGTTGCGCCTGCGGGTATACGTGCAAGGCGGCGGATGCTCCGGGTTTCAGTATGGCTTTCAGTTTGAGCAAGAGACGGCAGGTGATGATCATGAATTCGAACGCGATGGTGTGAAGGTTGTGGTTGACCCACTCAGTCTGCAGTACCTTTCAGGGGCAGAGGTAGATTTTATTGATGACCTGATGGGCACCCGATTCGTGGTAAACAACCCGAATGCGAGCACCACCTGTGGCTGCGGCGCCTCTTTTGAGATCTGAACGTCAGGGGTGATAGAGCGCGCCTAGTACCGCCGGACGAGCCGCACCGGTAACTGCCGGAATATTGCCCGGCTGCTGCGTGAGCCGCTGGTGCGCCAGCCAGGCGAAAGCGCAGGCCTCCACCCACTGAGGGTCCATCCCAACGGCAGCGGTACTGTCGACGGTGAGCCCATCAAAATCCATGCGCAGCTCCTCGATCAGTGCATCGTTTTTGACCCCACCCCCACACAGGTAGATTTGCTCCGTGCCGGGCAGGTGCTGACTTACCGCGCCCCAAATTGTGCGACTGGTGAGTGCACGCAGGGTAGCCTGTACATCTGCAGGACTTTCATGCCCACCCAGTAAAGGTGTTAGCCAACCCACGTTAAAGTATTCAGGTCCGGTAGATTTCGGTGCCGGAAGGGAAAAATATGGGTCGGCGCAACAGCGCTTGAGCAACGCGACGTCAACGCGACCTTTGCGTGACCATTGCCCACGATCATCCAGAATTCCCTCATTATGCTGGCGGTACCAATGGTCTAAAAGTGTATTGCCCGGGCCGGTGTCGAAACCGTGTACGCTACCGTTTTTCGCCAATAAGGTGACGTTGGCAATGCCACCGATATTCACAATCGCTCGATCCTCGATATCAGACCCAAAAATAGCGTGATGAAAAGCCGGGACCAGTGGCGCGCCCTCGCCGCCGAGAGCGACATCAGCTGAGCGAAAGTCGCTGACCGTGGCAATACCGGTGCGGGCGGCAATGACCGCGCCTTGCCCTAGTTGAACCGTAAAGTGCTGTTCGGGCCTGTGGCGCACCGTTTGACCATGACAGCCTATGGCGATTGGTGGGGTTTTTAGTTCGGCCATGAGTTTTTCTGCGCAGTCCGCAAAGGTATTGGCCATATCGATATCGAGGATTGCCACGTCATCCAGTCGGTCGTGTGTCCCAGTAGAAACGGCCTGGATACGTTGTCTCAAATTATCCGAAAGGGGGATAGAGGCGGTGGCGATAATGCGCGCTTGATGCTCGTCGATCTCAGCGGCAACGCCATCGATGGCATCTGCGCTGGTGCCAGACATTAGGCCGATGTATACGCAACTCATCAGGAGGTGGGTGTCCGGGCCCGACCTGGGTGAGCCCCCGGGAAGGCAAACGGCACTTAGATCGGGTGGATACTTTCCAACCGTGCAACCCAATCGTTGGCCTGCTCGATGAAAGCCGGCTTTTCTTTGGAACTAACTGATGCCGTACGGGGAGTCTTGATTTTTTGGGGGTTACGGGGTTTTCCATCAACATGAAGTTCGTAGTGTAGGTGCGGCCCCGTGGACAGGCCGGTTGTACCGACGTAGCCAATCACCTGACCCTGTTTTATCGACCTCCCTTTCCTGATGCCTTTGGCATAGCGCGACAGGTGACCATAAAGGGTATGGTATTGCTGGCCATGGCGGATAATGATTGTTTTGCCGTACCCACCCTTGCGCGAAGCACGGACAATCTTGCCGTCTGCGGTTGCGATTACAGGAGTCCCGCGCGCTGCACCGTAATCAACCCCCAGGTGCGGTCGGTGAATTTTCAGCACCGGGTGCAGTCGCTTATAGGAAAAGCTCGAGGTGACTCGCGGGTTGGCGATCGGCGCGCGAAGGAAAGTACCCCGCAGGCTTGTACCATCGGATGTGTAGTACTGCCCACTGCCGTCACTTAGGGTGTGGCGGATGGCATGGTAGGTGGTCCCGCCTGTCTCAAGGCTGGCCGCGAGGATTGGGCCGTTACCTACTTTCTTTTCATCAAGAAATCTTTCTTCGTAGACCAGCGTTAACAGATCTCCCTTGCGAATGTCGGTCGAGAAATCAACTTGCCATTGAAAAATGTCAGCCAGACGGTACGTTACCGAGTCTGGTAGCTGGGCGCGGTGGGCACTTTGGTACAGGGAGTCGGTGATCTCGATGACCGACTCGCGCTGCTTAATCTGAAACTGCCGTTTGACCACCTCTGCCTGGTAATGATCGTTCGCTGATTCGATTCGCAGGTAATGCGCACTGTCCGGTTGATATTGCAGAGACAGGAGATCGTCGCCATCGCGACGAATTTTCAGATAAGGGCCGGGCCGAAGATGGCTTAACGGTTTTGCATCACGTAACTTACTGATCGCAATTGCGTGAGTCGGATGCAAGCCCAGCCGCTTAAAGATGCGA
>CAUZJT010000041.1:17500-18989 GCA_963580215.1 Gammaproteobacteria bacterium
CCAACCGATAGTGAACCAGTACCGTGAGGGAAAGGCGAAAAGAACCCCTGTTAGGGGAGTGAAATAGAACCTGAAACCGTGCGCGTACAAGCAGTGGGAGCCCAGCCTCGGCTGGGTGACTGCGTACCTTTTGTATAATGGGTCAGCGACTTACTTCTCAGTGGCAAGCTTAACCGTTTAGGGTAGGCGTAGCGAAAGCGAGTCTTAATAGGGCGTTTTAGTCGCTGGGAGTAGACCCGAAACCGGACGATCTAGCCATGGCCAGGTTGAAGGTCGGGTAATACCGACTGGAGGACCGAACCAACTGATGTTGAAAAATCAGTGGATGAGCTGTGGCTAGGAGTGAAAGGCTAAACAAGTCCGGAGATAGCTGGTTCTCCCCGAAAACTATTTAGGTAGTGCCTCGTGTCTCACTTCTGGGGGTAGAGCACTGTTATGGCTAGGGCCACGTCTAGTGGTACCAACCCATTGCAAACTCCGAATACCAGAAAGTGCAATCACGGGAGACAGACGGCGGGAGATAAGTTTCGTCGTCGAAAGGGAAACAGCCCAGACCGCCAGTTAAGGTCCCTAAATCACAACTAAGTGGAAAACGATGTGGGAAGGCCCAGACAGCCAGGAGGTTGGCTTAGAAGCAGCCACCCTTTAAAGAAAGCGTAATAGCTCACTGGTCGAGTCGGCCTGCGCGGAAGATGTACCGGGGCTAAGTTGTGTACCGAAACTGCGGATGCAAGCTTTGCTTGCATGGTAGGGGAGCGTTCTGTAGGCCTGCGAAGGTGTGCCGTGAGGCATGCTGGAGGTATCAGAAGTGCGAATGCTGACATGAGTAACGATAAAGGGGGTGAAAAACCCCCTCGCCGGAAGTCCAAGGTTTCCTGCACAATGTTAATCAGTGCAGGGTTAGTCGGGTCCTAAGGTGAGGCCGAAAGGCGTAATCGATGGATAACAGGTTAATATTCCTGTACCGCGTTTAACTGCGATGGGGTGACGGAGAAGGCTAGGCCAGCCGGGTGTTGGATGTCCCGGTTTAAGCGAGTAGGGAGTACCCTTAGGTAAATCCGGGGGTGCAATTCCAAGACGTGATGACGAAGTCTCTTTTGAGACTGAAGTGGTTAATGCCATGCTTCCAGGAAAAACCTCTAAGCTTCAGGTTAAACGTGTCCGTACCCCAAACCGACACAGGTGGACAGGGCGAGAAGCCTAAGGCGCTTGAGACAACTCGGGTGAAGGAACTCGGCAAAATGACACCGTAACTTCGGGAGAAGGTGTACCCTCGGTAGGTGAAGGTCTTCGCGACCGGAGCCCAAGGGGGTTGCAACAAAGAGGTGGCTGCGACTGTTTATTAAAAACATAGCACTCTGCAAACTCGTAAGAGGACGTATAGGGTGTGACGCCTGCCCGGTGCCGGAAGGTTAATTGATGGGGTTAGTCTTCGGACGAAGCTCTTGATCGAAGCCCCGGTGAACGGCGGCCGTAACTATAACGGTCC
>CAUZJT010000042.1:0-18242 GCA_963580215.1 Gammaproteobacteria bacterium
TGATGCCCATTACGCACTGGAACCTGTGTCGCCCAATTACCGCGGCGAGGTAGCTAAGCGCTGGCGTTACCGTGATAGTGAAGGTGAAATTGGATTTATCACTTCGGTGACAGAATCATTTTGTGGTGAGTGCTCACGGGCCCGGTTGTCGGCAGTCGGAAAGATCTACACATGCTTGTTTGGCACTGAGGGGCATGATATTAGAGAACTGTTGCGTGCCGAAGCCAGCGACGCTCAACTACTACGCCGCTTAAGCGAGATCTGGCAGCCACGGACGGATCGCTATTCAGAATTACGCAGTCAGTTCCTGGCTGACTCGGTCGCACGGCCGAAGGTTGAAATGTCTCATATCGGCGGATAACGGCCGCGGTTCTCAGTACGTTGGGCGCTGTGTGCATGCAGGGCAATCAGGATTTCGTGGCAGGCTGATCGTCTGCCATTCCATAGCGATCCCATCAAATACCATGACCCGGCCGCTGAGGCCTTGGCCGGTCTCAAGCAGCACGTTCAGTGTTTCCAGAGCCTGAAGTGTGCCGATAACTCCAACGATCGGTGCAATGACACCTTCCATTGCACAAGTGGCAGCTTCAATCCCGGTATCGGGGTAGAGGCAGCGGTAGCAGGGGCTCTTGGAATCGCGTGGATGAAATGTGACCACTTGGCCTTCCCAGCGAATAGCGGCGCCTGAGACCAAGGGCGTGCCTGTTGCTAGGCTGGCGTTGTTGAGTTCAAAACGTGAGGGAAAGTTGTCGGTGCAATCAACGACTACATCGGCACCGCGCACCCGCTCTAAAAGCTCTTCCCCATCCAACTCATAGTCCAGAGCCTCGACCGTGCATTGCGGGTTAAGTCGCTCGATTGCATTTCGTGCCGACTCGGCCTTTAGTTCGCCAATCATCTCCTGTCTGTGGATGACTTGGCGCTGCAGGTTAGATTCATCAACCCGGTCGAAATCAGTTATTGTTAACCGCCCAATACCCGCACTGGCAAGATACAAGGCGACTGGTGAGCCCAGCCCGCCCATACCGATGATCAGTGCCTGAGCATCTAGTAGCCGCTGTTGCCCGTGGTCGCCGACCTGAGGTAATTTTATCTGCCGGCTGTAACGTTCCTGTTCTTGGGGATTCATGGTTGTCACCAGGGTCCAGCCCTGGATCGAGCCTGGGCGGCTCGAATACCGTATCGGCGGCTGGGGTAGCGCAATTATACCGCCACAGCAGCCTGTCTCAGAATCAAAAAGTGGTCTCGAATACCCGGTAAGCGGTTTGTGACATACCAAGATTGTGATATACGGCCTGGGCAGTGTGGTTATCTTTTTCCACGTACAACCTGATACCGCGTGTATCAGGAGTCTGTTGTGCGAGTTTATTCACATGCTGATACAGGGCGCGAAACACGCCTTGGCTGCGCCATTGTGGTAGGACATAAACACTTTGAATCCACCATAACCTGCCGTTGCGCCAGTCGCTCCATTCGTAGGTGATCATTAGTGCGCCAACAACTTTGCCAGCCAGGCGGGCGACGAGATAAAAGCCGTGAGCAGTCTCTTCAAGAACCTCGTGAACCCCAGCCAGTACGGTCGGCAAGTCTAGCTTAAGGTCTTCGGTCTCACGAGCCATGGCGATGTTAAACTGCGCCAAAATTTGAGCATCGTTTGTTATCGCTTTGCTGACATTCAGTTTGGTAGGTAGCATCAGGGTAGTTTCCTTATTTCAATGATAATTGGCGCCGCCAGTTTTTCACGGGAGGTTTTTAGATGTCGCAAAATTCTGACAACGAAAGTATCAATAGCGTGGCCTTCATTGGTTTAGGGGTAATGGGTTACCCCATGGCGGGGCATCTCGCACGTTGTGGCTACGAGGTAACCGTATTTAACCGTACCAGCCAAAAAGCGCAAGACTGGGTGGCCCAGCATGGGGGAAAGACCGCCACCACCCCGGCGCAAGCGGCCGCTGGCGCCCAGTTGGTTTTCGCCTGCGTGGGAAATGATGATGATGTTCGTTCAATCAGCACCGGACCCGACGGCGCATTCTCAACCATGGGGGCTGGGACTATTTTTATTGATCACACCACAGCGTCTGCCCAATTGGCCCGGGAGTTGGCCGAAGCTGGCCGTACCCGGGGCTTTGATTTTCTGGATGCTCCAGTATCGGGTGGCGAGGCCGGGGCTGAGAATGGGGCGCTCACGGTAATGGTTGGCGGCGATTCAGAGATATTCGAACGTGCCCGACCGGTCATCGACAGCTATGCTCGTGCGGTGGGATTGATGGGCCCTGTGGGTAGTGGGCAGTTGACCAAGATGGTCAACCAGATTTGTATCGCGGGCCTGGTGCAGGGTCTGTCGGAAGGTCTTGATTTTGCCCGACGCTGTGAACTGGATGTTGAGCAGGTTTTGGATGTGATCTCCAAAGGAGCAGCCCAGTCATGGCAAATGGAGAACCGGGGCGCAACCATGAACCGTAATGAATTCGATTTTGGTTTCGCGGTCGACTGGATGCGCAAGGATCTCGGTTTATGTCTTGGTGAGGCGCGCCGCGCAGGCGCGCGCTTGCCGGTTACCGCGCTGGTCGATCAATTTTATGCACAGCTGCAAGCGCACGGGAGCGGGCGTTTGGATACCTCGAGTCTGATTTCTTTACTGAGTGACCGCTGATTCAACCGAAGAAATAACATGCCGCTGATTGAGCGCGCCAACAGCGTTTTGGTGGTTGTGGATGTACAGGATACTTTCCTTTGCAAATTGCCATTGCACGAGCGTGGGGCACTAGTCGCGCGTATTGCCTGGATCATGCAGATTGCCATAGCCCTTGAAATTCCCATAGTTGCAACCGCAGAGGACGTATCCGATACCGTCGAATTGCTGCCATTGCTCAAAAATCTTCTGCCGCCTGGCCAGTGTGTTTTCAACAAGATGGTTTTCAGTCTGTATGGGCAGCACGATATCCGTCAAGCGATAGAGACCTTAGGCAAAACTGACATAGTGCTTGTGGGCCAGGAGACTGACGTGTGCATTGCCCAATCCGCCATAGACCTACGGGATGCCGGTTACCAAGTTTGGGTTGCCGATGACGCGACTGCCTCGCCCTGGCCGCATCATGACGCCGGGCTGAGACGGATGGACAATGGTGGCGTCGTTATCAGCAATATTAAAGGCATCTATTACGAATGGGTCCGCGATGTGTCGACCGCGATCGCAATAGGCAAGACTGTCACTTCTGTGCCGCCGGATCTAACACTGTAAACGACATCCTAGTGGCTCAGTCGTGGCTTAGCCTTGCTGCAGCCAATCATCCGTCACACGTTGATGGTTCAGGGTCAGCCACTGCAATGCAATCAGCGTCATACTGTTGCTGATCTGTCCAGTATCGAGTAACGCCAAGGCATCGGTTAACGGCCAGACCCGGGCAAGAATGTCCTCGCCTTCGTCAGCCAGGCCGTGAATGCCGCCGAGCGCCGTGCTGTCGACACGGCCACAAAAAAGATCGACCATCTCTGAGCAGGCCCCGGGTGAGGAGAAGTAGCGGGCGATCAACTTAAGTTCCACTAACTCGCATCCAGCTTCCTCAAGCGCCTCACGACGTACCATCTCGTCAGCGCTTTCACCATCCTCGATCACTCCAGCGACGCACTCTAGCAGCCACGGGGTTGGCCACCCGCTAGCCCAGGCCCCCACCCGGAACTGCTCAACCAGCACCACCTCCTGGCGTACCGGATCAAAAGGCAGAACGGCAGCAACTCCGCCCCGATCCATAACTTCGCGTGTCAGGGTATCGGTCCAGCCGCCGGCGTATTTCTCGTGACGAAGAGCGTACCGGAGAACCTTCAGGTACCCCCGACTGATCGACTCTTTTGCTTCAGTGCGAACCCGGGTCGGTTGATGCGCTTGGGCCATGGTCTAAGACGAATGACGTACGGGCAGCGGTGGCGTACCGAGGCGTTCTCGACCTGGGCCCAGTATCGCTTCAATACAGGTGGCGATCGCCAGTAGTTGTTCCTCATGGTTGTGCGGTGCCATCAACTGCATGCCTACCGGCATACCATGGGCATCGAGTCCCACTGGGATCGTGATCGCACACAGGCTAAGGTAGTTGGCGGGGCAGGTATTGCGTAAGGCCGCAATGTTGCTGGGTCGGTACTGTTCGACGGCCAGTACCTTTTCCAGGGGAGGCGGCGAAATCGCGACGGTTGGACTGACCATGACCTGGCAATCTGTAAACCGTTGAGCGGCGCTACTACTCAGTTCACGCAGCTTGCGGCGACGCTGCAGATATTCAGTGGCGCTGATCGAGCCGCCATCGCGGATGCGAGATGACACGACAGGATCGAGGGTTTCACGCCACGGTACCAGGATGGATGAAAGCAACTCATCAATCTCTGCCGAAACGACGCTACCGACTTTGAGCAGTTCGATGGCAGCCGTAGCCTCGGGTAGCGGCGTTTCTATGATACGTACGCCGGCATTTGCCAGCTCGGTCAATGCCACCTGTACTGTCTCTGCGATACCCTCATCACAGTCTGACCATAATGCCGCCTCTCCGGTGCCAATGCAGAAATCACTAGCACTGCATTGAGATACCTCCCGTGATAGGCGAGGGCCGTAACTACGCTGGTGGGGATCTATTGCTGCAAAGGCAGTCACCGCATCAGCAACATCCCGAGTCAGGGTTCCCGCAGTGTCCAGAGTTGGACTCAACGGGAAGATGCCATTGATTGGCCATCGCCCGTAGCTGGTTTTAAGACCCACGTTGCCTGTCATGCTGGCGGGTATGCGAACGGAGCCGGCTGTATCGGTACCCAGCGCCAATAACGCCGAACCCTCGCACAGACTTACCCCCGCACCACTGCTGGAGCCTCCCGGTACACGGTGTGTTTGCGCGTCCCACGGGTTGCGTGGCGTTCCCCAATGTGTGTTGACGCCCAGTCCGCCGAAGGCAAATTCAACCGTGTGGGTTTTTCCAGTAAATACCGCATGTTGTGCCCGCAATGTTCCAATCACAGCGCCTTCGGCTTGCCACAATGGGGGCAGCGCGGTGGGGGAGCCAGCAAAGATATCCATCTGAGTCACTCCATAAAGATCCTTGACCGACACCGGGATCCCTTGCAGTGCTCCCAGGTCCTTGGCTTGGGCAAATGCAGCGTCTGCTTTGCGCGCCTGTTTGCGGGCAAGTTCGGGCTGCCATTCCCGATAGGCGCTAAGTGATGGATCGCGTTTATCGATACAGGCATCAACTAAAGCGGCCGCGCGCAGGGTTCCGTCGCGCAACGCCCGGGCAATGTCTGTCAGACTCATTCGGGCTAGGTCAAAATTCATTAACGGAACTCTCCAGAAAGGGGTCCGTCGCAGTGTACGCCATCTGAATCAAAAGTGACTGTGTGCGCAGGGTGTCCGGTCTGGGCGATAAAATCTATCAGGTCGCAGCTTGTCATGGTGGTGGTCCGGGTATTGTCCAGTGGGTGTAGGTAGATAGTCTCACAGCCTATAAGGGCGTGATCAATGACGAACGTGACCGATCGCTGCCGATCATTGATCAGGGCTAGTGGTGAGACAGCGCCGGGAGCGACCCCAAGGTAGAGCATCAGACGTTGGTGTGAGGCAAAAGAGAATCGCCCGGCACCCAGGGCCGTAGCAAGCGCCTTTAGATCGATTTGCCGGTCTTCTTGGCAAGTGATCAGCCACATTTGCCCCTTTTTGTTGCGTACGAATAGGTTTTTAATATCACCAGCGCCGCCCGGAGTAACGCGCATGGCCTTGCTGTCCTTAACGGTAACCATCGGAGGGTGTTCGATTGTCGACACACTGATACCAATTGAGCGTAACTGGTCCAGTAATGCCTCAGTCGTCATCGGTGCTGAACCGTCAGCCAGGCGAAGTGGAATCTTGTTATCTTCCATTGCGAGCAAAGTCCAAAGCTGCGGATGACTATAATCTCGCCAAAGAGGCGGGCGTCTTTGTGGCCCGCATATTCTGCCACAGCCATGTTCGAGCTTTGCTATGACACCTAATACCCGCCGCACCACGACACGAAAAAAATCCCGATCGTCGCTTGCCGTAAAAAGCCCGGTCCAGCGTAAGTTGGAAACGGTCTCTGTGGCAGATTTTACCGAGCGCTCCTATCTAAACTACTCAATGTATGTAGTCCTGGATCGGGCGCTACCCCACCTGACTGATGGCCTCAAGCCGGTACAGCGGCGGATTGTTTACGCGATGTCCGAACTCGGACTGGCCGCTACGGCCAAGTACAAGAAGTCTGCCCGGACGGTGGGTGACGTGCTCGGCAAATTTCACCCGCATGGCGATAGCGCGTGTTACGAGGCCATGGTGCTGATGGCGCAATGGTTCAGTTTCCGCTATCCGCTGGTAGATGGCCAGGGCAACTGGGGTTCTCAGGATGATCCCCGATCCTTCGCCGCGATGCGTTATACCGAGGCCCGACTTTCGCGTTTTGCAGAAATGCTGCTGTTGGAATTGGGACAGGGTACCGTAGAGTGGGGTCTTAACTTCGATGGCACTTTGCACGAGCCAAAGTTCTTGCCAGCGCGGTTGCCGAACGTGTTACTCAACGGCAGTTCGGGAATAGCCGTTGGCATGGCAACAGATATTCTGCCGCACAATCTGCGTGAGGTGGTCACGGCCTGCATTCGCTTGTTAGACAATAGCCGCACCAGTATTGAGCAATTGTGCGAGCACATCCAGGGGCCGGACTTTCCAACCGCTGCTGAGATTATCACCCCATCCGATGAAATTCGGCAAATCTACCGTACAGGCTATGGCTCGATTCGCCAGCGGGCTATCTGGGAGGAAGAGGCAGGCAACATCGTTGTCAGTGCACTGCCATACCAGGTATCTGGTGAGCGGGTGATAGAGCAGGTTGCCGCTCAGATGACAGCGAAGAAGCTCCCGATCGTCGATGACATCCGCGATGAATCAGATCACGAGAACCCTACCCGGTTGGTTATCGAACCACGCTCCAACCGAGTCGATCGCAAAGCTTTGATGGATCACCTGTTTGCTACGACGGCGCTTGAGCAGAGTCACCGGGTCAACATGAATATCATTGGGCTCGATGGGCGACCCCGTGTCTTCGATCTCAAGTCCTTACTAAAGGAATGGCTGGATTTTCGGCTTGACACTGTCAAACGACGACTTGAGTTTCGTCTCGAACGGGTACTTAAGCGGCTACATGTGCTTGATGGCCTGCTGATTGTCTACCTGAATATCGATGCGGTCATCCGCATTATTCGAGAAGAAGAAGGGCCCAAGCAGGCATTAATGAAACGCTTCAAATTGAGCGATACCCAGGCTGAGTCAATCCTCGAACTGAAGTTGCGCCATCTTGCCCGCCTTGAGGAGATGAAAATAAATGGTGAGCAGCACGAACTGACTCGTGAAAAGACTGAGCTGCAAAAGATCCTCAAATCACGCGATCGCTTGAAGAAGGTGGTCCGCGAGGAACTGCTGGCTGATGCTGAGGATTTCGGCGATGAGCGACGCTCGCCCCTGGTTAAACGTGAGGCCGCCCAGGCGCTGAGTGAAACTGCGCTGATTCCGGCCGAGCCGATTACCGTGGTGTTGTCACGCAAGGGCTGGATCCGCGCAGCCAAGGGTACCGAGGTTAATCCCCGTGAATTATCCTACCGAGGTGAGGACGGTTACCTGCACTCGGGTACTGGCCGGACCAACCAGCCACTATTATGTATTGACTCCACGGGTCGGGTATACGGCCTGCGCTCTCATGAGTTGCCTTCTGCCCGGGGCATGGGCGAGCCTGTGGGCAAGCAGCTCAAGACGCCAGCCGGCGCGAGTTTTTGTGGCGTTATGATCGGCGACAACGATAGCCGTTATCTGTTGGCCTCAGACGCCGGCTACGGTTTCGTTGCGACCTTTGAGGAGCTGCTAACACGCAACAAGTCAGGTAAAGCCGTGTTGAGCGCCCGCGGTGCCGGAGTACTATCTCCCCAACGGGTGTTTGACTATGAAGATGATTGGGTATGCGCCATCACTGACAGTGGCCGTTTGCTGATTTTCCCACTGGCCGAATTGCCCCTGCTTTCGCGTGGCAAAGGGGTCAAGCTGGTTAATATTCCGGCCTCTCGCTACAAATCAGGCGAAGAGAAATTGGTCGGTATTGCCGTTTTCCGTGAAGGGGATAGCCTACAGTTATATGCCGGCAAACAGCATATGCGTCTTAAACCTTCCGATGTTAAGAATTTTATCGGTGCCCGGGCACAACGGGGTCGTGCATTGCCGCGCGGATACAAGCGTCCTACGGCGATTGAGGTTATCCATGAATAATGCTTCCCCGGGAGTGCATCTGATTGTTGATCCGGATAGATGAAGCTACAGATTCGCCAGGCCGATAAGTTGGCGCTTAGCGCAAGTGGACCACTTTATACCCGCGCACCCACGCGCGACCCAGACGGCGCCGCGTATAGTGATTTCATGATGCTGATTCCCGGTCTTCGTGATCTGTCGCGAGCTGGTTTTGGCGATCGGGTCGCAGAGCTTCAGGCAGTGTTGGGGCAATACCGGCAGGTGGTGTTTGCTGATCTCAACGTTCCTCTTAACCTGTTGTGGGTAACGCTGATTTCTGAATTCGGCCTGATTGCAACTATGGCAGAAAGCTTACGCCAGAGAATCCCCGAGGCTCGCCTGATTGGTCACGAGTAACAGCGAAACATCTATCGGCGAGAATCAGAAAGGAAGTTGAATTGTTGGCCTTAAGGCGAGAATCTGTTCGCGATAACAGGCCTGGATACGCTCGAGGCCTTCTTGGGTATCGGCCTCAAAACGCAAGATGACAGTAGGTGTGGTATTGGAAGCGCGAGCGAGGCCAAAGCCATCATCGAAGTCCACACGAATGCCGTCAATCTTACAGGTTTGGCCACCTTCAAATTTACCCTGCGCCACCAGTTCAAGGATGAGTTGGTGGTGCTCCCCTTCGTCCATCTCCAATCGCAATTCCGGCGTATTGATGGTATCTGGAATTTGGGAGAACACCTCGCTGGGTGACTCGCTGCGCCGGGACAATAACTCGCACAGTCGCGCCGCTGCATATATAGCGTCATCGAAGCCATACCAGCGTTCCTTGAAGAATAGGTGTCCGCTCATCTCGCCTCCCAGTGCTGCACCGGTTTCCCGAAGTTTGCCCTTGATAAACGAGTGACCGGTTTTCCACATTAAAGGCCTGCCACCGGCTTGTGCAATCGCTCTTGGCAGTAGTCGTGAGCACTTGACGTCGTAAACGATTTGCGCGCCGGGATTACGCGAGAGGATATCCTTAGCAAAAAGGATCATTTGCCGGTCCGGCCAGATGATCTGCCCCGTGCCGGAAACGACACCCAGGCGATCGCCGTCGCCATCGAAGGCCAGGCCCAGGTCAGCGTTCTCCCGTTGTACGGTGTCGATCAGCGTGGCAAGATTCTTCGCCACACTGGGGTCCGGGTGGTGATTGGGAAAATTCCCATCGACCTCGCTGAAAAGCTCGCTTACCTCACAGCCGATGTCGCGTAGTAACCCGGGCGCAGCCATGCCAGCAACCCCGTTGCCGCAGTCAGTCACGATCCGAAGCGGTCGATCCAGCTTGATATCCCCGACAACGCGATCAATATAGGCCGGCACGATATCGTGGGACTGGCGCTGGCCAGTACCTTTTGAGAAATCCTGCGCCACTATTCGTTCTCGTAGGGCCTGAATGCGCTCTGCAGCGAGGGTGTGGGTACCGATCATGACTTTGAGCCCGTTGTAATCGGGCGGGTTATGGCTGCCGGTGACCGATACTGTGGAGCCAATTCCAAGCTCGTGGCTGGAAAAGTAGGTAAACGGCGTAGGAACCATGCCGATATCGACGGTATTGCACCCGACAGCGCAGATGCCGTCCATCAAAGCCGAAGCAATTCCAGGCCCGGAGATACGGCCATCGCGGCCGACCACCACAGCGCTATCACCCGCATTCAGCGCCTCCGTTCCAATAGCCCGGCCGATCTGCTCAACGATTTCGTGGGTCAAAGATTCCCCGACGACGCCTCTAATGTCGTAGGCCTTGAATATTTCAGGGTGGGATATGGTCATTTCTGGCGCGATTGTAACTCGCGAGCCATGACTATATATCTGTGGTAGATTAATTGGCCGCAACAATGCACTTTATTTTGAGAGGATGAATATGAATAACAGGGATCTGATTTCTGTTTGGAGGAAGGGTAAATTGATATCGGCTGGTGCGCTCAGCATAGTGATGATCCTTAGCGCCACATCATCTTTTGCCGCTGGCACTCTTAACGTTTACAACTGGGCTGAGTACATAGGCGAAACAACCATCGAGGACTTCGCCAAGGAGTTCGATATTGAGGTGATTTATGATCACTACGACTCAGTTGAGATGGCGGACTCAAAGCTTGTTACTGGGAATTCCGGCTATGACGTAGTCAGTCACAGTGGGTCAGCGATAGGGCGGTTGATTCCAGCAGACATTCTGCGCCCACTCGATAAATCAAAGTTGCCCAATTTCAAGCATATGAGCCCTGAAGTGATGGCGCAACTGGCGTCAAACTGGGATCCAGGCAACCAGTACGTGGTGCCGTTCATGTGGGGTACGCATGGCGTCACTTATAACGAGGAAGAAGTACGCAAGGTTCTACCAGATGCCCCTATTGGATCGATGGATCTAATCTTCAAGCCCGAGAATATGGAGAAGTTGGCTCAGTGCGGCGTCTCTTTCCTCGATTCCCCAACTGATATCATGCCGATGGCGCTGGCATATCTTGGGTTGAATCCGGCTTCCACTAACAAGGAAGATTATGACAAGGCAGCAGAAATGCTTTCAAAGGTACGGCCCTACATCAAGACATTCGATAATTATGCTTATCAGAGAATGCCTAACCGGGAATTCTGTGTTTCAGTGACTTGGGGTCCTGATGGACTGCTTGCCATGTCAGGGGCGGAAGAGGCGAATACTGGTGTGTTGCTCGATTTCTTTCATCCTCCTGGCGATGGAGCGGCCAACTTATGGGTTGACGGCTGGATTATTCCTGCGGACGCCAAGAATGTAGAAAATGCTCATCTTTTTCTGAACTATATGATGCGCCCTGAAGTCGCTGCCAATGACAGTAATTACACCTGGTACGCGACCGCAAATAAGGATGCCATACCGTTGATTGATCCTGCCGTCACAGGTAGTGCGGCTGCCTTTCCTCCGGCTGAATTGGTAGCGAAGATGTATACCCTTGCGGTAGTGCCGCCGAAAATTGAAAAAGCGCGAACTCGCGCCTGGACAAGGTTTAAATCTGGAAGCTAACGCGGCAGATTCTGGTCGTGCGCCCCATGCAATTTGGGGCGCCGAACAGGAGTCTTTTATAGAGGTCGTTGGGTGGGGATTTGGGGCAACCTAAGCCTATGTCGCATGGCGTAAATCATATGACTCAATCCGAGCCCAATCGACGTTCGGAGCCTTTGATCAAGGTTAAAGGGATCGTTAAGAACTTTGGCGCATTCACGGCGGTAGACAACGTCGATCTCGAAATTTACCGCGGCGAACTTTTCTCGATTCTCGGTGCATCAGGTTGTGGCAAGACGACTCTCCTGCGCATTCTCGCTGGTTTTGAGAGCCCATCATCCGGGACTGTTTTTGTTGATGGCATAGATATCACGAATCTGCCTCCGTACGAGCGACCAGTCAACATGATGTTTCAGTCTTATGCGCTTTTCCCTCATATGACCGTTGCCCATAATGTCGCTTATGGCCTTAAACGCGATGGTGTTGCTAAGCCTGAGCTTTGGAAGCGAGTCGACGAGATACTGGATATGGTGGAGCTTTCTGACCTATCAAAAAGAAAGCCGCACCAGCTTTCGGGCGGTCAACGTCAGCGCGTTGCATTAGCCAGGGCTTTAGTTAAACAACCTAAGGTCCTGTTGCTTGATGAGCCACTTGCTGCGCTGGATAAGCGTCTGCGAGAACAGACGCAGTTTGAGTTAATGCGTATCCAGGACCAGGTCGGCGTAACCTTCGTTGTTGTCACTCATGATCAGGGGGAGGCTATGACGCTTTCCGATCGAATTGCAGTAATGGATTGCGGCCGCTTTGTCCAAATAGGCTCACCATCACGACTCTACGAATTTCCGAAAAACCGATTTATCGCTAGCTTTATCGGCTCCGTAAATATGTTGGCAGGTCAAGTAGTCCGTTGTGATGGGACGTTATGCACGATCTATATCCCTTCTCACGACAGTCACTTCGAAGTTGAACATGGAGAGTATCTGGATAAGGGCGTTGCAACCTGGTTGGCCGTTAGGCCTGAGAAGATCAGGATTTCACAGACTTCTCCGACTAGCGATCTGCCCAACCAGGTTTTGGGGATTGTGGATGACATAGCCTATACCGGCAATATGTCAACTTACCGGGTCAGAACTGGGGCAGGAGATGTTTTAGAAGTGACTCATCCCAATCAGAGTCGCGCCAAGGATAGTCAGTTGGTTGCGGACTGGGGTGACACAGTATATCTTTGCTGGGCGCCGTCGGATGCTGTACTTTTTTCCGAATAACTAGTTCGAGCCGTGTAACGTGATGCGCAGTCCGGTGTACTCGTATCCCTTGGTGAAGGGATTGGTGCAAAAAATTTCGATGTCGTGCCGCAATGCGATGATCGCTATCCCATTTTTCTGGTTGTTGGTCTTCTTTTTAGCACCGTTTCTGATTGTATTGAAGATCAGCTTTGCAGAGTCACTGATAGCGAGTCCACCATTTTCATCATTGCTCGAAATTCTCGACAACGGCACTTTGATCATGCGCCTGGCTTATGAGAACTACTCATACTTGTGGGAGGATCCTCTATATGTCAGAACCTATCTAAATTCAATCAGAATATCGACAATTTCAACGGTACTCTGTTTGTTGATCGGATACCCGATGGCCTATGCGATTGTGCGCTCGCCCTCGACCACACGTTTCGTGTTGCTGATGTTAATTATCCTGCCGTTTTGGAGTTCATTCCTTCTGCGGGTGTATGCGTGGATGGGTCTTTTGGCCGATCAGGGCACAATTAACAATATTCTGATCTGGCTTGGTCTAATTGATCGTCCGTTACGCTTGATGTACTCAGAGTTGGCGGTCCACATCGGAATCGTCTATTCATACTTGCCCTTCATGATATTGCCGCTCTACGCGAATATGGAGAAACTGGACAACTCTTTGATTGAGGCATCCGCTGATCTTGGCGCACGACCAATAATGACTTTTCTCACCGTGACCCTTCCCCTGACGGTGCCCGGGATGGTAGCGGGCTCGCTGTTGGTATTCATTCCGGCGACTGGAGAATTTGTGATTCCGGATTTACTCGGAGGCGGTAATGTGCTGATGATTGGACGGGTTCTGTACAACGAGTTTAATGCCAACCATGACTGGCCCGTTGCCTCAGCGGTTGCCATCGTGCTTTTGCTTGTCCTTGTGATTCCAATGATGGTTTATCAGCATATTCAATCGAAGCAAGCAGGAAATTAGACCATGAGGCGAAAGCGGTCACTGTTCTTATTGTCAGCACTAAGCTTCGGGTTTGCGTTCTTGTATGTTCCGATGGCGATACTGATCTTCTATTCCTTTAATTACTCTAAACTTGTGCCTGTCTGGGGAGGTTTCTCTACCCGTTGGTACCGCGTTCTTTTTGAGAGCGAAGAGGTGTGGGCCGCACTGACTTTGAGTCTACAAATTGCTATTGTAAATGCGACGGTTGCGACGCTGCTCGGTGCGTTGGCGGGACTCACTCTTTCGCGGGCGGGCCACTTTAAAGGACGCACGTTATTTGCAGGCATGGTCTCAGCCCCTTTGGTTATGCCAGAAGTTATCACTGGCCTCTCGTTACTGCTACTGTTTATAACGTTGAGTAATCTTATCGGCTGGCCAAGCGCGCGTGGGATGACCACAATCACTATTGCTCATATTACGTTTTCTCTTGCGTATGTTGCGGTGATTGTGCAGTCCCGACTAGCGGGGGTTAGCCAGGACCTCGAGGAGGCAGCACAGGATCTGGGTGGAAAGCCCTTCCGCGTGCTGATTGATATCACTCTACCGTTGCTGATGCCCGCACTGGCTGCCGGCTGGTTGCTAGCTTTTACTCTCTCGCTGGATGATTTGGTTATCGCGAGTTTTGTTTCGGGTCCGGGTTCAAATACACTGCCGATACTTATATATTCCAGGATTCGCCTGGGGCTACGGCCAGACATTAATGCACTCGCTACCATGATCATATTGGTTGTGAGTATCGGCGTGTTTGTGGCGGGCTGGCTGTTGCTTCGCCAGCAGCGCCTGCGGGATCAGGAAGTCCAACTCGCAGCCACAGATTCAACCGGTAAGTAGCGCCTGTTAAACCGATCCCCGCGAAAGCGCATAAAGCGATGCGGCTATTGCAAGGTCAACGCCTTCCATTAAAGGTGGAGCAGGGTCAGGGACATTGGCAATGTTCGTACGGTTAAAGCTATGCAGTTTCCGTGGCTTGGCCCAGTTAGTGAATCAATTGAGTGGTCGGGCTGCTTCGGTTTGTTATTGGGGCCGGTTTCAGTCGGTGATCTGAATTACGACCTAATCGCCATTGATGACTCCACGGCAACAGGCAGGGCCTTGCTGTGCAATGTTTTGGGCGATGCAGTGGATTGTGCGTCTCCCAGCAGGATTACCAGGGGTCTGATCGGTCCGGTGATCAGGCCTGGCTGCACTTTGACTCGCGAAATTTCCTATTGCTGAAGGATTGATACCTTTCGAAGGAAGCGGTTGGCGGCTACCAGTTTGTACGACAATACAGTAAATCTGTATACTTGTACAAACATTGTCGTTCTGCATGTCCGGGAAGGGGTATAAGTATGAATACTGGCTTTAAACCTGTCATTGCGAATGGGAGCATTGAGCGGCGGACGCAATTGATCGAAGCCACTATCGAAGTCATTTGGCGTGAGGGCTTGTCCCGTTTGACATTGGCCAAGGTAGCGCGTCGTGCCGGGCTTTCCACGAGCATCGTCAATTTCTACTTCAACACTAAAGAGCAATTGCTGTTAGAGACGCTTCGGTCAGTGGCGGCAGAGTTTGAACAGGCGGTAGACCAGGCTTTTAAAGTTCCCAAAGATCCAGTCGATACGTTGCGCTCGTTGGTGGATGCTATGTTGGATCCGAAACTATGCACGCCGGCCCGGGCAACCGTCTGGTATGCCTTTATGGGAGAGAGCCAGGCCCGTGATGACTACAACGCAACCGCTCGTGTTCGAGAATTGGCGATTCGAGATCGCGTAGAAGGCCTGTTCGTAGTGCTGTATCAGGGCAATAGGTCCAACGCCTCAGATCCAATTGCCCTCGCGCGCGCTTTCGCTGCGTTAATTGATAGTTTCTGGGAGCAGTGCATGATGGCACCCGATTCCGTTGACCTTGAGGAAGCCCGTCGGACTTGCTTGAGCTACCTGGCAAGCGTATTGCCGGGTGAACCGAGGCCCAATCCAGCACCTGACCTGATTTCTAGTAAAACCGACCGACAACCTGTTGCAACGAGCAACGGCATGCTATCAGGCTGGACTTACACCAGTGCCGAACTGTTTGAGGTCGAGATGGCTCAGCTTTTTCGTGGACAGTGGTTATTGGTGGGCCATGTGGCAGACATTGTTGAGATAGGCGATTACCTGACTTTTGAAGCCGGTGATGAGCGCGTGGTGGTGGTCCGAGGCGAAGATAATCAACTGCGCGCTTTTCATAATGTCTGCCGTCACCGGGGGTCACGGGTAGTACCGCAGGCGCGGGGCAATTGTGGTCACGTACTGCGCTGTCCTTTCCATGGCTGGACCTATGGCCTGGATGGACGGCTCAAAAGTGTCCCCCGACCGCAGGGCTTTACCGGTTTGGATAAGACAGCTAACGGCCTGGCAGCGCTCGAACTTGAGGTCTGGAACGGCCTGATCTTTACTCGATTTGAGCCTGGGGGACGTTCGGTAGCAGGACAACTGGCCTCCATTAATGCTCGAGTTCAGTGTTATCGGCTTGCCGATATGACCCCGCTTGGGGAGCCCTACCAGACCGAGGTGGATTACAACTGGAAATTCTTTCACGATGTAGACAACGAGGGGTACCATGTACCCGCCGCGCATCCAGCACTGCAAGACCTTTACGGCCGTTCCTACCGCGATGATTTTATCGGCGATATTGCAGTTTCAACGGCTACCGTTGATGAACATCCGGCGCGCTCGTGGAGCGTGGCCCGCTACAAATCTTTGTTGCCGGATTTTCCCGAATTATCTTTGGAATCACGTCGCCAATGGCTGTACTTTGGCGTTTTCCCTAACGCGGTAATCTATTTTTATCCCGAAAAGGCTGGCTACTACATGTCGGTGCCCTGCAGTCCCGGCACTACCCGTGTCATCGGGCGCGAATACGGACTGCCCGGCGCGTCGCGTGCAGTCCGTGCTGCGCAATATCTCAGTGGCCGTATTGATAAGATGACTTATCTTGAGGACAACGCACTGGTGCAGTGGTTGCAGGAAGCCGCGCGTACCAGTGTTTTTCCGCTGGATAATCTTTCTGATATTGAGGCCGGTGTACTTCGATTTCACCAGCGTCTTAAAAAGGAAATCCCAGTGATGTCTCTGGTGCATCCACCTGCACCGGGAACCCTGGTGGCAGCCAATCAGGCGATGCGCTCCGGCGCTGCTCGCGCTTGAAGGGTAGCCGGTAACTCATGCTGAACAAACGATAAGGAGAGCTTTGATGAAACCTTCTCAGTCAGGGGCCGTGGATCTGGCCGCGCTTCGGAAAATGGATTCCCATGTGGTACATCCCTGGGAATCATTTGATAAACCGAATTCGAGCCGTACCATCCTCAGAGGCGGTGAGGGTAGTTATGTTACTGACGCGCAAGGAAATCGCTTGCTCGATGGCCCTGGTGGAATGTGGTGTGTCAATGCCGGGCATGGCCGGCGTGAAATTGTCAAAGCCATGGCAGATCAGGCGGGGCGGTTGTCTTATACCAGTCCATGGAGTCATCCGACCGAGCCATCTGCGCGCTTGGCTGAGCGCCTGGCGGCGGTAGCACCGGGCGATCTTAATCATGTCTTTTTTGCTACGGGTGGCTCCACTGCAGTGGATTCGGCATTGCGTTTTGCTATGTTCTACAACAACGTGCTAGGCCGGCCGGAGAAAAAGCATATTATTTCCCGTTACGATGCCTACCATGGCAGCACCTACCTTTCCGCCGCAGTATCGGGTAAGTCTCGCGATAAAAACTGGCTGGATACCCAGCTTGATAGTGTGCATTTTATCTCGTCACCTAATCCCTACCGACGGCCTGAAGGGATGGACACTGAGGCTTTCTGCCGTCATCTGGTCGATGAATTGGAAGCTAAGATTCTGGAGGTGGGTGCGGAAAAAGTGGGTGTTTTTATCGCGGAACCGATCCTAGCCTCGGGTGGAGTGATCGTGCCTCCTAAGGGTTACCATGCCGCCTGCCTTGAGGTATGCCGGCGCCATGATGTGATTTATATCTCTGACGAGGTGGTCACCGGATTTGGCCGACTGGGTCACTGGTATGCCTCAGAGCCAGTGTTTGATATTACCCCTGACATTATTGTCTCGGCCAAAGGTTTAACCTCCGGATACATCCCGCTGTCAGCCGTGATCATATCGGACCGCCTGATTCAGGCAGTAGGAGGCGACAGTGAGCGCGGAGCCGTATTTTCTAATGGGTTTACCTATTCCGGCCATCCGGTCTCCTGTGCCGCGGCGCTGGCCAATATGGATGTATTTGAATCTGAAGGGCTACTGGAAAATGCCCAGGAGTTGGGGCCTTATTTGCAAGAGCAGTTACAGACCTTATCCGATCTGCCGATCGTGGGCGATATTCGGGGACAAGGCCTGATGGGATGCCTTGAGTGTGTGGCCAGTCAGGAAAGTCGACAGCCGCTGACACTTGACTACGAGGTAGGTAGTCGTATCGATGCCCATTGCCAGGCGCTTGGCTTGCTGGTGCGGCCGTTGATTAATATGTGTGTCATGTCGCCACCACTATGCGTTACCCGTGAGCAAATCGATGACCTGACCCGGATCTTACGTGAAGGGATTGTGCGTACCATGGCAGACCTTGAGAAGGAGGGTGTTGCGAGCTTTGGTTGAACGACGGTATTTTGTCTATGGGGAGCGCTCTGGTGACTGAGGCGCTGATCATCGCCTTTACCACGTTTTTTGCAACTATTGGACCTGTGGATATTGCCGTGTTTCACTAGCAACACC